>CANJZW010000052.1 GCA_947479475.1 Chthoniobacteraceae bacterium
CCACGAAGCCAACTCTGTAGAAGGAGGAGAAGTAGACGATCTGTGAGGAAGGTGGGAAGAAAAAGAAGAAGCCCCCCGCGCCGGAGTCCGTTCTCGGCAGCACTTTCAAACCGGCAGGATCACGCCACTTTCATATCGGCCCCCGCAAGTGCGAAATCAAGTTTCACCCCGCCTTTCTTGGCATCGGCGTCATGACATTCGGTGCACTGGCTTGCGAGTACCTGGCGCACGGACTCCGGCAGGTTCTCCGAACCGCCTGCCGGAAGGCTGGCAGCGAACAGGATAGCCAATATCCGTGTCGTTAACGTTTTGAAGACTTTTTCTCGCATGGTAGTGACCGATCAGAGCAGCACATCATCGAGACCATGGCTGGCGGAGCAGAAGGAGGCGGACTCGATACCGAGGCGTCTTTCAATAGAGATGAACAGATCGCCTAGCAGACGCTGCTCATGCTCAACGCTCTCCTGGGAGAACCTCAGATGCCGCCCGTGCTTGAAGCCGCCACCCGCCAAAAGGGCGGGAAGGTCGTTGTTCGAATGCCTGCTCGCATCGCCCATGCCGGTGCCGAAGAGAATGATCGAGCTGTCGAGCAGCGACCGATCCTCCTCATCCCTGGCCGCTTTGAGCTTCGCTACAAACGCGGAGAAGCAACGCAGGTTTTCGCGGTCGATCGCGGTTAACGCTGCAATTTTTTCCGGATCATTACCGTGGTGGGAGGCATTGTGGTAGCCGTAGCGCAGCATCTTGCCATCCAGGGTGAAGGTCTGCCCACCTCCTGGCAGCACCATGGAAATCACCCGGGTGGAGTCCGTCTGAACCGCCAGCGCCATGAGTTCATAAAAGATCGTTTCCAGCTCCACCATGAGGTTGTTGGCCACCGGGTCCGCTGCAGGCAGTTCGTAGGACACCTCGGGGACTGCCTCGTTGACCCGCACCAGCTGCCTGCCGAGTCGAGCCTCCACATCACGCACCGAGGTGAAATACTCTTCCAGCTTTGCCCGGTCGTAGCTGCTAACGCTTTTCTGCAGCGCCGTGGCATCCTGCATCACGAAATCGAGCGCACTGCGCCCAGACTTGAGCAGATACTCCGTCCGCGCCCTGTCACTGGCTGAGGCAAATAGTTTCTTATAAAGCACACTGGGCCGCTCGATGGCCGGCAGGGCGATTTTCCCCTTCAAATAGCTCATTGGCATGGAGCTGCCGCCAGCCCCCCCGCTCAGCACGAGAGATTGAAAGCGGGTTGCGTCCCCGAGCCGGGCCGCCAAGCGCTGGTCAAACGATGTCTCACCGAGGTTTTTCCCACACAGAAAGTTCGGCCAGTTGCCGTGGCCGCCGCCCGCGCGGTGATCCAGGCCGGAGAAAAGAGTGAAATCATTCCGCAGCTCCCTCAGCGGCGCCAACGAAGGGGTCATTTCATAGTCCACACCCACCGTGGTCGGATAGAGCGCCGGGGTGTGCAGCCCGAGATTCGCACCGATACACACGAACCGCTTTACTGGAGAAGTGATCCGTTGTGAGGAAGTCTTGGCATAGGCTTTCAATCCCAGGGATTCAAGCGCGGGCAGGGCAATCAGCGATGTTGCACTGCGAAGAAAGTGGCGCCGGGTGTGCATTGGTGGAAAAGGAGGGTTGGAGTTGGTGTGCTCTGGATTGATTCTGGCTCGGCTACTAAGGCAGTTCCTCGATGAGGATGTCGTCGAGCAAGAAGGGGCCAAAGCCGATGAAGTTGACGGACTCTTTTTCCACGTCCGAGCGTTTGAGGTTGAGCGAGAGCGCCTCCACGCCGTCCACCCACAGCGTCCACTTCGTGCCGATGTTCTCAACGACAAACTGATACCATTGGCCCGTTACAAGGCCGAGTTTCTTGAAGGTAGACTCGCCTGGAATGCCATAAGCGCTGCGAAAGGTGCCTTCTGGCAGCTCCAGGACGGCGGGATCGAGCGTCTTGCCTTTTAATGCGGGGTGGCTCGCATCGCGGGTGAAGTCGCGCTCGCCGATGGAGATGTCATCGCGCGCTTCCGGCTTGGTGATGCGCGTCACCACATCGCCAATGTGCCAGAGGACGCTGCCGGGTTTTCCAGGCCTGAGCGGTGCATTAATGAGCATGTCCATCATCGCGCCTTCGCCCTCGAACTGGATGCGGTAGCTCACACGAACGTTGTGCGCCTTGAACTTCGGGTCAATGGATTTGCCGTGCGCTTTGCCGGGATGCGCCTTGCCATCGTAGATGCAAGCGATGGCGCCATCTCGGATTTCCCAAGTCTCGGGGATGTTCCAAGTGAGACCGCCGCCCCATTTCTGTGGCTCGACACGCATTTGACCGCCACTAAAATCTTCTTTGATCAAGACAGTGCCCTTGGCACTGCTTTGTGCGTAGGCTGAGGCAGTTGAGAAGAGGCCGAAGGCGGCGAGGAGTTGAATTGAGATTTTTGACTTCATGATTGAGACAGATTTTTTGTCGGTGACAGTGCTCACTTGCTCCGGAACTCGCGGCTCGAGACGAGTGCCTGGATGATGGCTTGGAGCGTGAGGTTGTCCTTGCGCGCCTGAACGCGAATGTCGGCGCAGAGGTCTTCGTCGGAAAACTGCGACGGGCGTCCGAGGGCGTAGCTCACGAGGTTTTCGATGAGTCCCGTAGCGAATGCCTTTTCGCGTTTTGCGATGGCGTCGCGGAGCTGGAAGAAGCCGTCGAATTTTGTCCCGTCCGGCAGTGTGCCACTAGATTCAATGGGATGCTCCTTTGATTTGCGGACGGTGTAGCCGGAGGCGATTTCGGCGACCTCGACATCGCGCCAGAGGCCGGCGGCATTAAAGTGCTCGAGGCCGTAGCCGATGGGGTCAATCCGCTTGTGGCACTGCGCGCACTGTGGCTCTTCCATGTGCGCGGTTAGCAGTTCGCGGGCGGAAAGAAGCTTGCCGGAATGCCGACTGAGTTGGGGCACATTGGGGGGCGCGGGCGGCGGTGGATCGTGCAAAAGTTTGCGCAGTACCCAGGCCCCGCGCTCCACGGGCGAAGACCGCTCGCCATCGGAACCCATCGCGAGCACCGCGGCCATGCCTAGCAATCCACCACGCGGCGTTTCCCGTGCCACCGGGACCTTGCGAAACCCCTGCCCGGAGGCTTCCAGTCCGTAGTAATCGGCGAGCAGGTCATTGATGACCACAAAGTCGCACTTGAGCAGCGAGGTGACGGAAATGTTCTCCGTCAAAATAGTGTGCACTGTATGAAAGACCTCGTCGCGCGCGGCGCGTTTCACGCTGTCGTCGAAGCCGGGGTAAAGCCGGGAGTTGAACTGGAAGAAATCCAGCCGCTCCATGCCGAGCCACTGATGGGTGAAGCCGGTGATAAAGCGCCATGATTTTGCCGAGGCAAGCAAGCGCCGGGTCTGCGCCTCGAGCACAGGGGGCTTTGTGAGTTCGCCCGATTTCCCGAGCGACAGCAGTTCCTCGTCCGGTGGTGCGTTCCAAAGGAAGTAGGCAAGGCGCGTGGCTAGTTCTGTTCCAGACAATGGAAGGCGCGAACGGGTAGGCGACGAGGCCGTATCGCGGCTGTTTGCTGCCAGACTCACCGTGTGCACCTCACCCGCTCCCGTTGTCGCGGGGCCTGACGCAGTCCCGATCTCGTTGAGGTAAAGAAAACTCGGCGAGGAGAGGACGATGCTTAGGGGCTCCTTCATGGCTTGTTCGAAGCTCTCGCCCGATGCGCGCTTCTCGCGGAAATGCGCGACGAGCTTGTCGAGATAGCTCGGCTTCACTTCCTTGCCTCGGAAGGCGGCCGCTGCGAAACGCGCTAGGACCTCGCGCGCATACGCGTCGTCTTTGGTCGCAGCGTCGCCTTTGAAAAAAATACGCGAGTGGGCGGCTGTCGGCCATGTGTCGAAGAGCGGCCCCTCCCATTCCACCCAGTCAATCCATAGCGCTGGATCAACGCCGAATCCGGTCTGCTCGTGCGCCTTTGAGGACAATTGCGCGGCGTACTCGCGATTGTTTGGCATGCGTTCTCGGAAAGCAAAGACACGCTCGCCGAGCGTGATACGCTTCTTGGTTTCGGGACCGATCTCCACTGACAAGGGCACGGTGAGCGTGGGCAGGGTGATGTCGATCTCAAGGACCTCCGGATTGTCCTGCGGAGCAGTGATGTGGCGGCAGGCGATAAGGTTCATCGCGTCCTCAAGAGACCTGCCGCGCACGCCGGCCTCCACAAAGTGACGTGAGGGCACGGTGCCGGGGATCACACCGATGCTGGCGCGCAGCCGGTAGCGGCCCGCCGGCATTTCATCGGGTATCGCGATACCCACCTGCGGATTGCTATCGAGGATGGTGAGCAGGGCGCCTGTCTTCGTTTCGGGCCGCGTGAGGTAATCAATCATCGGTGCCGTATTCTTCTCCCAGACACCCAGGCGGAACTTCATCTCAGACTCATCCACGATACCGAAGTCGGTGGTCGGCCGGCCATTCGCCGCCTTCCACTGTTTGTAAGCGCGGTAGCCGCCCATCTGGTAAAACCGCAGGATGTGGGTGATGCGTTGATTCGCTTCCTCCTCGGCTTCGACGTGAACCTTCCGTGTCTCGGGTCGGGGACCGGTGGCGATCACCTGATCCAGCGCGCGGCGGGCCAGCGTAAGGTATTGCTCAAACTGATCGCTTGAGAGGAAAAGAGATCTGCCGAAGGTGTCGTAGGTGCCGCCGCCACCGTCGTTTGGCATCTCCTTCGTATCCACCTTTACGCCGAGCAGGTCCTCGATCGTGTTTTCATATTCGCGCTTGTTGAGGCGGCGCATTGTGATGACGCCACCTGTGTCGCCGAGCGCCTTCCTCGCCGTAACCATCGTACTGGAGAGATGCTGCAGGAAGTTTGACTTCTCGGCCGCCTGTGGCTGCTTCTTGTCCTCGGGGGGCATCTCGCCTGAGTTGAGTGCATTGAGCACCTTTTGCCAGCGCTCTGCCGTGGGAATGTCCGAGAGGATGAAGGGTAGGTCATCCAAACGGACATCCGCCTTGTGCTTTTCCGCGCCGTGGCAGTCGAGGCAGTAGCTTTTGAAGAAAGCCCGCTGGTCCTCGTTCATGCGCGCCTCGTGAGGGGCGGCAAGAAGGGTGGAAAATGGAAGGCAAAGGAGCGCAGCTAGTTTCATGCTTTATGTTCAGGCGATGAGTTCATGGATCAGCCCCGTGCTGTCACCGTGGGAAGCGATGTCCAGGCCGTTTCCATGCAGAAGCGTGAGCCAAAGGTTGCAAAGCGGCGTCTTGGGATCGCTCATGACGAGGTGCTGCCCGAGCTTCACGCCGGAGCCGCCACCGGTGATGAGCGTGGGGCAGTTGTCCAGGTAATGGATGCTTTGGATGTTGCTGCCGTAGGCCAGTGTGGTGTGGTCAAAGAGCGTGGTGCCGTCGGGCTCCCTCGTGGCCTTGAGCTTGTCGATCAAGCCCGCGAGCAGCTCGGCCTGCTTCGCATCGCGTAGCTGGCTCGCATCCATGCGTGGGCCGGGGCCGTAGTGGCTGAGGTTGTGCCCGGAGAACGGGATCTTGAGGCTCTTCAGCAGCGAACTCACCGGCTGCCGATACGTCGCCACGCGTGTGACATCCGCCTGCAAGGCTGCTGCGATGAGCGCATACATGAGCTTGACCTCCTCGTAGCCGGCGATCTCGCCCTTCGGTTCCAGCGAGTCCTCCGCAGGGGCTGGTTTCGGTTTGTCCAGCCATTGCTCGTCTTTTGAAAGCCGCACCTCGATGTCGCGGATGCTTTGCAGGTATTCGGCGAGCTTGTCGTTGTCCTCCTTGCCCAAGCCGCGCGCCACGCTGCTGGCGTCATCGAGCACGGTGTCGAGCACGCTGCGCTTTTGCTTGAGCTGCGCCTGCCGCTGCGCGAGCGGAGTTGTGTCGTCTGAAAACAGGCGATGAAACGCGACAACAGGATTGTTGAAACCGGACACCGGCTTGCCCCGGCGGTCCCAGGCGAGAGAAAGACCCGGTCCGTGACCAGCTTCTTCGCCATTCTCGCAACTGAGCTGGAGCGAGGTGAAGCGCGTGTCCTTACCAAAAGCCTCGGCCGCTACCTGATCGGCGGAGATGCTGTTGTGAAAGCTCTGCCCTGGTTCACCATAACGATTTGCCCCAGTGAGCCAGAATGTGCTGCCCCAATGCGCTTCGTTGGTGAATTTGTTGGCGAGGTTCTGGATAACGGTGATGTCTTTGTGATGCCGCGCCAAAGGCTTCAGCCCCGGAGGCAACGGCCAGTCCGCGCTGGTCTTAGTCTTGTCAGGAAACCAGGTCTCTTTCGTGACGCCCCAGCCAAAGCCAAGGAAAACCATGCGCTTGGGCGGAGTGATGGGCTTGGATCCCGCGAAGGCCCTGAATCCGAGCGATTCGAGCACGGGCAGCGTGATGAGCGCAGTGGAACTGCGTAAGAATTGGCGACGGGTGTTCATGGAGAGAGGATGAGCGCTTGGAAGAAGGACTTTAGGGGGATGCAGTTCTCCCTCCGAAGTGTGCACGGTGAAGGCGTGAGGCGTGTCAGCAGCACGATGAACTACGAGATGAGTTCCTTTACCACGGCGGTGCTGTCGCCATGCCGTTCGGCATCGGCACCGATGCCGTGCAACATCGTTAGCCATACATTGCAGAGAGGCGTGTCCTTCGGCAGCACGAGGTGGTGACCGAGTTTTAGCTTCGCACCGCCTCCGGTGAGCAATGTGGGGCAGTTGTCGAGGTAATGGATCGTGCGAATGTTGCTGCCGTAGGCGAGGGCGATGTGATCGAACAAGGTGCTGCCGTCGGTTTCCTTCGTGGCCTTGAGCTTGTCGATCAATCCGGCCAGCAGCCCGCTTTGCGTGGTGTCGCGCCTCTGCGAGGCCGCCATGCGATCGCCGGGCGAATAGTGGCTCATGTCATGCGGAGCGACCTTTAGATCGAGGCTCTGAAGCAGCGTGCCGACCGGCTGCCGATACGTGAGCACGCGCGTCGTGTCGGTTTGGAGCGCGGCGACGATTATGTCATACATCACTTTGATTTCCTCCTTCCCCGCAAGGCCCGGTTTCGGCTCGGCGACGGGTGGTTTGGATTTTGGGACGTTGAGCCATTGCTCGTCTTTGCCGAGGCGCACTTCGATGTCGCGGATGCTTTGAAAATATTCGTCCAGCTTGTCGGTGTCGGTCTTCGTGAGGCCGTTTTGCACGCGTTTCGCATCCTCCATTACGGCGTCGAGCACGCTGCGCTTCTGCGCGAGCATGGCCTGGCGCTCACTCAAGGGCGTGGCTTCATTTGAAAAGAGGCGGTGGAAGGCAGCGACGGGGTTTTCGACCCCCGCGACCGGCTTGCCGCGCATATCCCAGGCAAGCGACAAACCCGGACCGTGGCCGGAGTTTTGGGCGTCCGGCGTGTTGAGCTGGATGGAGGCAAAGCGCGTGTCTTTGCCGAGGTGCGCCGCCGCGACCTGGTCCGCGCTGATGCTGTTGTGAAAGCTCTGCCCCGGCTCCGCATAGCGATTCGCCCCCGTCAGCCAGAAGGTGCTTCCCCAGTGCGCCTCATTTGCAAACCTGTTGGAGCAACCTTGCACCACAGTGATGTCATTGTGATGCTGGGAGAGGGGTTTCAATCCTTCCGACAACTCCCACGACTCGCCCGTCGTTTTTACATCGGGGAACCATGTCTCATTCGTGACGCCCCAACCGAAGCTCAGAAAGACCATGCGCTTGGGCGGCGCGGCTGTTTTCGCTGCGGCAAACGCTTTGAAGCCAATGGACTCAAGCGCGGGCAGCGCAATCAGCGAGGATGCGCTGCGAAGGAAGTGGCGACGGGTGTGCATGGTGAGAATAGGCGGTTGTTTGGACGGGTGAAAATGGGAGAGGCGATCAACGCTGGGCCAGACGCACCGGGAGCGTCGGCTGAGTCTTGAGTGTCAGGCGAACATCGTCGGCGAATTGCTCGCCAAACACGGCCTCGGTGCCTCTGGGGTTCTTTGGCTTGTGAGCTACAAGATGCACCACGGCGAAGTCCGCCTGCGGTGGTAGCAGCACCTTGGTCGTCACCAGATGCCAGGAGCGCGGCGATCCGCCCATGCTGTCGAAACTGCCGGAACCAGAGGCGAGTGACTCCTTCTGCGTCAGCGGCCATTCAGCGAGAATTGCGTCCGGCGAACCCGCAAACACGGAGGCCCGGCAGATGAACTTCACTGGCTCGCCCTGCGACTCACGGCCATCGAGAAACTGCACCGACAACTCTAATGTGGCATCACCAAGAGCGGCTTCGGCCTTCAATGACCTCAAGTCCACGAGCTGATATACATCGCACGAGGCCGCGCCGTAGTTCGGGAGCGTCGGCTCCCGTTCCGCACGCACAAAGCTGAGTGACCGCTGCCCGTCCTTTGTCTCCACCGAGGGCTTCTCGACCACCACCGATTCATCGCCGCTCCAGATTCCGAACTGCACTGGGAAACCCGAAGGCAGTCGTCCGCACTGTTTCTCGAAGCTGCCATCCACCAAAGCAAACAACCGCGATGCTGTGGCGACTGCACGCGGCGACGCCAAGGCCCATGCCACCGATGCGCATAAAAGTCCGAATACCACACCGGCGGCTGCAGCGACGCGCGGACGCCAGGAAAGCCACGGTGACTTTTCGCGGTGGCCCCGAGTTACCTCGCTAGGAGACTGCAGCGCGCGCAGCTCGATAGCGCTGCCGCTTTCAAGCCCCCACTCGCGGAGTGCGCCGTGGATGTGCGCCTCATTCCAGAAGTGCTCCCGCGCATCCGGCCGGATGTGGAGTGCCGCGTCCAGCTCCGCGATTTCATCGTCCGTGATTTCTCCGTCGAAATATTGGCGCAGCAGATGTTCGAGTCGTTCCGTGTTCATGAGTGAGCTTATGATTTTTGATATGCCTCGATGCACTGGCGCAGCTCGGTGCGAGCTCGGGAGGTTGCCACGCAGACGGCGTTCGGCGTCCATCCGATGAGCTTCGCGATCTCGCCCGGCTTCAGCGCGTCCTCGTAACGCAGGCGCAACATTTTCTGTACCGTCGGCGTCAGCCGAGCGAGGCACCGGCTCAGCCAGTCCGCGCGATAGTCGGGCGTGGCTGCGGCCTCGCTGGCGGACAAAAGCGCCAGCGTCTCCTCGCTGAGCGCCGGGCGGTTCGCACGACGCAGCGCCGCAAGTGCCTCGAAACGAGCAATCGCACAGGCCCACGCGAGAAAATGGGTGGCGAGGTCGAATTGCCCCGCCTTCCGCGTGACAGCGAGAAAGGTCTCCTGGACCACATCCTGCGCGAGCGCAAAATCACGCACGATGGACAGCACGTAGGATCGCAGAGCCGGCTGGTGATCGAGGAAAAGCCGCTGCACCTGCGCGAGATGATGTTGTTCGTCGGAAGAACGCATGTCGGGATACAACGGTTTGGTGAGAGCCGATCCTTAGCAACGAATTTTTCCAAATCTAACCGGTGGCAAAATTGAGGCGTTTCTGAATGGGCAGAAATCTCTTTTCTCCGGGTTTCCGCCGCGCGCGCGGCATTACAGCGGGGCGCCCCAAAAAACCTAGCAGAAGAGGAATTAAACTCGCCATACGCAAGAAGTCCTCCGAATGGCATCTCTTGAACACACCGCCTGCAGCGTACGCCCCTTCACCAATTTCATCGAGTAGAACGGCCTGCTTTGAGCGTCCACTCCGATGTTGTAGATCGCCACGATGTTTGGATGAGCCAAGTGCGGAAGGACCTTGGCCTCCTTTGAGAACCTGGGGTCCTCACCTCCATAACTCACGGTGCTCACTTTGACAGTGACCTGCCGTTTGAGTTGGGGATCCTCGCCGAAGTAGATCTGGCCCGTTCCACCACGGGCGATTTCGCGCACGAGGGTGTATTCACAGGTGGGGGACGGCTTGTTTAAATCCGCTGGCCCAAAGATGACAACTGCCTGCGGTCCAAACCGTATCACGATGGTCGCCTCCGTGCTCACGCTGGAAGCACTCTTCGATGCCCGGCGCTGCACAATGGTCACCGCCGAGGATCTGTTCGCACTCGCCACCTTCCCTTCCACAACGAGCGTGATCGATCCCATCTGCACGGAAGCCGGATACTCCACCTCCACGCGCTCTGTGATCGGATGCCTTCAACGCCGCAGCCAAAGCCGGCTACGAACCACTCTGCCCATCGGCCTGATGCTGTTCGAGCGCTGGGACAACATCGCGACGCTGTGCGCGTACCAGGGTGGAGTCGATATATACGGGGCTACCGAAGACATCCTTATTCTGATTCAGCACGCCAAAGCCTTGGCCGATGCGTTGAAAGGCAGCCATTTCCAAGGAATCCCGGGAGGTCATAACGAATGGGCCAAACGCACCTGTGTTGATTTGCATTAACGCAAACGGGCGGGCTAGCCCCAGCGAGACTCAGGCGACGTCCAGCCCGGCGATCGTCTGGCCTTTGCTTGTGCCGAATTTCTCGGTTTCGACGCCGAGGTGGTGCAGCGTTTGGACCCAAAGGTTGCAGAGCGGCGGCGGGCTTTTTGGATCGTGGGTGATGTGACGTCCGTGCTTGAAACCGCCTCCGGCGACGAGAATTGGCAGATTCGTCGCGTCGTGGCTGGAGGCGTTGCCCATGCCTGCGCCCATGACGACCATGGTTTGGTCGAGAAGTCGGCGTCCGTGCTCGGGGGTGGACTTGAGTTTGCCGATGAGGCGGCCCCATTCGCGGATGACGTCGCGCTCGAGAATTGCCAGTCGCTCGATCTTTCCCTTGTCCTGTCCGTGATGGCTGAGGTCGTGGTAGGCAAAACTGTCGGCGGGGCGCGAGGGGGTTTTGCTCGTACCGACGAAGTAGAGTGTGACAATCCGGGTGAGATCGGTCTGAAGCGCAAGGCGGGCGACGTCCATCATGCAGCCGAAATGCGCGGTGTCCTCACCGAGTCCGGGGTCGCGGATGGGAGCGACGCCTGGACTTGGTTTGGGCTGGCTGGCGTAGGCCGCGGCTTTTTTCATACGGCCCTCCAACTCGCGCACGCTCGTGAAGTACTGGTCGAGTTTGTCGCGATCAGCGGAGCCAACGTTGCGTTGAAGTTGCCGGGCCTGGCCGGAGATGCGGTCGAGGATCGACTGGCCTTCGCCGATGCGGGCGATCTCCTCGGTGACCTCCGCGGGAGTGCCGTCGACGAAGAGGCGGGCGAACATGCGCGCGGCGCTCGTCTCGGGCGGCACGGCTACGCCGCGGGAGGTGTAGCTGCAGCTGTAGTTTCCGCTTGTAGAAAAATTCAGCGAGGCGAAGCGGGTCGAAGGGCCGATCTGGGAGGAGGCGAGTTGGTCGAGTGAAACTGTGTTCCGGAACGAGGGCGACCCGGGGTGCGGCGCTCCGGTGAAGAACGATTTGTCGGAGGCATGGCCGTCGCGCACTTCGGGGTGGTTGAGTCCGGAGATGAGGCTGAAGTCGCGACGATGCTCGCCGAGCAGTTCGAGGTAGGGGGTGGGGGTGTACTCCGTGCCTTGCTCGGCTGGAAAAAGGTACGGCGCGTGAAAGCTGAAATAGTTCAGGATGCCGATGAACCGACGCGGCGCCACTGGTTCGGCGGCGAACGCGGCGTGCATCGCGTCGAGCCAGGGCAGGGCGAGGGAGACTCCGGTGCCTTTGAGAAACGTGCGGCGGGAGAGCGTGCGACGTGTCGTGATGGTGACGTTTTTCATGGGGGGAATCATTTGTGTAGGAAGAGGCGGCTTTGAATAACTTCGTGCAGCAGATCGCGCAGGCCGAAGTCCCCTGGGCGGGTGCGGGAGACAATTTCCGTGACGACCTCGCGGTCTGCGAACTGCGGGGTTGCCCCCGTGAGATGGGCGATGAGCTTTTCCACTACACAACGGGCGAGCTGCTCGGGATGCGGCTGCAGGAGTTGCTTAAACTCGTCGATGTCGCGAAAGGTCTGCCCGTCGGCAAGCCTGTAGCTCGGATCGACCGCGGGTCCGTCGATGTAGTGGCGAATGTCGGTTCCCGGAATCTTCACGATGGCGTCCTTCGCTTTCTCCGGGATCGCACGGTAGTTGGCCCGCCAGCGACCGATGACGTCGAAGTTCTCCAGGGCAAAACCGGGCGGGTCGAGCTTTGCATGGCAACCGGCGCACGCCGGTTGGTCGCGGTGTTTGGTCAATTGTTCGCGGATGGTGGTGGCGCCCCGGATGTCGGGCTCGAGCGCGGGCACGTCCTTAGGGGGAGGAGCGGGCGGGGAGCCGAGGATGCGATCGAGCACGTAGGCTCCCCGCACGACGGGCGAGGTGGCGGTGCCGTTCGCGGAGACTTTCAAGACAGCGCCCTGCGTGAGGAACCCGCCGCGGTGTGAATTCGCCGGGAGCGGGACGTGGCGGATGTGGTCGCCCTTCACGCCGGCAATGCCGTAGTGCTCGGCCAACCGCTCGTTGAGCATCAGGAAATCGCTGTGGACGACATTGCGGACGCTGAGGTTGCCGCGCAGCAGCGTTTCGAAGAACGCCTCGCTCTCGCGCAGCATGCTTTGCTGGAGGTAAGGCTCGAACTCGGGGTAGAGCTTCGTGTCGGGCTGGGTGAAATCGATTTCACGCAGGTTCAGCCAGCCGCCGAGAAAGGTTTGGGTGAAGCGCCTGGCCTTCGGGGACGCGAGTAACCGCTCCGTTTGCGCGCGCAGCGTCACGGGGTCAGAGAGTCCGTCTTTGGCCGCCTGCTGTAGGAGTTCCTCGTCGGGCGCACTGCTCCAAATCGCCAGGCTCAGGCGGGTGGCGAGCGCGTAATTGTCGAGCCGCCCGGATTTTTCCTGGAGAAAGAGAAACGCCGGCGAACACAGCGCCATTTTGTAGGCGGCTCGGAGCGATTCGTCGAAACGCCTTCCAGCGCGCTGCTGCTCGCGGAAGAGTGCCAGATGCTCGGCCACTTCCTGATCGGTTGCCGGCCGGCGGAAGACACGTCCGAGGAAACCGCGCAGGAGCCGGGCGGCATCGGCGTCGGGCTGCTGTGAATACGGGCGGAGGTTTTTCTCGGGCTCCGCCGCGTTTTCGGGCACGAGCGGCAGGTCGCCGTAAAGCAGGCGATGGCCTGCGGGCGGCCACGTTTCATAAAGCGGGCCCTCGATCTCCACCCATTCCACCACCGCGCAGAGTCCCCGCTCCATCGGTTTTTCCCCGGCCGTCTCCGGCACGATGCGATGCGGAGCGACATAGAGCGTGTGTCTCTCCGGTACCGCGGCCTCATAGGTGAACTCGCCGAATTCCGACGGGCTCATCTCGTGAAACTCTTCCCCGTACGTGGCGCTGGAGGGCGACTCCCCGGTGAGGGCCAGCTTGAGCATGATGTTTCGGTCCGGCCGGGATCGGTCGGCCGGTTTCGCCAGATGGCCGTCCTTGGTGATCATGGCCCGCGCCCGAACGCGAAATCGATAGCGCTCGTCCGGCACAGGAGGTGACCACGCTCGGAGCGTCCCGTGCGGGGGCCCGCTGCCGCCCCAGTAAATGGCCAGGAATCCTTCGGGCGACACGGCCCACGCTCCCGTCTGAAAGCCGTGGTTCCAGTCGTGCCACGTTTCGGAGTAGTCGAGGCGGGTCTTTGCGCGCGGGGGCGGCGGTGTCGTCACGGTGGCCGCCTTGAGGGCGCGGGCGGCGGCCTGAAGGTAGCGTTCGAGGTGTTCGGTCGAGAGGTTGAGCGCGGCTCCGATGTTGTCGAAGCCGCCCGCCGTCGGATCTTGCGGCAGGAGGCCTTGCAGCGCCGTGTCCGTCCCCAGCAGATCATGTAGCGTATTCGCGTACTCCGCACGGTTCAGTCTGCGAAACACGACCCGACCGTCGCGTTGCTGCCGCTCCAGCGAATCTCGGTGCAGGGCTTCGCGCAAGGCTGTGAGATAGCCGTGGCGCAGGGCCTCCGGCGGGCGGGATTTCCGCTTGGGCGGCATCTCGTCCTTTTCCACTTGGTCGAGAATCTTCGTCCACAGTTGTTGATTCCCGGCGTCCGCCGGATTCCAGGGGAGCCCGTCCAGGTCGAGTCCGCCTTTCTTCTCGTCCGCGTCGTGGCATTTGAGACAATGTGCTTCAAACATCGGTTCGAGTTGGGCGCGCCAGCCCGGGGCGGCGGCGACCTGGCCGCCGAGCAGGGGCAGTGCCAGGGCGATCCACCGCGGGTCCAATCTGGGGAGTCGGTGGATCATGGCAGTCCTCCGGCGCCGGTGGGGACGCGGCGAGCGAGCCGGAATCCGGTGGACGGATACTCGCGTTCGGGACGGGCGTTCGAGCGGACGATCGACTCGAGGTACTCGTAGGGGTGACTGACACTTCCGCCGCGGATGCCGCGTTTGGTACCGAAGAGGATCGCCTCGTTCCATTCCCACGCGTTGCCAGACTGATCGAGCGTGCCGTAGTGGCTGGATGCGTTCGGCACGCTGCCGACGGGCGCGAGGAGGCGGAATTGGTGCATGTGTCCAAAAATCGCTGCGTTCGCCAGCTCGGAGCCCGGCTCCACGGCCTTCGGTTGGTCGTTGCTGCGCGTGGCATAGCGCCAATACTCGCCGGTCGGTCCGCCCAGGCTCGCCGGCTGATAGTAAGCCGCCTTGTACCACTCGTCCTCCGACGGAATCCAGACCCTCGCCCCGGCCTCCCGCGGTGCGAGGCCGCCCTTCGCAAGATCGTAAGCGCCGTTTTCCGTGCCGCCGCTTCCCGCGCCGTGGTGCCGCCAGTTCGCGAACCGCATCGCGCGGAGAAACGTGACGTAAACCACCGGCTTCTTCTCCCAACCAGCCAGGCAGCCATAGCGGTAGGCTCCAGGCGGGCCGGTGCGCTCCGCGAATACAGGCAGATTCTCCTGGATCCCGCCCTGGCCGAGGTCCCGCAACAACGGTGCGCCCATGCTTTCGCTCCAGAGTCCATGCGTATCGCTTTTCGCGACGGCGTTGAGAAATTCCACGTACTGCTCGTTACTCACCTCGTGCTTCGCGATTTGAAACACGTACGGTACGGCACCGAAGCCGGTGGTGTCGGCGGGATTTCCCGGATCACCTACCGTCACCCAGTCGATATCGGCTGCATCCGATCCTCGAAGCAAACCCGCGAGCGAAAGGGCAACGAGGGCGGTGAACGCCGCCTTTATTCCGCGTTTGTTCCCGCTGAGCGCAGTCCCGCGGTGAACGCCGCGATGTTCACTGCGATGACGCGATAGGTCTGTTTTTCGCCGGCCTTGGCCGTCGTGTCGGTAAACGCCATCACGAAACATGTGGTTCACGGTATCGTAAATTGGTGGGCGTTCCATCAAATTTCCCGAGTCGCAGGGTGGTGAGGCAGCGAAAATGAGGAAATTGCTTTTCGCCAAATTTCCGAATCTCGCGCGCGCCTGATGCTCGCGGGCCGCGCTAAGGACATCAACAGAGATCAGTGAATACGCAGCTCTGAGACTGCCCATTCTTTTATTACGCCGGAGTGTCTTTCCCTTGCAGCCCAGGGGGGGGCGCTAAAGGCAACTCTGTTCGGCGGTCGTGTGGCTGCGGAGGCCGCGCATCGAGGAGGTATTCTTTAAGAACATCGAACTCACATTCCTTGGCGGCGGCACGTCGGAGCAGGCATCGCGTCTCGATGTCGGGGAACCGCTGGAGTCGTCCAACTAAGTGACGCGGGCCACGCCTTTCAACCGCGAGCTGCCTGCCTAGGCACTCTCGCTACGGCGCGGCAGAGGCGTGCGCATGGAAAATGTGCGCCTGTCCGAGGAGAAGCCGATGCTCGAAAAAGATTGTCGAGTGGAATGCGGGGCCGTTGTCCACATGCTGCTCACGCCGACGGAGGAAAAGTTGCGTCTCGCCGAGTTGCGCTCGTGACCGCTCAAACTCGGCCATGAAATCCGGCAGAGAGCCGATCAAACAGACGCGGGAGCGAAGAGTAGAGAGGCTGGGGACAGACACTTTCCCGCGCGCATAGTTTTTGCTTTTAACGATCATCGCGTGGCAGTTGAAGGAATCCTGCCGGGGGGTAAAAGTGATTTCGGTTTTATTCTGCTCAATCTCACTTGTCAGTGTCTGTCCCCTGCACCTCTTCGGTGTATCTGAACGCACCACACGCTGGTGGGAGGCTGCCGGTGCTGACCTGACAAGCGCCCCAGACTTACTCGCATTCCTCCGGAACTTAGCCCGCACCTCTGAGAGCGGGGAGCGGCGACTGGAGTTTGGGAAAGTGTCTGTCCCCGGCGCCTCACTACCCGCCAAGCGGCATAAGACAACGCCTCAGAGATGTCATCTGCTAAGGTAGGGATACAGATGCAAAACGTCTTGCACGGAATGACCTGAGGCGATCAATCCTACAATAGTGCCAACGGTAACACGCATCCCTCGAATACATGGCTTGCCTCCCATAACGTTGGGATTATGGGTTATACGTTTAAAAGAAGGCATAAGTAGATGTTATCTCTCTCAGAGCAAAAACGCAACTCCCCTGGTGTCTGAGTTGGGAAAACGGCCGGCGCTGCGCATCCATGCCGATGTTGTAGATCGGCACAATGTTCGGGTGCGCCAGATGTGCGAGTACTTCCGCTTCCTTGGAAAAGCGGGGATCCTCGCCTCCATAACTTACGGTGCTCACTTTGAGCGCGACCTGCCGTTTGAGTTGGGGATCCTCGCCAAAGTAGATTTGCCCCATTCCGCCACGCGCGATTTCTTTTACCAACTGATATTCCCCATGGTGTGCCGCCACCGAATTTGCTTCGTGCTGCACCACTGCCTGCGGTCCCGACCGTGTCACGATGGTCGCCTTCGTGCTCACGCTGGAAGCACTCTTCGAAGCCGGGCGCTGAACAATGGTCACCGCCGAGGATCTGTTAGCACTCGCCACCTTCTCTTCCACAACGAGCGTGAGCGAGCCCATCTGCACCGAAGCCGGATACTCCACCTCCACGCGCTCCGTGATCGGATGCCCGTTTACCAGAGTCCCTCCACCAAGGTCATCTACCTGTATGCGCTCAGCGGCAAGCCACAGCCAGGCATGTCTGGCGGCTACATCGTCACCGGAGACCGTGAACACATTGGCGGCTTCTTCCGTGCCGATCACAAACTGGGTCTCCCCAGAATCAAATGTGCTCAATATCCCGTTGGGGCCGTGCAGGGTGAGGGACCATTGTTTCATTGGCATTACATTTGCCGGAATGGACAAAATGAGCAAGCGAGGGCTGGAGAACGCGGCTCCCTTGGCCCCGGGCCTTCTGTGATGCTTTAGGTATTAGCCTGAGGCGGATAGCCTGAGGCGGATAGCCTGAGGCGGATAGCCTGAGGCGCTTTCCCCTTAAAAAGGGGGAGCGGGTGACGCGACTCGAACGCGCGACATCTTCCTTGGCAAGGAAGTGCTCTACCAACTGAGCTACACCCGCATCAACTGTTCGCTAACGATATCGAATCTGCGCAGGCTGACAAGCACTTTGTTCAAAAGGCTGCCTTACTGACGATTCTTCCCAAACTCTGAGTTCCGGGCGTCAATCAGCTTGGAGACGAAGCCCGTATCGTATACGCCGCGAACGAAATCAGGGTCGTGCATGATGGCCTGCTGAAAGGGGATGGTGGTTTTGATGCCCTGCAAAATATATTCCCCGAGGGCGCGCCGCATTCTAGCGATTGCGTTTTCACGCGAAGTGCCCATCGCGATAACTTTGCCAATCATTGAATCATAGTGCGGCGGCACCGTGTAACCGGTGTAGGCATGAGAATCGATGCGGACGCCGCGGCCTCCGGGAGCATAGTACAGATTGATTTTGCCTGGACAGGGAGCGAAGTTATTGGAGGGATCTTCTGCATTGATCCTGCATTCGATCGCATGATAGCGGCGTTTTGCATCGCGGACATAGTGGGAAAGAGGTTCCCCGGCGGCGACCTTGATCTGTTCTTTCACGAGGTCTATCCCGTACGCTTCCTCGGTGATGCAATGCTCGACCTGGATTCGGGTATTCATTTCCATGAAGAAAAAGTTACCTGAATTGTCCACGAGATATTCAATGGTCCCGGCGCCCTCGTACTTGACGTGTTCAGCGAGGCGGACGGATGCCTCGCCCATGCGCTGGCGGAGGTCTTCGGTGAGAAGCGGGCTGGGGCATTCTTCGATGATCTTCTGGTTCCGGCGCTGCATGGAGCAGTCGCGTTCGCCGATATGCACCACGTTGCCGTGGGAATCCGCCATGATCTGAAACTCGATATGGTGCGGGTTCTCGATGAGTTTTTCGATGTAAACGCCACTGTTGCCAAAGCACTTTTCCGCCTCCATCCGAGCGCTATGGAAGCCAGCGACCAGGGAGCCGTCGTTGTGGGCAGGGCGCATTCCCCGGCCGCCGCCACCCGCCACGGCCTTGATCATGACAGGGAAGCCGATTTCCCGGGCGATGCGAAGCGCTTCGTGCTCGGATTCGACTAGGCCGTTGGAGCCGGGAGTCACTGGGACACCCACGGCGCGAGCTGTGGCACGGGCAATATTTTTGTCCCCCATCGAACGGATAGCGGACGGGGATGGGCCGATGAACTTGATGTTGCAGCTGGCGCAGACCTCGGCGAAGTGCGCGTTTTCTGCCAGAAAACCGTACCCCGGGTGGATTGCATCAACGTTGCCGATTTCAGCGGCGGAGATGATCCGGTCAATTTTAAGATAGGACTGGCTGCTGGCGGCGGGTCCGATGCAAACGGCCTGGTCTGCGAGTTGGACGTGGAGGGAGTCGACATCCGCCTCGGAATAGACAGCGAGGGTCTTGATTCCCAATTCTTTACAGGCGCGGATGACGCGCAAAGCGATTTCACCCCGGTTGGCGATCAGAACCTTGTTGAACATGGGAAAAGAGAAATAAGAGACAAAAAGAGAAGGGAGGCTGGAGGAGAAGCTCCAATCCGAGCGGGCCGCGGCGGGTGAAACGGCCGACGCAGGAAAAGAGGGGCTTAGCGCAGGCGGAAAAGCGGCTGGCCGTACTGAACGGGTTTGCCATTTTCAGCGAGAACTTCCACCACGATGCCAGCGGTCTCGGCCTTGATTTCATTCATGACCTTCATCGCCTCGATAATGCAAATGACCGAATCGGGCGTGATCTGCTGGCCGACGGAGACAAACGCGGGGGAGTCTGGCGAAGCGGCTGAGTAGAAGGTGCCTACCATCGGAGACTGGATGTCGTGAGACGGTTCCTGTGCGGCCGCTGCTACAGGAGCGGCCGGTGCGGGAAGCGCCTGCGGTGCGCCCTGTGGAAGGGCCATCGGATGGTGGCTGTAAACGGGAAGAGCGTCGGCCCCCCGTTTCAGGCTGATTTTAAAACCTTCCTGCTCCAAGGCGAATTCGGAGAGGTCGTTTTTGCGAAAGAGAGCGATGAGCTCTTTGATGTCTTTGAGTTCCAAGATAGAGGCCTCCGGTAAAAAAGGGGAGTGTAGCGGGTAGGGTTTCTCTGGGTCAAGCCATGGGAAACGATGAGAACCAAAGAGAAGGTCGTCTGGACTAGGCCATGCGCTGCTCCCAGCTCTCCACCATTTCCTCCAGCGAACGTTTCAGGGAAAAGCCGAGGGTCCAGTGAGGGTAATGCGACTTCAGTTTTGAGAGGTCGCTGTAGTAACAAATATGGTCCCCCAGGCGAGCTGCATCGGAGTACGTGCTCACTTGGGCGATCCCCGTGAGGGCTTCGACGGCGGTGAAAGCCTCCAAAATGGAGCAGGAGTTGTCCTTGCCGCCCCCCAGATTGTAAACCTCGGCAGATCGCGGGGCTTTGAAAAACTCCCAGACAAAGTGGGCCACGTCCGTGCTGTGAATATTGTCCCGCACCTGTTTGCCCTTGTACCCGAACACTGTGTAGGGGCGGCGCTCGAGGTTGCAGCGCACCAGATAGCTCAGAAATCCGTGTAACTGCACGCCGGAATGGTTGGGGCCGGTGAGGCAGCCCCCCCGCAAGCAGCAGGTGGGCATGCCAAAGTAGCGGCCGTATTCCTGGACCAAAATGTCTGAGGCCAGTTTTGAAGCGCCAAACAGAGAGTGTTTGCACTGGTCCACCGAGAAACTTTCTGGAATCCCGTTTGCGTAGGCTGGGTCGGCAAAGTCCCACCGGGTTTCCAGTTCGTGTAACGCAACGGAATTGGGACGGTCTCCATAGACCTTGTTAGTGGAAAAATGAATAAAGGGCGCCTCCGGGCAAAAACGGCGGGCAGCTTCCAGCAGGTTCAGCGTGCCGACGGCGTTAGTGTCAAAATCATCGAAGGGGATGGCCGCCGCCAGATCGTGGGAGGGTTGGGCCGCCGCATGAACGATGGCGGCCGGTCTCAGTTCATCGACAAGAAGCAGGATGCGCTCGCGGTCGCGCACATCAAGGGCGTGCACGGTCAGGCTTGGAATCAACCCCAGAAGACGATCCCTGTTCCAGGTGGTGTCGCCTTGGGGGCCGAAAAAAACCGCCCTCTGATTGTTGTCGACCCCGTGGATTTCATATCCCTGCTGCGCAAAAAACAGGCAAATCTCGGAGCCGATCAATCCCGAGGAACCTGTGACAAGGATACGTTTTGAGGACATTTTTTGCTTAAAGAGGGGAGGAATTCGGGTGCGGAGCCGTGAGAAGCCCCGAAATGGGGTCCGCCGCCGGCTTTTTGTAGTCTCCGCGACTGAGGGTTTTTTCCAGCCAGCAGTAAAGGCAGATAAACAAATAGCGGCTGCCCATTTCAGCGATTTTAAGTTTGGCCACCCCGAAACGGCGGTTGCGCCAGGTGATGGGAATGACCTTCCACGAGTAACCGCGGACGATCGCCTTGAGGGGAAGTTCGACCGTCAGGTTAAAATGTTGGGAAAGGATGGGGGCAACGCCGGTAATCACCGAACGGCGGTAGGCTTTAAAAGCGTTGGTGGTGTCGTTCAGTTTGATGCGGAAAAGAACCCGGATGAAGAGGTTGAAGATCCGGTTCAGGAAAAGCTTGATCCAGGGGTAGTCGATCACTCCCCCGCCACGCATAAAACGGCTGCCAAATACGCAGTCATACCCCTCGTTCAAAATTTCCCAGTAGCGCACCACATCCCGGCAGTCGTCGGACTCGTCCGCCATCATCACCACGACCGCATCGCCGCGCATGGAAGCAAATCCGTGCTGGATGGCGCGTCCAAAGCCGTTCAGACCGGTGTTTCTCACCGGCCGGACTTCTGGGATTTCACGGGCGATTTCCTCCAGCACCGCCCAAGTCGAGTCTGTGGAACCGTCATCCACCACAACGATTTCGTGGGGGACTTTTCTCAGGGCCAACTCCACGTGGAGATGCCGGAGTGTGGACGGCATGGCGCCCTCCTCATTGCGGGCGGGGATGACGATGGAGAGCAGGGAAAGCGGGGATGCATTCACGGCGTTAGGCTTTCTTCAGGGAGTACACAGGTCCAGCCATTGGGGATTTGCTAGGGCGTGCCCGGCGATTTCCTCAACAATGGACTCAGCGTTTCTCCTAGGATGCCACTGCCAGGTCTCTTTTGCCAGCCCAGAGTCGAGCACGACCCAGGGAAGGTCATAAGGCCGTTCCTGCGGGTCGGCGGCGACCGAATGCGCGCCCAGCCTTTCAGTGCACCAACGGCTGAGTTGACTTAGGGACATCGCGCTTGGAGCGCCTCCGGACACGTTAAACACGCGGGTTTTTTGCTGGGCGGCTCCGGCATCGAACTGCTGGAGAAGCAAGGAAACCAGATCCGAGGGGTGCAGGCAGTCGCGCACCTGGTAGCCGTGTCCGCCAAACCCGATGTATTTGAGGGGCAGCTTGGCGGCCCAGCGATGGATCCAGAAGGAAAAGATGCCTTGGTCGGCTTTGCCAAACTGGCCGGCCCCGGCGAGAACGCCGCAGCGGTTGAGCCAGACAGGAAAGCCGAAGGCCTCGCCAAATTCGAGGGCGAGGGTTTCCGCGCACAATTTGGAGGCGCCGTACAGGGAAACGGGCGCAGTACTCGGGAAAGCTTCTGAAACACCCTGGCTGAATCCGGACCCAGTTTCAGGAGTAAACGCTTGGTTTGTGACCGTGAGGGGAATGCCGCACAGGGGTTTGATTCCGTAGACTCGGCTTGTGGAAAGGAGCGTGAAAACGGCGGCGTGGCGCCGGCAAAACTCCAGCATCGGAACGGTGCTGAAAAGGTTGTTGTTGAGCAGATCTCCCGCGGAGGATCCTCCTGAAATGCCCGCGAGCACGGAGGGTTCCGCGGCGGCATCGATCAGCCAGTCTGCCGCCGGGAAGTTTTGGAGAACCGAGGGGTCGCGGAGGTCCGCTACAGTGATCTCGCACCCGAGGGCGCGCAGGGGCGCGAGGTTGGTTTCGGAGCCTGGCCGGGAGAGGTTATCCACCCCAGAAATACGAATCCCCTCGCGCGCTTGCAGGAGCCCGCGCGCGAGGTGGCTTCCTGCGAAGCCGCAGATTCCGGTAATGAGAATCCGCATGAAAACCTACTGTCCGGGGATGGGTTCGCGGTAGGGCTTTTCTTCTTTGTATAGGGCCAATCGAGCGCGCAGTGCGTCCGCCTGAGGGGAGGTCTTGCCTTGGGGCAGGATCTCGATCGCCTTCGTGACGAGCTCGCAGGCCTCTGAAAAGCGACTGCTCTGGGCGTACGCGGCGGCGAGCGCGTCGAGGAATGCGGGTTCCTTGCCTTGGGTGAGCTCCATTCCGCGTTTTGCAAGGTCCACGGGTTCGAATGTCCGGCGCACAGCCGGGTCCGGGTGCGTGGCCATGATCCAGGCAAGGCGGTAGAGGGTTGGAAGGTCGTTCGGGCTCTTTTCGAGCGCCGTTTTCCAGACCTGAACCGCAGACGCCCCATTGCCAGCCTTGATCAGGGCTTCTGCAAGATTCCGGTAGGCTTCAATGTAGTTTGGATCGATGTTGACGGCCTGAGTGTAGAGGCGCATCGGTTCGTCTTTTTCTCCCTTTGTCCCCAACAGGCTGGCCAGATTGTTGCAGGCGCGCGCATGCCGCGGGTCGCTTTCGATCGCACGGCGGAAACTGGCGATGGCTTCGTCGACCTTGCCCTGTCTGTAGAGGGCGTTCCCGATGCTAAAGTGCGCCTCAGCAAACCGGGGTTGTAGACGCACGGCGGCCTGGAAATGGACCATGGCCTTCTGAAGGCTCTCGGGGTCGGTCTTGGTTTCGCTCAGGATCAGGCCCAAATTGTAGTGGGACTCAATATCGTTGGCGTCCAAAGAAATCGCCTTTTCAAAACTCACCGCCGCCTCTTCGTAATTGCGGTTCTGGGTAAGTACACTGGCCAGATTGCGATGCATCAGCCCCCAGGTCGGGTGTTCGGCCGCCGCCTTGGCTTGGAGCGTGATGGCTTCCGGCAATTCGCCCTTGCTGCGTAATAGGACACTCAGGTTGTTGAGGGAGCCGACGAGGTGGGGGTTGAGGCGGATGGCATCTCTGAAGAGCCGCTCTGCTTCTTTTCGAAGCTCCTGAGCCTTTTCGGGCGTCTCCCTAAGGGCCCGGGCCTGGTAGGCGGAGGCCAGCTTTTCATCGGCGTAATCGTTGTCCTTAGTGACCTTCAGGGAGTGCGTCCACAGGGATTCGTCGTCCTTCCAGATGGCGGTTTGCTGGGCTGCAGCGACGGACAACAAGGCGACGACGGCTACGCCGGCGACGGCGGCAGTCTGCTTTTGGAGCTGCGTGCTCACGAGGGAGCCGAACACCCAGGCGATCGCGATTCCGAGGCCGATTTGCGGGAGGTACGTGTAGCGATCCGCGGCGATCTGAATGCCTCCCGGGACCAGTCCGATGACTGGCAAAAGGGTGCCCAAAAACCAAAGCCATCCGAGCAGGAAGGAGGGTTGCTTTTTCCTCCAGGACCAGGCTAGCCAGCTCAAAACAAGAAGCACGGCGACCGAACCCGCCACTTTCCAAAGGGCAGGGCCTTCCACGACAAAGGGGTAATGCGGGGAGAGATTGACCGGAATGAACAACTGCTTGAAGTAGTTCACATAGGAAACTGGAATGTACTCCAGCCTGGGCAGCAGCGGCAGGATCGGAATCGGGCGGAAGGGGGTGCCGACCGCAAAAACGGCGCCAATGGCGGAGGCAAAAGCCATGATAAAGAGCGGTAGTTTCTCTCTGATCAGGGGAATGGCCTGCTTTAGCGTGGGCTGCCAGTTGCCGGAAACGGCCGGTTCGATGTCCAAACGGTTGAGCGGCCAGATGTCTAGCAGCAGGAAAACGAAGGGAAGGGTCACCAGCATGGGTTTTGCCAAGAGTCCCAGGGCAAACAGGATGCACAGTAGGACGTGGCGCTTCCGGGAGGCGCTTTTTTCCGCATAAAACCCGTAGGCCCAGAGGGTCGCCATCAGAAAGAGGCCGCTTAGCACGTCTTTACGCTCGGTCACCCAGGCGACGGACTCCGCCCGCAGGGGGTGGACTGCAAAAATGGCGGCGGCAAAGGCGCTGCGCCAGACCGAGCCAGTCAGTTTGCGCAGGGCGAGAAACAGAAGGGCGGCTGCGGCACCGTGCAGAAGGACGTTGTGGAGGTGGAACCAGCCCGCAGCGTCGGGGCCTTTTTTCCCAGCCAACTGAGCCGGCAAACCAGAGAAGCTGGAGTCAAAGATGAAAGACCAACTGGTGAGTGGGTGCCACTGACCGACGTGGCTGTGAGAGACGGCCCACCAGATGCTGGAGAGGCTCAGCCCTTCGCGCACTGCCGGGATTTCCAGAATATACTGGTTGTCGTCGTAGCTCAGGAAGGTGAAGTTTCTTGCCTCGCCAAACACCGCCAGAACCAGAAGGAAAAGGCCTGCGGCCAAGAGGGGGATCTGATTGCGGCTCAGAATGTCAAGGAAGGAGCTGTTGGAGGAGGCGCTGGGATTTCCCTTTTTTTGTTTAGACGAAGATTCCACGGGAGATTTTTTGGGTGGGGATATGGGTGGGACACCGTTGAAGCTAATGAAACACTAGCCAACACACCGTCACCTATAACACACAATCAGAGCTGTTCAAGGGGGCCGCTTGCAGGAAACGGCATCTTTTTTCTAAGCAAGCTAGTGAACTCGGGTGGTTCTCCTAACTGCCATGCTCCTTTCGCCTACTCACGCCTCCATCGTTCTTAGCTTGGCATTGGCTTTGGTGGGGGCTCCGAGTGGGCTCGCCGCCGTTTCCTTCAACAGGGACATCCGCCCTTTACTGTCTGAGAATTGCTTCTCTTGCCACGGGCCCGATGTAACCAAAGTAAAAGCGAACCTGCGCCTGGACTCGCGCGATGCGGCCCTCAAGCCAGCCAAATCTGGGGAGAGGGCGATTGTGCCGGGCAAGCCCGAAGAGAGCGAAATGCTCAGGAGGCTTGCCTCGAAGGATTCCGAGGAGGTGATGCCTCCTCCAAAGGAACATAAAACCATCGCTCCGGCACAGGCCTCCCTTCTGAGGCAATGGATTGCAGACGGGGCGCCCTACGAAGGGCATTGGGCGTTTCTCCCCCCCAAGAGGCCCCCGCTCCCCCCGGGAGCCCCTGCAACCCACCCCGTCGATGCTTTCATCCTCGAGCGTCTCAAAAAGGAGGGCCTCTCTGCCGCCTCTGCCGCCCCGAAAGAAACGCTGGCGCGCCGGGTGCATTTGGACCTCACCGGTCTGCCTCCGACCCCGGCACAGTTAAACGCTTATCTCTCGGACACGGGACCGGCCGCCTACGAGGGGATGGTGGACCGCGCGCTTGCCCTGCCTTCTTACGGAGAACGCATGGCCATCCAGTGGCTGGATTTCGCCCGGTATGCCGACAGCAACGGCTTTCAGTCGGATGAAAGCCGCCAGCAGTGGCCATGGCGGGACTGGACCATCGCGGCTTTCAACAAAAACACGCCCTTCGACCGGTTCACCCTCGAACAAATTGCGGGCGACCTTCTGCCAAATCCCACCCGCGAACAAATTGTCGCCACAGGTTTTAACCGCAACCACAGGCTCAACGGCGAGGGCGGGCTGATTCCCGAGGAATGGTTTGTGGAAACAGTCATCGACCGGGTGGAAACCACAGGCTCGACCTGGCTGGGGCTCACCTTCAACTGCTGCCGCTGCCACGACCACAAATTCGACCCGATTACACAGAAGGAATTTTTCCAACTTTACGCCTTTTTTAATTCCAACGAGGAAACCGGCATATTGGGCGGCGGAGGGGCCGGAAGAACCGGAAATACCGCCCCCATCATTCGCCTGCCCAACGAGGAGCAACAAAAGCAAATCGCTGTTTTGACCGCCGCGACGGCGCAAAAGGAGGCGCTTTACGCCAAAGAGCGTTCCGCTACCGCGGCCGCGCAAGCGGCGTGGGAACCCGCGTTCAAAACGCTCTTGGAGCAGGAAGCCCTCTTGTGGCTCGTGCCCGGGGGCCAGAACGCCTCCAGCAAAGCCGGGGCCACGCTTCAAAAGTTGGAGGATGGCTCCTTCCTTCTCTCCGGAAAGACCGCTGACAAGGACACCCTCTCCTTGACCCTCGACCTTCCGGACGGCCGCTTTTCCGCTTTGCAAATCGAGTCCTTGAACGATCCCTCCCTTCCCAATGCCGGCCCGGCTCGGGGTGGCAAAATGGGCCCCATCCTGACCACCCTGGAGGTTGAGATTACCTCAAAAAGTGGGGCGGCGCCCAAAAAGGTTAAATTTCATCGCGCGGAGGCGAGCTCCCTTGCCGGTGGTTTTTCGGTGAAGGCGGCGGCCGGGCTTGAAGCCGGAAAAGGCTGGGCGCCTGAGGCGTCGCAGGCTGGAAAGCCCGGAAAAGCGGTTTTTGTAGCGGACGAGTTTGTCGGGTCGCAGGAGCCGCTTCAACTCACGGTTCGCCTCAAGCAGGATAACGGGGGCTCGGCGACCTTCGGCCGGCTCAGGGTTTCCGTTTCTGGGAGGGATCCGTCTCTGGTGTTTTTGGATCCTGAAAAAGCACTGGGCCCCGTCAGGGCGATCTTGGCACTCGAGCCTTCCAAACGTTCGGCGGCTCAGAAGACCGCTTTACAGACGTTTTTTGTAACCCATACGGAAAACACGGAACGGAGGGCGTTGGAATCGCTCGTTTCGGCACGCGGTGCGGAGAAAAGTTTCGTCGAATCCATTCAGTCCGTGATGGTGATGCAGGAGAAAGCCCAGCCTAAAGAGGCCTTCATCTTGAAGCGCGGCGAATATGACAAACCAGGCGATGCCGTCAGCCGCGGCCTGCCTGCCTCTCTGCCTCCGATGCCGGAGGGTGCCCCCATGAACCGGCTGGGGCTTGCGCAATGGATGGTTTCGGACAAAAACCCACTAACGGCGAGGGTCTGGGTGAACCGGGCTTGGGAACGTTTTTTCGGGGTTGGGATTGTCAAAAGCACCGAGAACTTCGGAGTTCAGGCGGAGTGGCCAATTCACCCGGAGCTGCTGGATTGGCTCGCCGTAGAGTTTATGCACCCCACCGCGCTGCCCCCGGTTGGCGGGGTGCCTGCTCAGGCCTGGGATATGAAGGCGCTTCAAAAAATGCTCCTCATGAGCGCCTCCTACCAGCAGTCCTCCAAAGTCACGCCTGAACTCCTTGAGCGGGATCCTGACAACCGGTTGCTGGCGCGCGGGCCGAGGTTCCGGCTATCAGGGGAACTTTTGCGCGACCAGGCTTTGGCAGTGAGCGGTTTGCTCGTAGAGAAGGTGGGCGGGCCCAGCGTGCGCCCCTACATGCCCGAGGGCGTCTGGGACGAAACAAGCCGCTACGGCGACTTGCTGGGATACAAGCCGGACAAAGAGCAGGGCCTTTACCGCCGCTCCCTGTACACCATTTGGAAACGCACGGCAGCGCCCCCCTCGATGCTGCTTTTCGACGCGCCTACCCGCGAGACTTGCGCGGTCAAACGCGCTCGCACGAACACGCCCTTGCAGGCTCTCTCGCTCCTGAATGAGGTCACTTACGTCGAAGCCGCGCGCGTTCTTGCGCAGCGCATGTTGCGCGAGG
This sequence comes from Chthoniobacteraceae bacterium, assembly GCA_947479475.1. Taxonomy (GTDB): domain Bacteria; phylum Verrucomicrobiota; class Verrucomicrobiia; order Chthoniobacterales; family Chthoniobacteraceae; genus Chth-196. The sequence goes on from CANJZW010000052.1 coordinate 27,831, forward strand.
GCGGTCCATCCACCACCGCCCGCATTCAATGGGCGTTTGAGAAAGTCACCTGCCGTCCAGCACAAGCGAGTGAAGTTCAAATCCTCCAGAAAGGTTTGGAAACGAGGCTGGAGCGGTATCAGAAAATGGCGGATAAAGCTGCGCTCTTAACCTCCCAGGGAGCGTCGACCCCCGATGTTTCTTTTCCCGCATACGAGCTGGCGGCGTATACGCTCACCGCGAACGTCCTCTTGAACCTCGATGAAGTCATCACCCGCGAATAGCGCGCGACCCACTCTCCATGAAACAGCCGTCTACCGTTGCCTCCCTATTGCTGGCCAGCCTTCTTACGGCCGCGGCGCAGCAACCCACAGCTCCTGCGCCTTCGTTGCCTGAACCTTACAAGGTTCCAATGCTGACCCCCGCAGATGAGCTCAAGAAAATCCAGCTGCCCGAAGGCTACAGCCTTGAACTTGTTTTAAGCGAACCCGACGTCAAGGAACCCGCCGCAATTGCCTTCGACGGCAACGGCCGCATGTACGTCGTTGAAATGCGTACCTACATGCAGGACGCCGATGGTTCTAATGAGCACGCCCCCGTGAGCCGGATCTCCCGCCACGAAAGTACCAAGCGGAATGGCGTCTTCGACAAACACACCGTCTACCTCGACAACCTTCTGATTCCCAGGATGGTTCTCCCCTTGGATGACCGTGTTCTTGTCGGACTGACCGACACGCTTGATATTACGATGCACCGGGATACCAACGGGGACGGCGTGGCCGATACCAAGGAGCTCTTCTACATTGGCGGGCCCCGCGGTGGAAACATGGAGCACCAGCCTAGCGGCTTGGTCTGGTCCATGGATAACTGGATCTACACCACGTATAATTCTTTCCGGCTCAAATGGAACCCAAAGGGCGCTCTCAAGGAGCCCACGGCCCCCAACGGAGGCCAGTGGGGTCTGGCCCAGGATAACTTTGGCAAAATGTGGTTCAACAACGCAGGCGGGGAAAAAGGGTTGGTCAATTTCCAAACCCACATCGCCTACGCCGGCCTCACGCACCCCGAGCAACAGTCGGCCGAATATTCCGAAGTCTGGCCCCGCCTCGGTCTCCCCGACCAGCAGGGCGGCCCCGCTCGCCACCGCGCCGGCCTCTACACGCTCAACCATTTCACCGCCACATGCGGGCAGGAAATCTTCCGTGGCGACCGGCTGCCGGCGGACTTGCAGGGGGACATTTTGTTCTCCGAACCCGTCGGCCGTTTAATCCGCCGCACTAAAGTCAGCGTGGACGATGGCATTACAAAAATCCGCAACGCCTACGACAAGGCCGAATTTATAACATCCACCGATCCCAACTTTCGCATCATCAACATCGCCAATGCTCCGGACGGCTGTCTGTACTTTGTGGACATGTACCGTGGCATCGTGCAGGAGAGCAACTGGACCAAGCCGGGCAGCTATCTGCGCGGGGTTGCGGAAGCGTACGGGCTGGATAAAAACGTGGGGGCGGGCCGCGTCTGGAGGCTTGTTCACAAGGACTTCACGCCGGGGCCGCAGCCCCGCATGTTGGAGGAATCCAGCGCCCAGATTGTTGCCCACCTCGAACATCCCAATGGCTGGTGGCGCGACACCGCCCAGAAGCTCCTCGTAGTGCGCGCGGACAAGTCCGTTGCCCCCGCTCTGGAGAAGATGGTGCGCGAAAGCAAAAATCCCCTGGCTAGGATGCACGCCCTCTGGACGCTCGAAGGGATGGATGCGGCAACCCCGGGGCTCGTGCGCACAGCGCTCAAGGATGCAGACCCCCAAGTGCGGGTGTCGGCAATCCGTGTGAGCGAAACACTTTGGAAAGCTGGCGATTTGTCTCTCAAGAATGACGTGGTTGCGCTGGCCAAAGACGCCGACCCCACGGTGGCTCTTCAAGTTTTGCTCACGGGAAAACTACTCGCCTGGGACAAGTGGGCCGACGAAGCCAATAAACTCATCACGGAAAGCCCCTCAAAAGGGTACCGGGAACTCGGAAAAATGGCTCTGCAGGCGGGGTTGCCGTCTTATCCAAAAGACTTCAGCCCCAGCGATCTGGCTTTGCTGAAGGAAGGGGAAACCATCTTCCGTGAGCTGTGTTTCACCTGTCACGGCCACGATGGCAAGGGGATGCCGCTGGTCGGATTGACCCCGGGCGTAACGCTCGCTCCGCCCCTCGCCGGTTCTAAGACCGTCATCGGCCCTGCCGAGGGCCTCATCTCCGTGCTGCTTCATGGCATCAGCGGCCCGCTCAATGGAAAAACCTATGAGGCTCAGATGGTTCCGCTGGGTACAAACCCGGACCGTTATCTCGCTGCCATCGGCAGTTATGTGCGCAACAGCTTTAGCAACCGGGGCTCGATACTCACGGAAGAAGAGGTCGTGAAAATCCGCCAGGCCACCAAGGACCGTGTCGCCGCCTGGACCCAGGACGAACTGCTCTCCGCGCTCCCGAACCCGCTCAAGGGACGCGACAAGTGGAAGGCCACCGCAAGCTTGGAGAACGCGAGCGCAGCCTCCGCTCTCGATAACAAGGGACAGACCGCTTGGACGACCAAGGCGCCTCAAGCTCCGGGCCAGTGGTTTCAGGTCGAGCTGCTTCAGGAAGCAAAAATTATCGGTCTCCGGATGGAGGTTGCAAATCGTTCTAAATTCGCACCCAAGCAGATTAAAGTGGAGCTAAGCCGCGATGGCGAGACGTGGACGACGGTCGTCGCAAAGGCCAGCGGAGCCGTCCCGATGACGGAGCTCAGTTTTCCGCAGGGTTCGGCGAAGTTCGTGCGCATCACCCAACTCGGCAGCGGTACGGATCCCTGGGCGATCCACGAACTGGAGCTGATCCAGCCCGGGACGATGTTCCCGCTGGTGAACCGCTAGAGACGCCAAAAGCGGCGAAATGGGATTTGACGAATATCCAAAACATCCCCTCCTAAGTTGCTTAACCCATTGAATCCCATGAGCCCATTTCTCCCTCGCAGAACCTTCCTTGAGCAATCCGCCGCCGGCATGGGACTGGCGGCCTTGGGAGGCCTTCTTCAAGGGCAGGGCCTTGCTGCAGGGCAATCTTCCAGCCTTCCGCACGTTGCGCCAAAGGCCAAGCGCATCATTTATCTGTTCCAAAGCGGCGCGCCGTCGCAGATGGATCTTTTCGATCCCAAGCCCACAATGCAGGGGCGCCACGGCGAGGACCTTCCGCAATCAATCCGCAACGGCCAGCGGCTTACCGGGATGACCAGCGGTCAGAAGGCCTTCCCCATCGCTCCCTCTATTTTCGAGTTTGCGCAGCATGGTAAATCCGGAATGCATTTTAGCAATCTCATGCCCCACATGAGCAAGCTGGCCGATGAATGGTGCATGATCAGGTCCATGCACACGGAGGCGATCAATCACGATCCCGCCATCACTTTCTTCCAGACTGGCTCCCAGCTCGCCGGCCGCCCAAGCATGGGTGCCTGGGTTAGTTACGGCCTTGGAAGTGAGAACAAAGACCTGCCCGCATTTGTCGTGCTAACGTCTTTTGGAAGCGGGCGTCCCGGTGATCAGCCCCTTTACGACCGTCTCTGGGGCGCGGGTTTCCTACCCTCCGAACATCAGGGCGTCAAATTCCGAAACAGCGGCGAGCCTGTGCTTTATCTTTCCAACCCCCAGGGCGTAGACCGCGAGACACGCCGGGAAACTCTGGACGAATTGTCTGCGCTCAACCAGGGCCATTTCAATGCCATCGGCGACCCCGAAATCCAGACGCGAATCGCACAGTATGAAATGGCGTTTCGAATGCAGGCCAGTGTGCCAGAGCTCACGGATCTTTCTTCCGAACCGGAGAGCGTTTTGGAAATGTACGGTCCAGACATCAAACGGCCGGGCTCGTATGCGGCCAACTGCCTGCTGGCAAGACGACTTGCAGAGAGGGACGTGCGTTTTATCCAGCTCTACCACATGGGCTGGGACCACCACGGAGGTCTTCCAAAAGCGCTCGCCGGCCAATGCCACGATACCGATCAACCCACGTGGGCGCTGCTCACAGACCTTAAACAACGGGGCCTTTTGGATGACACACTCATAGTCTGGGGCGGGGAATTCGGCCGCACCATTTATTCACAAGGCTCGTTGACTGCCGACAACTACGGCCGCGACCATCATCCGCGGTGTTTCACAACCCTCGTGGCCGGGGCTGGCATTCGCAAGGGCCTCGTCTACGGGGCCACGGATGACTTCTGCTATAACATCACGGAGAACCCCGTACATGTCCACGACCTCAACGCCACGATTTTGCATCTGCTTGGTGTCGACCATACCAGACTCACCTACAGGTTTCAGGGCCGTAATTTCCGGCTCACAGACGTGCATGGGGAGCTCGTCAAAGCGATCCTGACTTAAAGAGCAGATGTTTTTCCTCCTTGCCTGCCGTTTGCAAGGGACGGGCAGGAAATAGACGTGCAGAATCCCGAATTTCGTGGTCTGTCAAAAGACTTCTTCGCACGGATGGCCACTGTCTTATCAGAAACTGCAAAAAATGACGGCGTTTAGAAAAGCAAATCTCGGAAAATGGGTGTCGACGGCGTCCTCGCTGATTGGTACAGCGGCGCTCTTCTGGACATTGGTGTCGGCCCCCGTGGCTTCAGCTTCCGTGGTGCGAATGGAGATCCTCGAGCACCTCGATGTTGGGAAAAACGACTACGAACAGATTAGCGGCCGTTTGTACTTTGAAATCGATCCGAAGGCGGAGCGGAATGCGATCATTGCCGACATGGGTCTGGCGCCGCTGAACTCGAATGGCAAAGTGAGTTTTACGGCGGACTTTCGGCTTTTGAAGCCAAAGGACTTTGCGCAAAGCAATGGCGCGGCCTGGGTGGAAATTCCCAATCGCGGAGGCAAAGCAAACATGCCAACGGATCTGATGGCTCAGGGATTCACACTGCTCAATGTGGGCTGGGAGTTCGACCTGCCTGCGGGGTCCGAAAAATTGCGATTGGAAGTACCAAAAGCACAAAACAAGGACGGAAGCCCTATCCGAGGCGTAGTCAGAGCGACTTTCACCCCTGATAAACCTCTGGAGGAGCATTCCATCGCCGAGCTGAGCGAGTATCCCGCGGTCGATATTAACGGCAAGGAGAGTCGACTGATCGAACGGGCGCGGGCGGCCTTTCCAGAGGGAAAGGAAGTGCCGCGGAAGCGCTGGAGTTTGAATGGAAATCGCCTTCGGTTCGAAGGCGGACTGGAGCCGGGGCGCACTTACGAAATCTTCTATTTAGCCGAAGGCCCGCCTCTCGCCGGACTTGGGTACGCGGCGATTCGGGATGCGGTGGCGTGGTTGAAGAATGATCCAGAGTCGCCTGCGCCAGTCAGAAGTGCGTATGCGTTTGGATCCTCGCAGTGCGGCCGGTTTTTACGGGACTTCGTCTATCTCGGGTTCAACACCGACGAACAGGACCGGCAGGCGCTGGATGGCGTGGTCGCACACGTTGCCGGTGCAGGACGCCTTGTGTTGAACGAACGTTGGTCTACTCCACGCAGCGAGGCGGGTTACTATAGAGCCTGTCCGTGATTTGTGAACCATTTAATAGCCAGCGCCTTACCGTATAAAAAAAGAGGGCATGACACACGAATTTCGCTGCCATGCCCAAAATTGGTGGGGTATGATTGAGTTACAACGCTTAACCAGAACCACCAATGAGCAA
>CANJZW010000053.1 GCA_947479475.1 Chthoniobacteraceae bacterium
AATTTGACGCTTCCGGAGCAGGCTCCTCCTAAAATCTACAGTCCTGCAAAAAGCTCGAATTGAAAAATCGTGTAGTGCCGACCTTTTTACAATGACTGCTGAAAATGAGGCGGTTAGATGTTTTTTACCCCGCCAGTTCGCGAAGTAGATTTAGCGGCAAGGCTGCGATTTTAAAAGTGATGACATCCTCAAATTCATCCCAATCCGACCCCTCTTACGAAGAGGGCAACGCTGGCGTCGAACCGGTGTAAGGCGGGAAAAATCGGATCATCCGCTTTTAGCCTGGCCAGACAGATGAAAGCGAGAGGGGAATCAAGCCGCTCCAGAATGGAGCGGTTGTGTTCTAGGCTTACGATTGCCGTGCCTCCGAACACAAAAAAATTCAACCTCGATAGCGACTGCTATCGAGGCCATGTGTATAAGACTCTACGTCCCCGTCTCAAAATCAAATTCCTTTCTTTTTCCGCTATGCCCAAAAAAGAAGACCCGATCAAATCTCTGCTCCCTTATGACACGAGTAGAGGCGGTCAAGTGATTGAAAAAATCGACCTGTCTATTATCGATAGTAATCGAAAGAGCAAATTATACAACTACGCCTCTTCCAAAATGGAAGACATCAAAAGGCAGTATGAGGAGACGATTAATTTATGGGAGTGGAATGAATTTGTGGATTCTTTCCACATTGGCTTCGAACCGGTAGTGGGAAAGATTTACTACATGTACGAAACAAGCTCCAAATTCATATCGATTCTAAGCCCGGCCGAGTTCAGAAAGGAATGCGTTGGAATCACCAAATTGACGAGTGAAGGGTATTGGGAAAAGATAAACAAGTAGATCCAGCCAAAAGCTCAACCGGCCATTGCATTAACCAGTGCCGCGATCACGGGCTTCGATTCCGTTCTGTGAGCCGAATCCACAACACCCTTTCTAATTTCTGTTCCCCTAAAGTCATTCGTGGATCCCAGCCGTTATCAACGCATTCGACTCTGGGCTGGCATCACGTCCATTGGGGCAAACCTTGCCATAATCTGCGGCCTGGCCGTGACCGCCGGAGTTTGGGCCGATCAATTTTCAGGCCTTATTTCGAGCGCCACCGTTCTTTTCGCATCTGCGGTACTGATGGCCTTGGCCAACCTGCCTTTTGACGCGCTGACCGGAGACGCGGTGGAGCGTGCCGCAGGGCGCATCGAGCGCACGACCTTGAGCTGGTTTAAAGATTGGCTCAGAGGTCGGTCAACGACACTCCTAGGGGTCTGGGTGGGCATGATGTTTTTCTCGTTTCTCCCCCAGGTTTCGCGAAGCTCCCTCCCGTGGATCTTGGCCGCTGCCGGCCTCTTTACACTACTCCTTTTCCTTCTGGTCCCTGCCGGGCGAACCGCAGACCACGGATCTTCCAGACAGGAATTTGAGAAAGCGTTAACTTCAGAGATGAAGGCGCTTGGAGTCACGCTTCGGCCGGTTCGCTGGTTTGATCATGGTGATTCTGAAACCGTTAATGGCTACATCACCCCCAGAGGGTTCCTCTCCCTCTCAGAATCGGTTGCTCAATGGCTGACGCCGCGAGAAGCAGCTCTGATGGCGGTTCGTGAGGAATACTATAGACGCTCAGGTGCGTGGATTCTGATCCAAGTCATTGTGGTGGTTTGGACTCTCCTTGGCGTCCTCCTGGCGTCTATCACTCCGACTCTCAACCAGGTGCAGGCCGGTCTGGCGGGAGCCGCCGTGATGAGTTCATGGTGCCTCCTCGCTCTTTTCATCTGGCCGACCAGCAACAGAATTTTAATGAGGAAGGCCGATGCGTTTCTCGCTTCACTCGCCGCTAAGGAAGAAGTTCGCAGCCTGCTAATCAAGGTCCAACGCCTCAATGCCACGGATATCTCCCTGCCTGCAACCAAGACGGCGGTGTTCCATCCCATCCCACCACTTCAAGAGCGGTTAGATCGACTTTTATGAATCAAATCCCGCGCCTCCTTTTTTTTGTCACCCGCTGGTTTGGAAATGTAATCGGCACCTCTCTCCATTGTCACGTGGGCAAACCCCGGTTCTGGAACCACCCTCCGAATTGGTCGTGAAGCGAGGGCGGCGTGACCACAACCTTGGGCGCAGCAGGCGCATGCTCGAGAGCCCGAGCGAGGCGATGGGAGCCTACCCTCGATGGAAACGGTTGGGCATGGTTTTCGTCAAAGAGAGCGACCTGAGCGACCTGGGCGACCTGAGCGGGTTGGGCGGGTTGGGCGGGTTGGGCGGGTTGGGCAGGTTGGGCGGGTTGGGCGGGTTGGGCGGGTTGGGCGGGTTGGGCGGGATCCAGCGCGGAGAGTTCAACGGTCTTGCGACAGCCGTGAATTCTTACGCGGGCCGAGGCCCCGAGTTCGCCCCGGTGGGCGTTGCCGCCTGCGCGCGGCCGGGGACATGCCGCTGGAAGGTTGGTCGGTCAGCGTGTGCCTGGCCGGGATGTTTTGGCAGGCAGGGCTAAGAAAATGTGCTTCCACGGGATTGTTGTGTGTGCGTACTATCTCTGCCGGTCCACTCGGCGTTTCCTTCTCCCCATTCTTTCCCCGATGAAACTTCCCTTATTCCTCGCTCTCGCCCTCTCCAGCCTCCCAACGGCCTCTTTTGCGGCCGATAAAAAACCAGCGAAGGAAAACGCTGCCAAAGAGGCTCAAGCGCAGCCTCCGGGCTGGCTCGAATGGCGCGGCCCCCTCCAGTCGGGCGTCACGCCAGAAACCCAGTTGCCTTCCGTCGTGGACGGCAAGAAGCCGCTTTGGAGCGTTGAGTTCCCCGGTCAGTCCACCCCGGTGCTTTTCAAGGGCCGCCTCTACATCAACGGCTATCAGGGAGAGGGGCCTGATCTTCAGGAAGCCGTCGCGTGTTATGACGCTGAAACAGGCAAGCAACTCTGGGTGCATCGCTTCAACGACTTCCTCAGCGACACCATTTACCTGCGTTACTCCACCTCGAGCCCGTCCATCGACGCCGAAACGGGCAATGTTTATGTGTCAGGCACCCAGGGGCTTTTCACCTGCTTTGACCGCGATGGGAAACTCCTCTGGCAGCACTCTCTCATGGAGGAATTCGGCCGGCTCACCTTCCCAAACTCCCGCACCGCCTCTCCGCGGATCGACCAGGAACTAGTGATCACCCGCGGCATCACTTCCAACTGGGGCGCCAACGGTGCGGCAGGAGATCGCTTCTACGCCTTCGACAAACGCACGGGCGAACTCGTCTGGACCAGCTCGCCCGGAGAGCGGCCGCAGGACAATACCTTCTCACAGCCCTATCTGACGTGGCTGGACGGCTGCCGAGCGCTCATTTCCGCCGGTGGTGATTCCACGATTGTGGGCATCAACGCACGCACGGGGGATCCTATCTTCCGGTTCGCCGCGGCAAAGGCCGGTGCCAAGGGCGGGATCAATGCGTCCATCGTGCGCTACAAGGACAGTCTTTTGGTGGTGCACGAATCCGAAAACCTCGACTCGAGCGAAGTTGGGCGCACCGCTCTTTTCAAATTGCCGATGGGCAGCAAGTCGCCTGAACCGGGCAAGCCGCAGGTCTATGAGGCCAAGGACATTGAGCAGTGGCGCAACCCGCTCGGCACGTTGGCCAGCTCGCCGGTCGTTGTGGGAAACCGGTTTTTCGAGGTGACCGGCACGGGCGAACTGGGAGCCGTTGACATCGAAACGGGCAAGGTCCTTTGGAGAAAGAAACTCGCCGCAGAACAGCGCCAGAGCTCGCCGCTGTATGGCGATGGGAAACTTTACGTCGCCATGTACATCGCCGATGCCGCTTCATCGAGCAAGGCCGGCGGGGAAGGGGATACGGGCGGCAATGGCGAATTGCTGGTGATCAAGCCCGGTGATACGGACGGCGAAATTATTTCACGGACCATTTTGGAGGGCCGCTGCTACGGCTCTCCCATCGCTTTCAATGGCAAGCTGTATATCCAGACAGATAAGAAGCTTTACTGCTTTGGGAAGAAAGGCAACAACCCGAGCGTCGCGCTTGTGCGCAGCAACGATGTCTGGCCAAAGATCGAGCCGGGACCTGCGGCGCGTCTCCAGATCATTCCCGGGGAGATGCTTTTAAAACCTTCGGAAGCCAAGGCAGTCCGTGTGAGAACGCTGGATGCGAAGGGGTTCACGGTGCAGGAAAACGCGGACCTCTCGCAGGTGAAGTTTGAGAGCTACGTTCCGCCAACGGCCTTGGTGAAGGCGCTCATGAAGGGCTCATTCAACCCGCAGGGGCAGCTTGTGGCGGACGCCGCGCCGGTTGCGAGTGCGGGCGCCTACCAGGCGACTCTGGGCGAAATCAAAGGCACCATGCGCGCCCGAGTGCTTCCCGACTTGCCTCTGAAGGTCGACTTCGAGCAGTTCGAACTATCCCAAACAACGGACAAACCTCCTGCACCCGCAGTCCCGAACACACTCGAACCATCTACCGCGTTTGCGTATCCGCCCTTGGCGTGGAACGCGGCTCGGTTTCGGTTTGAAGTGCGCCAGGCTCCGGGTGAGGGCGGCACGAAGGCTTTGTGCAAGACGATTGAAAACAAGCTGTTCCAGCGCGGGCAAATCTTCATCGGCCGTCCCGGCTCGAAGGATTACACCGTCGAAATGGAGGTGCTCTCCGAAGGGAACAAGCGCAAGATGAGCGAAATCGGGTTGATCAACCAGCGCTACCTCATCGTGCTCAAGGGGAACTCCCAGCAGCTTGAAGTCAGCTCCAACCAGGAGCGGTTGCGCGAATCCGTTCCTTTTTCGTGGGTGCCAAACCAGTGGTACAAGGTCAAGAGCCGGGTGGACATCGCGCCCGACGGATCGGGTGTGGTGCGCGCCAAGGCTTGGAAAAAGGGCGAGGACGAACCCGCCGCCTGGGCCATCGAGGTCGCCCACAAACACGCTCATCCGGAGGGTGCGCCCGGTCTCTTTGCGTTCACCCCGCAAGAACAACGCGCCTGGATAGACAATATTTCCGTCACCCCGAACACTCCCGCAAAGCCCTGATTCACGAACTATGAAATCCTCCCTACGTTCCCTCCTGCCTTTGAGCGGCGCCCTTTTGTGTGGCGCCGTTGTGACCGTCACCGCTTCGGCCCAAGACTGGCCGCAGTGGGGTGGCAACGATGCCGGCCGCAATATGTATTCCCCTGCGAAGGGGCTTCCTTCCGCGATTCAGCCCGGAAAGTTCAAACCCAATTCGGAAGAGATCGATCTCACGACCACCAAGAATGTGAAGTGGATCGCCAAGCTGGGCTCGCAGTCCTACGGCAATCCGGTGGTGACGAAGGGGGTCTTGCTGGTGGGTACCAACAACGCCAGTCCGCGTGATCCCCGTTTTAAGGACGACAAATCCGTTTTGTACGCGCTGCGTGAAAGCGATGGTTCGCTGCTGTGGCAGCTCACCGTGCCGAAGCTCGCCTCCGGCAAGGTCAACGACTGGGAATACCTGGGCTTGTTGTCCTCACCCTGCGTGGAAGGCGACCGGGTGTATGTGGTGACGAGCCGCTGCGAAGTGCTCTGCCTGGATTTGCACGGGCAGGCCAATGGCAATCAGGGCCCTTTCAATGATGAAGGCCAGTACATGGTCGGACCCGGTAAACCCAAGGTCGAAGTGCTTCCCACCGACGCCGATATCCTCTGGAAATACGACATGATGGACGAGTTGGGTGTGTTCCCGCACAACGCCTCCAACTGCTCGGTCATTATTGATGGTGATTCGATTTTTGTCTGCACCTCCAACGGCCAGGACTGGACGCATGTGAACATTCCTTCCCCCCAGTCTCCCTCCTTCATCTCCCTCAACAAAAACACGGGGGAACTTTTGGGTGAAGACAATGCCGGCGTAGGCCCGAAAATTTTGCACGGGCAGTGGACCTCTCCCTCCATCGGCGAGGTGAAGGGCAAAAAGCAGGTTTACTTTGGCGGCGGCGACGGCGTTCTCTACGCCCTCGACACGAAACCCGTCAAGGAAGGCGACACCAACTACATCAAGAAGATCTGGTGGTTTGACTGCGTGCCGCCGGAATACAAGAAGGACAAAAACGGCAAGGCGATCAAGTACCCCGCCGCAGAGGGCCCAAGCGAAGTCAACGCGACCCCGGTCTTTTACAAGGGCAAGGTCTATGTTCCAGTGGGACAGGATCCCGAACACGGCGAAGGTGTTGGACGTCTCCTTTGCATCGACCCAACGAAGGAAGGCGACGTGACCGCCACCGCGCTGGTTTGGGATTACAAGGGCATCAAGCGCTCCATCTCCACCGTGTCGATCGACCCGAACAACGGGCTTCTTTATATCGCTGATTTCTCCGGCTTCGTGCATTGTTTGGATGCCGAGACGGGCAAGCTTCACTGGGTTCACGATATGCAGGCGCACATGTGGGGCTCCACGTTCGTCGCCGACGGGAAAGTGTACGTGGGTGACGAGGACGGAGACTTTGTGGTCCTCGCTTCGGGCAAGGAAAAGAAGATCATCAGCGAAAGCAATTTCGGCGCGCCGATTCTCTCCACACCTATCGTCGCCAACGGGGTGATGTACGTCGCCTCCCAAACGCATCTGTTCGCAGTCGGTGAGGGAGCCAAGCCCGTAGAGGCCAAAGCGAAGCCCTAAATTCATCGCATCGATCCAGCGTCCGAGCCTTTCCAGGCGAGAGTCTGGGAGGCTTGGATCGCTGGGGTCGCAGTGTTTCCTAGATCCCCCCCACGTCCATGAGTACAAACGCCAACGCCTCCACGATCGACGCCCGCACGCGTTGGCTCGTGCTGCTCATTGCGAGCATCGGTTTTCTTTTCGACACCTACGAGTTGCTGATGACGCCTCTCGTGGGAGTTCCCGCAATCGCCGAACTCCTCGGCCTGCCTCCCAACAATCCGATTGTCACGGACTGGACGGGGCGGATGTTGTGGATCTCCGCCCTTTGCGGCGGCACCTTCGGCCTCATGGGCGGATGGCTCATCGACCAGTTTGGGCGCAAACGCATCATGGCGTTGAGTATCTTCCTCTACGCCTTTTCGCCATTTGCCGCCGCATTCGCTACGACACTCCCCACCTTTGTCTTTTTCCGCAGCCTGACCTTCATTGGTGTCTGCATCGAGTTTGTGGCCGCCATCACCTGGCTCGCCGAGTTGTTTGCAGACCGCAAGCAGCGCGAATTCGCCCTTGGTTTTACGCAGGCCTTTGCGTCCCTGGGGGGGATCCTCGTCACGGCGGTCAACGGCTGGATTGTGGTGCACGCAAACGATCTGCCTGCGCTGCCGATTCCCGACTTTTTTAACACGCACGCCTCCTGGCGGTACGCTCTGATGACGGGGATTATCCCGGCCATCCCGATCGCGCTGCTGCTCCCTTTTGTTCCCGAATCTCGCGTTTGGCTGGACCGGCGCGCTTCCGGAACGCTGACCCGCCCGAGTCTTGCCGGCCTTTTTTCGCCGGAGCTTCGCCGCACGACGCTTGTCACCGCCGGTCTCTCGGCCTGCGCGTATGCGGCCGCCTTTGGAGCGCTCCAGCTCACTCCTCTGCGGATCATCCCAGGTGTGCCTGAACTTTCTGAACAGCGTACGGCCCTCAAGCCTCTTCAGGACGAGGCGAAGGGCATCAATACGGCGATCCTCGAAATTGATCCCGCTGTCCGCGCCGCTTACGACGCGACCCCGGGCCTGCGCGAACTTTCTGCCAAACGCGCCAAAAACCGAGTCGCATTTAGGGGAGCGAAGAAGGCCGGGGACAGCAGCCGAGCCGACCAGCTCAACGCCGAGTTTAAGGCACTCGGCGACGAACTGGACACGCTCACGAGCGCGGCGCCCGAGGCGAAGAAGAACCTCGTAGAGCGCGAAAAACTGCTCAAGGCGCTGGGAGACAACCGCGAAAAACAGGAGGTTCCCGACAAGCAGATCAAGGCGCGTGCAAACGCGGCCCAGCTCTGGCAGGAAGTCGGCGGTTTGGTGGGACGGTTGATCCTCGCGGCGCTTGTGGTGATGGCGGTGGCGCGGCGCGCGCTGCTGCGCATCTTCCTGATCCCCGGGCTCGTGGCACTCCCTCTGACCTACTTCTCGCTCTACCACACGGGAGGCGATGCTTTGAACTGGGGCATAGCAATTTCCGGGCTGCTTGTGGTAGCCCAGTTTTCCTACTTCGGAGAGTTCCTGCCCAAGGTGTTTCCTCTGCACCTGCGGGGCACCGGCGGTTCCTTTGCGACAAACGTCGGGGGCCGCATGCTTGGAACTTCAGCGGCCTTCTTAACGACCAACATCCTGGCTCCCAACATGCCTGGAGTTTCCACCTTCGACAAGGTGGCGATGGCGGCGGGAATCGTGGGCACATCGGTTTTTGTGCTCGGTTTGATTCTGAGTTTTTTCCTGCCGCAACCTCCCGCTGAAGAGGGAGAAAAGGCGCACTAATTTACCTATCCACACACTGATCAACCCTCTTATGACCACACTCAGCCCCGAAGCCGCGAAGGCACAGCTCGAAGCGCATCTGCGTGAGATTATTCAATGGCATTTCAGCCCCGAAACCGGATGTCCTTTTTGGCTCAATTGGGCAGCCAAAGCCGGATGGGATCCGCGCGCTGAAATCCATTCGGTTGCAGACCTCCTGAAGTTTCCGCATTTCGAAGATGAATGGCTTCGGGATCTCCAACCTGAAGTTTGGGTTCCCAAGGCGTATGCAGGGCGTCCCTTTAATATTTTTGAAACGGGCGGCACGACTGGAATGCCGAAGCAGCGCATCGGTTGGGAGGATTACAAAGTCGATTACAGCGAGTTCAGCGACAAAATCAGCGACGAACATTTCCCTCGGAATCACTACTGGCTGATGATGGGCCCCACGGGCCCGCGCCGCCTGCGCCTCGCGATCGAGCATCTCGCCAACGTACGGGGTTCCTCCTGCTACTTTATCGATTTGGACCCGCGCTGGGTGAAACGTCTCATCACCAACAAACACTTCGACCAGGCCAAGGCCTACATGGACCACGTGGTCGATCAGGCAGCAAATATTCTAAAGCACCGCAAGGTAAGCGGATTGTTCACCACGCCAAAGCTGCTTGAGGCGCTTGCCGAGCGCGTTGACATTTGGGACGCGGGAATTCGCGGGGTGTTTTGTGGAGGAACCACGATGCTGCCCCAGTACACGCGATTCATTGTCGAGGAAGTGCTCGAAAACCGGATCGGCTTCTATCCCACGTACGGCAACACGCTCATGGGTCTTGCCGCCTCCGTGCCGCTCACACCCGAGGACGAGTATTCAATCAGCTATTACGCACCGCAACCCCGTGCCATTCTGCGCGTGGTGGATCCCGAACATACGCAGAACACTGTGGAGTATGATACTTGGGGCCGGGTGGAACTCACGACGCTCACCCGCGAGTTTTTCATGCCCCGCTTTTTGGAGCGCGACGAAGCGATCCGTCGCAAACCCCGCAACCAGTATGCCTGGGACGGTGTTGCAGAAGTCCGGCCGTTTGGTGCGATGCAGAAGACGATCGTGGAGGGCGTCTACTAATGAGCACACTTCCTCATCTGCCGGCGCTACGCGGGGGACGGCCTTACGAAAGCCTTGAAAAAACGGAGATCCTGGATCACTTCACGGGCGAGGTTGTCGCCGTGGTGAGCCAGGTGAACGCTGGAATTCTAAAGAAGGATCTTCAGAAAATAGGCGTCGGGCGTGCAGCCCTTCGGAAGTTCACTGTGGCTCAGTTGATCGAAATTTCGGCAAAGGCCGGAGAGCTGTTCCTGAACGGGACGCTCCCTCTCGGCGACAAGGGACACACGCAGACAGCCGATGAATATGTCCGCACGCTTTCGGGCACTAGCGGCCTGCCGCACGTGATGGTGCGGCGGAACATGGCGAAGATCCACTACGCACTCACCCACGTTGGGACGGTCTTAAACGGCCTCACCCGGGGCTTGCCTTTGGAGGTGATCGACCGCGGATACGGCGAACAGAGCGGCGCGGCCGTCAGCTACTATCCGACGACTCAGGCCTTGGGATTGGTCATGCCCAGCAATTCACCGGCGGTGAACTCGCTGTGGCTTCCCTCCATTGCGCTCAAGACGCCCGTTGTCATCAAACCGGGCCGCGAAGAGCCGTGGACGCCGTACCGCTTGATTCAGGCTTTCATTGCGGCGGGTGCGCCTCCCGAGGCGTTTGGCTTCTACCCGACTGACCATGAAGGTGCGGGAGAAGTGATGCGGTTGTGTGGTCGCGCGCTCATTTTCGGCGATGCAAACACGGTTGCGCAGTACCGCGATAACCCGAAGTTTTCCGTGCACGGCCCGGGCTTTTCGAAGGTGCTCATCGGAAACGACTGCATCGAGCAGTGGCCGGAGTACATCGACCTCATTGCGGCTTCCATCGCCGATAACGGCGGTCGTTCTTGCGTGAATGCCTCTGCGGTGGTTGTACCACGGTTTGGCCGTGAAATTGCCGAGGCGCTGGCTTTAAAATTGGGCCCGATTCAGCCTCTGCGTTCGGATGACGAAGGCGCGAAACTGTCGGGCTTTGCCAATCCAAAAATGGCGGATTACATCGACGGAGCCATTAAAGACGGCCTGAAAACCTCAGGCGCCGAGGATGTAACGGCCAGCCACCGGGGAGGGGAGCGGAAGGTCGTCTTTGAAGGCGGCACTTTCCTGCGGCCGACCATTGTGTTTTGTGATTCCTTCAAGCATCCCCTTGCGAACCGGGAATTCCTGTGTCCCTACGCAAGCGTGGTGGAAGTTCCCCAGGCAGAAATGCTCAAGGAAATTGGAGCCTCGCTTGTGGTGACTGCCATTACCAAAGACCCCGGGTTTACGTCGGAGTTGCTGGACTCGCCGCTCATCGAACGACTGAACCTGGGGCCGATTTCGACCATGAAAATTTCGTGGGACCAACCCCATGAAGGCAACATGTTCGAATTCCTCTACAAGCGTCGCTCCATCGAGCGGGCCTAGTTTCGGCTTCATGTTTACGTTCGACTATCAACCGCGGACCCGGCTGGTATTCGGCTCCGGCGCTCTCTCCCGTTTGGGTAAGTTCGCCGGAGAGCTTGGCGCGACGCGTGTGCTGCTCGTCACCGATGGCGGTATCGTGAAAGCGGGCCACGCGCAACGTGCCTCGGACGCTCTTCGCGAGGCAGGAATCCACGTGACCGTGTTTGACGGCGTTCGGGAGAATCCGGACGCCGCAGACGTGGACCGTTGCCTCGCAGTTGCCCGGGAGGCGCGCATTGATTTGTTCGTCGGTTTGGGAGGCGGTAGCGCCATGGACACGGCCAAGGGCGCAAATTTTCTGTTCACAAACGGCGGACAGATTTCAGATTTCAAGGGCATTGGAAAAGCGGCTCTCCCCATGCTGCCCCTCATTGCCATCCCGACGACGGCCGGAACTGGCAGTGAATGCCAGTCTTTCGCCTTGATCAGCGATCCACTCACACACATGAAGATGGCGTGTGGCGACCCGAAGGCGGCGGCTAAAATAGCAATTCTGGATCCGGAGTTAACGTTGTCCCAGCCGGCCCGCGTCACGGCCTGCACGGGTGTGGACGCACTGGTGCACGCGCTCGAAACCGCCGTCACAAAGAAGCGAAACGCCCTGTCCCTTGTTTTTTCGAGAGAGGCCTTTCGGCTCTGCCTTCAAGCGCTGCCCCGTGTGCTTTCTGACCCGGGCGATATTGAAGCGCGGGGGCACATGCTTTTGGGAGCGGCCTACGCCGGGACGGCGATTGAGAATTCGATGCTTGGCTGTTCTCACGCCGCCGCCAACCCGCTGACGGCCCACTTCGGGATCGTCCATGGTGAGGCTGTGGGGCGGTTGGTGCGTGGGGTGATTCGTCGCAACTGCGCTGATTCAGGGGCCGCTGCTGAGTATCATGTTTTGGCGCAAAGTGTTGGTCTGGCCTCCGTGGATGGCCTTCTGGCCCGGATAGGAGAGGTTCTCACCCTTGGTGGGATGAATTGTAAACTTGAACTTTCTGGTGTAACGGATGAACTCGTGTCCACAATGGCGATGGAGGCGGCAGCACAGTGGACGGCATCCTTCAATCCCGTGGTCTTTTCTATTGATGAGTTTCAAGACCTTTACAAGGAGGTGCTCACGTGAGCCTTCTAGCGCGAATCGCTCGTGTTTTTTCGGCTGCACTTCCACTTCTTTGTTTGGGGTTGGCAACCGGGGTGCAGGCCGACTGGCCGATGCACCGGGGAAATCCACAGCTAAACGGTGTTTCTTCCATGGAGGCGGCTGTGGTGCCGAAGGAAGTCTGGACTTTTTCAGCGGGCAAGCCCGTCAAGGGCGGCGCCGCAATCGCACACGGCCGTGTGTATGTTGGTGACGAGGCGGGTGTTGTGCACGCGGTGGACTTGGAAAAGGGACTCGAGCGTTGGTCTTTTAAAACAGAGGCAGCCGTGGAAGCGACGCCCCTGGTTCTCGGCAAACGGCTCTTCGTAGGATCCAACGATGGAAAACTTTACGCACTTGATGCGGAGTCGGGCGAGGCTCTCTGGTCTTACCTGACCGACGACAAAATTATTGGCGGCCCCAACACCTGTAAAAACCCGGATGGAACCGCGGACTGGATCATCTTTGGCAGTTACGATTCCAAACTGCACTGCGTGGATGCTGCGACAGGAAAGGTGATGTGGACTTTTCAGACCGATAATTACATCAACGGAACCCCTGCGCTGCTTCCCGGTGGTGAAGTGATTTTTGGAGGATGCGATTCAATGCTGCGAATCGTGAGCGTTGCCGATGGAACACAGGCTCGCCAAATTGAAGCGGAGGCCTACGTCGCCTCCTCCGTCGCGGTGGCTGAGGACGGGAAAGCCTACGTAGGGCACTATGGCAATGTGGTGATCGGTATGGATCCCAAGGAGGCGAGCATCTTGTGGAAGTACCGGGCGCGGCAGTTTCCTTACCTTTCAAGCGCAGCCGTCACGAATGCCCGCGTGGTGATCGGCGGTGGGGACAAGCGCCTGCATTGCATCGAGCGAGCAACGGGTAAACCCGCCTGGGAGTTCGCGACGCGAGGCAAGGTGGATGGCTCGCCCGTGGTTTGTGCGGACACCGTCGTGTTCGGTTCCATGGACGGTCGCCTATACGGAGTGGCTTTGGAGGATGGGGTCGAACGGTGGGCGTACGATCTTGGGTCGCCCGTGGCGGCCTCACCGGCCGTTTCTGAGGGGTGGATCATTGTCGGTACGGAGGACGGCATCGTGCACGGCCTTAAAACTTCCAGCAAAACACCATGAGTACAGAAGTCTCTTCCACGGAAGCCGGCGAAACAACCGTAGGGAACTATTTTGTGGCGAACTATCCGCCGTTTCACTTTTGGGACAAGGGGACGGCGCAGCACCTGGAGGAACTGCTTTCCCAGCCCGCCGCAAAGGAGACGCCCCTGGGTGTTTATTTTCACATCCCGTTCTGCCGCAAACGCTGCCATTTTTGTTATTTTCGCGTCTATACCGAACGCAGCGCGGGTGAGATACAGCGGTACCTCGATGCTGGGATGGCCGAGTTGGAGCGGTATGCAGGCGCTCCTTTTGTAAACGGGCGCAAGCCGAAGTTCATTTATTTCGGCGGCGGGACTCCGAGCTACCTGAGTGTGAAACAGCTGCGCTCGCTGACGGACCGGATGAAGGAACTGCTGCCCTGGGACGAGGTGGAGGAAGTTACTTTTGAGGCTGAGCCTGGCACCCTGAACGAGGGGAAATTGCAGGCGATTCGCGACCTTGGGGTGACGCGGTTGAGTCTGGGTGTTGAAAATTTTGATTCGCACATTCTGGAAATCAACGGGCGTGCGCATCGCGCCGACGAAATTCAGCGCGCCTACAAGGCGGCTCGGGATGCCGGGTTTCCCCAGATCAATATCGATTTGATCTCGGGCATGGTGGAGGAGACGGAGGACAACTGGCGTGAAAACATCCGGAAGCTCATCGAACTCGAACCGGATTGCGTCACCATTTACCAAATGGAGGTGCCCTACAACACGGGCATTTTTAAGCAGATGAAAGCCGAAGGAAAGCTGGTGGCGCCTGTGGCAAACTGGGCCACCAAGCGTGCGTGGACCGGGTACGCCTTTGCAGAGCTTGAAAAAGCAGGGTACACGGTGACCAGTGGCTACACGGCCGTCAGGGATCCGGAGCGCACGAAGTTTGTCTACCGGGATTCTCTTTGGAAGGGGGCGGACCTGATTGGGGCCGGAGTCTCGGCCTTTTCGCATATCGGCGGCGTCCATTTTCAGAATATGACCGAGATCGAACAGTACATCGATACGGTGACGAGCGGCCATCTGCCGGTGCTGCGGGCGATGGCAACGACTCCTGAGGAGCGGTTGATTCGTGAACTGATCCTGCAACTCAAACTGGGAAGGGTGCAGGCGGATTATTTTCAGCAAAAGTTCGGTGTCGATGTAAAGGGTCGCTTTGCAGCGCAATGGCAGGGACTCGAGCTGGAAACCCTGGGACGATGGACGGGTGGACAGTTTGATCTGACGCGGGAGGCGCTTCTCAAGGTGGACTCGCTTCTGCATCCCTTCTTTTTGCCGCAGCACCAGAATTCCAGATACGCATGAGTCTAGTGGCAAATGAGTTGCTGTATCCCTTGCGCCGTTTCAGGCCCTCGCTGGATGCCGATTTTGAGCAGGTTGCCCCGGAGCAAATGCCGGAGGCACTGCGTGGACTTCTGGTGCACACGGGAGATATGACGTCCAGGCTCGAGGCGCTTCATCAAAGCCGAATTGCACTGGAAGTTTTGCAGGCTGGGGTGGGGGATGGGGGCGCGTATTACCGCGAGGTACTTTTGAAAAACGCAGCCACGGGGGGCGCCGTCGAGTATGGTGCGATTGAGATTTTTTTAGAGGCGTTTGATCCGTCTCTTCGCACTCAAATCTTGGAAGGTAAAATTCCGTTGGGCGGTCTTTTAAACAGCAACGGAGTCCGGTACCGGAGCGAACCGCAGGCGTATTTTCGGGTGTGCGAGGGCGCGGGAATGCACGTTTTACTGGGGGCAGCGGCGGGCTCCGGGCTCTACGGACGGTGTAATGTTTTGCGCGCAGAAACAGGGGTGTTGCTCGCCCGGATCGTGGAGGTCTTGCCCCCAGTGGCGAATCGCTCGATTTGCGAAAGCATTTAGAAAATATGAAAACTCAACGGACCTTGGCTGTGTCTGGCATTATTTCCTTGGCCCTTTTATGGAGTGGGTTAGGGGCCTTGGCTGGAGACTGGCCCCGGTTGCTTGGGCCCGGCCATGATTGCAGGGCGGCTGCGGAAGATGCCGCAGGTTTTTGGCCCGAGGGCGGGTTGAAAAAAGAATGGGAGTTTCCCAAAGGCAAAGGATGGGCGCCTCCAGTCGTGTTGGGTGAACGCGTTTTGCTTTTTCATCGCAGCGAAAAACAAGAGGTTCTTGAGTGCCTTGAACTGCGTTCAGGAAAACCCCTGTGGCGGGTTTCCTATGATGCGCCTTATCGGGACCGGTACGGGTCTGGCGACGGAGCGCGGACCAGTCCGGTGGTTGCGGGAGGAAAGGTTTGGACTTTTGGAATTACGGGTCTTCTTCACTGCGTGGAGTTAAAGACGGGCACCGTTTTGTGGAAGCGTGATTTGGGAGCAGACTACGCGATGCGAGATAACTTTTTCGGCCATGGATCGACCCCTCTGGTTTTGGGAGGGTTGGTGATTGTACCGGTCGGAGGTTCGCAGGAGCGATGCGCCGTCGCACTCGAGGCGGACACGGGAAAAGAGCGGTGGGTGACAACGCATTCCTGGGGTGCAGGCTACGCTTCTGCAATTCCCGGAAAGTTTGGAAGCGGAGCCGGCGCGAAGGATTGCGTGCTTTTGTTCACCGGCGGGGAGACACGTCCCGCAACGGGCGGGTTGCTATGTTTGGACGCGGCAACCGGCAAGGTGCTCGGGGAGGTCTCTCATCGCGCCAGACTGGCCGAATCTGTGAACGCCTCCTCGCCTGTCCTCGTGGGAGCGAACAAAGTTCTCACCACCGAAGCGTACGGCACTGGCAGTGTGTTGAGTGAGATCGGTTCGGACGGCGCGCTTCGCTCGGTTTGGACGACAGTGAAACTTGGGGCGCAGTTTGCGACACCCATTTACCGGGATGGAATGGTGCTCGGGTTCGACGGGCAAAACGTGCGTTTGGCGGAGCTTGTGTGCCTGGACGCGGCCACTGGCGAGGAGAAGTGGCGAGACGATCTGGGCGGCAAATTTGGGCGAGGGAATTTGGTCGATCTCGGGGAGCATGGGGTGCTCTCTTTGGGTGAGACGGGTGAGATGGTGCGTTTCAAGACCGCTGCGGGAAAAATAGAGGTCGTTCAACGGGAACGGCTTTTTGAGGCGCCTGAAACCTGGTCGATTCCCGTTCTGGCCGGCCGGCGACTGCTGGTTATGCAGAATGAGCGCTCGAAGGACGGCGCGTCTCCCCGCTTGATTTGCTACAGCTATTAAGCGCCGGCTGGCTCCGGGGCGGAGATGGCTTCTGGCGCGCGACCGGCGGCGGCGGATCGGATGCGGCAGGCCAGATCGTCCAGAAGCGCGTAACGCTGGCGGTAGGTGGAACGTTTGTTGGCCTTGAGTTCTGCGATGTCCCGGACAGGGGGTGTGATGGGCAGATTGAAGAAGCCGTCGGCGTTGAGTGTGCCGCCAGACTCGAGCCAAAAAGCATCATAGTCCGCCGCGAGATCCTTGCGTTTGCGGGCGGAGGTGTAGATGTGGAGCGTGTTTCCAACGGCGAGCAGGGAGGTGCAGCTCCATTCCAGGGCGATTTGCCTGAGGGCAAAAAGCAGCAGCGCCTTTGGGCGCAACCCCTTCAATCCGCGCGTGATTCCCACGATCCGGGCCTTGTCGTCTTCGAAGTCGTGGCCCTGCAGACCGCCGATGACGATTTCCCTGACGGTGGGTGTGCATTCTACGAGGGTGAAAGTCGCGGTGCACATCATTTCTTGGGTGGTCAGACTCAGCAGGGAAACGGCGAGTTCCCCTTCTTTTTCATAGTTGGCCTGTCGGAGGACGACTCCGAGCCGTTCGCTCGAATCCAGATTGAGATCCAAAAGGGGCCAACTTTTGCCGGATGAAATCGTCTCTTGAATGGATGGCGAGAGATGTTGGGTGAAAAAGCCGTAGTGGGCGCGAAGTGCGGCCACCTTCTGGGCGGTGGTGTGGCGGCTTGTGATGAATGGCCATTGAAGCTTGCTGACGAGCCTCGGGTAGGCCTTGCAAAGCGCTGCGAGCCGGGGATCAGAGAGCAGCACCATCAGGGCGGTGGTGTCTCTGGCAAACCAGAGCCCCCGGAAGATGTACTTGAGACGGTTGAGTTTTTCCTTGAAGCGCGGGTGTGGATAAATCTCCGGGGCAGTGCGCCGCAATTCAGCGAGGAGGACTCGGAAGGACAGCATGAGGGCCTACCTTGTCCAGGTCGGCTCGGAGATTTTGCCAAGATTTCCGGCGATGCTGTTGCGCTGCAGCGTGACGACATCCAAGAGCACCAGGGAGCTGCCAGTTGCATAAACGATGTGCTTGGAATCGGGGCCCCAAACCGGGTTCTGCCCCTCGCCAACGAGGCGGACCTGGCCGCTGGCGATGTCGAAGATCGCGACCTGGAAGGAGCCGCCTTCCCGGACATTGAAGGCCACTTTTTTCCCGTCGGGCGACCAATGCGGTTCAGTGTTGTAGGAGTGTCCTGTGCGGATCTGATTTGGGGAACCGCCCGAGGCGGAGATCCGGTAAAGCATGCAGGAGCCTCCGGCATCGCTGGAGTAAATGATGTCGCGGCCGTCGGGGGACCAGGTGGGGGAGCTTTCCACGCCCGCCGTCGTTGTGAGCCTGCGCGGGGAATCTCCATTGGAGCCGGTCACGTATAATTCGGGATTGCCGTCCTTGCTGAGCGTCACCGCAAAGCGGTCCCCGCTCGGGGAGTAAGCGGCGCCGGAATTTGTGCCGGGATATTTCATGATCCTCCGCCGGGAGCCGGAACTAAGCTCGATTTCGTAAACGTCCGCGTATCCGCTCTGGTACCCGGTGTAGGCAAGCCGCCGTCCGTCTGCGGAGATGCGTGGTGCGACGCTGATTCCGGAGTCGCGGGTCAACTGGGTGAGACCGCCGCCATCGGATTCGACCAGATAGATTTCCTTGTGCCCTGAACGCGTCGCCACAAAACCGATGCGAGAGCCGGCAATGCCTTTCACCCCAGTGATCGTTTCGACGATGTCGTTTGCAAAGGCGTGCGCCTGCGCCCGCGCGTTTCCGGGATAGGAGCGTTCCAAGATCACGCGGCCGCCGCGTTCGGTGAGGAGGCCCCGCAGGCTTGATCCCGAGGAGGCGCCGGATATTAGATAGCCCGCGGTGGGGGACGTGCCGATGGAAAAAGCCCCTGAAAGTTGGAGGTCTTTTTGAATGGTTTGGGAAATAACGGCGCTTTCCGCGCCGCTGATGGCGTTCAGGGCGAGGGAGATTTTATCGCTCTTGGTGATAGTGATCAGGGGCGCCTCTTGCGCCCGGAGGGGAGGATTAGCGGAGAGAGTGAGTCCCAGGGTCACTGCCGCGACAGCAAATTTTGAGAACGCGTGAGATGCGGGAAACGGGGTGTGGGACTGACGCTTCATAAAAAGAGATGGGAAGTTTATCGCAAATTGCTGGTTATCCAAGTCGTTTGAGCGACGGCGGGGCTGGGGATGAACGCCAGCCCCGCTGGCACTGGAAGGGTGGGAGTTAGTCTTTCTCGACGCCGCTGTTCCAATATTTCTGCATTTCCTCAGGAGAGGGGGTTTTGAGCGGACGCACCACGCGGAAGCCTAAAAACTGGGCGTCGGTGTGGTACCAGATACTTTTCGGGAACTGCGGATCCTGGATTTTCCAGTCGGGATCGGAGAAGCGGCGGGCGGCGACGCGAAGTTTTTCTGCCGCATCGTCGTCCCAGGATCCCCCGCGGGCGACGTGAGGGTAAGGCTTGGTTGCCTTCACCCAGGGGTTGGCCGTGGCTCCGCTGGCGTAAGTTGTTGGGGAATACTGGTCGAGGGTCCACTCGCAGACGTTTCCGAGAATGTCGTGGAGGCCCCAGGGGTTTGGTTTTTTGCGGCCGACCTTCTGGTATTTGCCTTCGCTGTTGTTGGCCCACCAAGCGTACTCGTCCATCTTGGAGGCGTCGTCGCCCCAGAAATAAGTGGTGGTGGTGCCAGCGCGTGCGGCGTATTCCCACTCCGCCTCGGTGGGCAGGCGGTAGAAGTGGCCCGTTTTGGCGCTCAGCCACTCGCAGTACTTGTTAGCGGCGTGCTGGGTCATGGAGATGGCTGGGAATCCATCTTTGCCCATGCCGAAACTCATTTCCACATAGGGTTGAGTCGGCCGCGAGCTGGCATCGGTGAGGGCGTCGATTTTTTCATCCACCTTGTGGCTGGCGCGGATGCGCTTTTCCTCGGTTGGATACATGAAGAGCTCAAATTCGTTCCAAGTGATTTCGAACTTGCCCATCCAGAAGGGTGCAATCTCCACGTCGCGCTGCGGGCCTTCGTCGCTGCCGCGGCCCTCTTCGCCTGCGGGGCTTCCCATTTTAAATTTACCGCTGGGAATGGAGACCAAGTCGAAATTCACGCCTGTTCCGGGGATGGATTCGGAGTACGCCTTCATTTCCTTTTCAGGGATTGCAGGCGAACTGGCGACGATCCGAGCGTGAATGTCGATGACAAGCTTGGGCTCGTCGACTTTGGTGGTTTCTTCCTTTTTCTTGGAAACTAAAACCAGATCCGCGGGCCATAGGGCGCCTTCATCAATCCACGCGCGAACGAGTTCTGCGGTTGCTTTGGGGAGTGGACCGCCTTTTTTCTTGGGTGGCATCAAGAGGTCATCGTCCTCAGGCAGCACCATCGTGGTGTACATCGCGCTTTTGGCGGACTTGCCGGGAACGAGTGCCGGGCCGTTGTCTCCGCTGGTGGTTGCCTCTTTGAAGGTATCCAGCCGGACTCCTCCTTTGACGTTTCCCTTCCGGTGGCAGGAGACGCAGTTGTTTTCGAGGACTGGCTGGATGTCTTTAACGAAATCCACGGCAGCACCCGCGGTGGATGCCGCGGTGGAAAGCGCCAGTGAGGCGAGAGTAGTTAGGCGGGAGGCAAGTTTCATGCGTTAGGGAATGAGAGCTTCGAGAGCGCCCTGAAGTCAAGTGGAGGGAATGAATACAGGGGCTGGCTTTGTGGAAAAGATAGGCTAATAAAAGAGAAGCTGAACGCGAGTTCTTCTCCATGTTTCCAAAGCCTTTTCGCTCTTCCCGTTTGAGAATCCCCCCTTTTCGTTGATCGAGTTCATGGCCCAAGATGTTCATTACGACTGTCAGCGCTGCACCGCGTGCTGCCGGTGGCCCGGCCAAGTAAAAATTGGCGATGGAGAGATTTTGGAGATGGCCGGCCTGCTCGGGGTGCAGGAGTTTGAGTTCATCCAAAAATACACCCGCCTGCGCCCCCAGCGGGATGGTCTGGCTCTGAAGGACAAGCAAAACGGCGAGTGCATTTTTCTGGAGGGGCGCGACTGTCTGGTTCAGGCGGCAAAACCGATACAGTGCAAAGGGTTTCCAAACACGTGGAGTTTTCCGGGCTGGCGTGCCGTTTGCGAGGCCGTGCCGAGGCTCCTTGGCGATACCGCTTCCAGGCGTGTTGGCGATGCCGCCTCAAAGGAAGGGAGTGCGGCGTGAAAAGGCGCGGCACAACCAGTGCCGGGTTTACACTCCTGGAAATCAGCATGGCCGTTGTGATTGGGTTGATGATGCTGAGTCTGGCGTTGCCCAGCATGCGCGGGCTCTTCGCCGAGCAGCGCCTGCGTGAGCGCATGGAGCAGTTTGAAAAGTTTGTCGGCCGCGCCGCAGATTTGGCGCGTACGTCCCGGAGAGAGGTCCGGTTGCGCTGGGAGGCGGGAGGCGTCCGGATTGTGCCCGAACAGGACCTTCCGGCGGATGGGCCGGCGCAAGAGGAGGGATGGGATTTTTTCTCGCTGGAAAAGGAAGAGGTGCTGGAACTGGCGCGGACAGCAGCGCGCGACCCGAAGCCTCTGGCAGAGTGGAGTTTTTGGCCGGAGGGCATCAGGGAGCCGGTGGAGTTGGCTTACGCGGGGCCGGGAGGCACCTGGGCGCTGCGCTTTGGAGCTTTGCTGGCGGAGCCAGAAGTTCTTGGTGTTCAGGTGCGTTGACCTATGGATGCGCGCTTTTCAATCCGTGGGATCCGAGGAAATCGCAGACGCGGAGGCTTCATTTTGTTGGAGGCGATGCTGGCGACGGCAATTTTTGCCATGGCAGTTCTTGCCTTGGCGCGGTGCATTGAGGCGGGTTTGCTGGCTGGGGTGGTGCAGCGGGAGGATGGGAAAGCGCGGCGGGCTCTGCTGAACCGGATGCGGGAGCTGGAGTTTGGCGCCCAGCCGTATGCGGATATACCATCGGGGGTGGAGCTGAAGGGGGAGTTCGCCGGAATGCGCCTCAAGCAGTCTGTGGTGCCGCTGGAATTGACGGACCAGAACAAAAAAATCATCAACGGTCTGCTGGAGGTCACATTGGAAGTGAGCTGGCCCGGGGGCGGAGATTCGCGGGCCTCCAAGCAACTTAAATTTTATGCTAATCCTTCCGCAGGTTAGGCAACGGCGGCTGCGCTGCGCGGGGTTCACCTTGATGGAAATCATGGTGGGTGTCGGCGTGCTTGGAATGCTACTGGTAACGATGTACCGCCTGGTGGGTACCCAGTTGATGGCGCTCCAAATTTCACGCGACAGCCAGTTGGAGTCGGTGGCGATGGACGGCCTTGTGCGCTACGTGCAGGGGGTGTTGAATAATCTGCCGCTGCGGCAAAACGATGTGCTCCGGGGAATTCCGCACGTGTTCGGAATGGCGCCTGCAGACGAATTGCAGTGGACGGCGCGCCCTGGTCTTTCCCTGTTGACCTCGGCGGCGCCGGAGGACGACTACGCGCTGACCCTCACCATTCAGCCCAAGGCCTCAACTTCCCGTTTGCAGGATTTGGGGATTCGGCGGCGTCTGCTGACTGAGCCCGACAGCACCTACGAATGGATTCCCATTCTTGCGGATGTTTTCGCTTTGGAGTTCCGGTATTTTCAGCCCTCTTTGGGAGCGTGGGTGGTGCGCTGGGACGACGCCAACGCGCGGCCCACACTCGTGCGGATGAAGTTGTGGCGGCGCGCCGTGGACGAACCCTTCGAGGTGGTGCTGCCGGTGCCTTCGGCCCGCATTCAATAGCCATGATGAAAATGCAACTCACTAGAGGTGTGCGGTGGCAAAACGGGCGGCAGGGGTCAGCCTTGCTGGCGGTTTTTTGGGCGGTGATTGTGTTGACCATGGCCGTGTCGGGCTGGTTTTTTTGGCTCCAGCAGCGCGTGCAACAACACGGCGAGGACACCCGGGCCGTGGAGGCTCTGGCGATGGCCCACTCCGGAATCGCGCTGGCCCTGAACCCGAAAGTCGACCGTTACAGCTCCCTGTTGGAGGCGGAAGTTGCTCCCGCCATGGGTTATCGAGTGACTATTGAGAGCGAGGGCGGGCGCATTAATCTGGCTTGGATGTTGAGTGGAAACGACCACTCAAGAATTGGGATTCTCAAGCAGTGGCTGGATCTGGTCATCGGCGTCGAATTAATGGATGGTCAACGTCTGCTAGATTGTTTGCGCGATTATGTAGATGCGGATAACATAGCCAGACTCCATGGTCAGGAAGACTCCAAGGACTACCACCCCGCAAATCGAATGTTACAAAGTTTAGAGGAACTCAAACGGATTCCCGGGATGGAACCGTTGTTAACTTATCCGGGGTGGCAGGATTTGTTAACTTTAGAGAGCACGGGGCCTTTGGACCTGATGGAGGTGCCCGAAGAGGTGCTTCGGCTGCTTCCGGGCTTCAATGAAAACAGGGTGCTGCGGTGGCTGCAGATCCGTTCGGGGCCGGACCAAATTCTTCACACAGAAGATGATCCAAAATTCACGGGGGCGGACCAGGTGCGTGCGGCGCTCGGGTTTGATCTTAAAAGCTGGGAGCGCTTGGCCCCCTTGGTGACGGTGAATGAGCAGACCATTCGGATCCGTTCCGAAGGTTATTCTGGAAAAGTCATTCGACAAGTGCAGGTGGTTGTACGAAAAGGCACAGGAACTCCGCAGATACGCTCTTGGAACGAATGAAACCCCGTGTAGGCGCACCGTTAGTGCGACTGTCTCCGTCCCCCGAAGGGTGGCGCGCCCAAATCGGTGCGGATCTGTGCACCGGCGCGACGCTTCATGAGCTTTCGGGCAAATTGCCTTCCGCGCTTCGGGCGGAGCTTCTGCTTCCGTCTTCCGCAATTGTGACGGAGAGGATTACGCTTCCGAGGGCCCCTCGGGAGGACCTCCTTTCGATGGCGCAGCTGCAGCTGGAAAAACTGCTTCCTTACACGGCGGAGGACTTTGTCTTTGATATTGAGGAACTCGGAGGAACCGAGGCGGACGTGCATATTTTGGCTGTCACGGTGCCGCTGCCTGAACTCAAGACCTGTGCCGAGCCTTTGCGCGCCTCCGGGATGGGACCGGTTGCGGTGGGGGTCTATGCCGTCCAATTGGCTAGGGAGCTGGCGGGGAAGGGGAACGTTCTGGCTCTTTGGCTGGAGTCGGGAAAACCGTTTATTCTTCTGGCTTCGGATGGAAAGCTGCTCTGGCTGGAGGGGCTGTCCTCCGACCCTTCCTCGCCGGATCCCGGCGAAGTGCAGCGTGTGCTGCTTGGGGCGGAACTTTCCGGGGCGCTTCCCGGGCGTCTGGATCGCGTGTGTGTGGCCTCGCCGCAATGGGTGGCGGCCGTCCGTGCCGCGCTCCCTGAAATGGCGATTGAGGAGGGGCCGATTGAGCCGCGCTTGGAACTGGCTGGAAACTGGCTGCCCCCGGCGTGGGCCGAGGAGGCCGCGGCCCTCACGCGCAAGTCGCGCCTGATTGAGCGTCTGCAGTGGGCCGCGATTGGATACGTGGCGTTGCTTGCCGCGGGCTTTTGCTGGTTGGCTTTTGAGAAGTCGCGGATTGCCAAGCTGGACCGGCAGATCAACGAGCTGCAGCCTTTGGTTGAAGCGACAAAGGCCCGCCAAAACCGGTGGAGAAATTTGGAGGCAGCGGTGGAGCCTTCTCGTTATCTGATTGAACTGTTGCACCAGGCCTCGAAGGCGGTGGGAGCTGTGGACATCCGGATCACCGAGTTCCAGATGAACCCGAAGGAGTTCGCCTTTTCCGCGGAAGCCTCAAACGTGGCGGAAGCCATTGAATATGTTGGAAGACTGAAAAAAGAGGCGGAGCTTTCCGCTTTCAAAATCGACTCCCCCAACCCGAACATTCTTCCGAACGAGAGAGCGCAATTTCGCGTGACAGGGAAGGTGGATAACACCGTGTTGAAACGATGAAACTGAGCGAACTATCCACGAGTGAAAAACGGTTGGTGGGGATCGTGGCCACGCTTGCGGCCGTGCTACTAAACGTCCTCGTCGGCAAATTTTTTCTCAACACACGCAGCCAGCTAGCCCAGCAGACCGTGCAGAAAACGGGCATGTGCGACAGCCTGCGTGGTTTGATGGAAAACGCACCGCTTTGGGAGGAACGCGCGA
The DNA here is from genome assembly GCA_947479475.1 of Chthoniobacteraceae bacterium. GTDB lineage: Bacteria > Verrucomicrobiota > Verrucomicrobiia > Chthoniobacterales > Chthoniobacteraceae > Chth-196. The sequence continues at coordinate 24,560 of CANJZW010000053.1, forward strand.
ACTGGATGCAGAAGCGTCAGCCCAAGCTTGAGAGCGATGCCGCTCAGCAGAACGAGGGCAACGCCCTTCTGAATCTTCTGAAGGAAAACGCCTCCAAGCACGGGGTCTCCCTTTCCAAGCAGCAGCTTGTTTCTGCGAAAACAGAAACGGGCGCGGTTGCGATTCCCGTGCAGTTCGAGTTGAAGGCCAATTGGAAAAACTTGTGCGGCTTTTTGGCCGACCTTCAGGCTCCAGAGCGGTTTATTGTGATTCAGCAGTCCAGAATGCGCATCGACCCTGCAGACGCCACCCAGATGCTCTGCGACATGACTGTCGCCAAATGGTTCGCCGCCCGCTGATGAAAGCGCCTTCCTTCATCTCTTCAGCCGCTCTTTGGGTGGCCCTTTGGCAACCGATGTGCGGCTTGGCACACGCGCAGGATGCCGCCGCTCCGGGGCCGCGCCTGGCTGTTCCGGTTGCCGAAAAAGCCGTTCCAGAAAAGCCTGTTTCAGAAAAGCCTGTTTCAGAAAAGCCTGTTTCAGAAAAGCCTGTTTCAGAAAAGCCAGTTGTTCCCAAACCGGTTGTGGAAAAACCGGCGACGCCATCGCCGACCCCGGGAGTCGTTCCCGTTCCCTTTCCCGCCCAGCGGTATGGGGCCTTGCTGGAAAAATCGCCTTTCGCCATTGCGAGTGCGCCGCCGGAGCAGGCCGCCCCGGTTGAAAACTTTGCCACCAACTGGGTGCTCGCTGGAATTTCCAAACAGAAGGGCAAGGATGGGACAGAGCATTACACTTTGTTCGTGCGTTCGCGGGATTTGTCGACTCGGCTCGTGATTTTTGGAGATCGTCCCACCGACGATGGCGTGTCGCTTGTTTCGGTGGATGAGAATCCGGTGGCGGCAAAATCGACAGCCATTTTGCGCAAGGGATCGGAGACGGGGCGCGTGGAGTTCGACCAAGCGGCCGTTGCCGCCAGTGTGGCGCCACCACAGCAGATGCAGCCTGGAAAACCGGGGCAGCCCCAAGGCGTTCCTGCCGTCCGGAATTCCGCCAAGAGTGCGCCAATTCCGCGTCCGGGGATGCAGGGAACCGTGCCGCGCCCCGGCGCTTCCGCGGTGCCTCCCCAGGCAGTGCCGCCTCCTGCAGGCGGTGCGACCAACGCGCCGGATTCCCGCCGGAGGGTCCGGCCGATTCAAGAGCCGCCGTAGCCGTCGCAGCCGCAGCCAGTGCGGCTTTTAATCCCAACAGCAGTCAGGGTTGCGCTCTAGCTTTTTTTAGCGCAGCGGATTTCCGTGATGGCAGCGCTCATGTCCGGAGCGCGGAAGACCGAGGTCCCCGCGACAAGTGTATCGGCTCCCGCATCGATGCAGTGGCCCGCTGTGCTGACCGTGATTCCCCCGTCGACTTCGATTCTGTAGGATAGATTTTTTTCGGAGCGAAGCTGGGCGGCTTCTCGGATTTTATGGAGCATATCCGTCTGGAAGGCCTGCCCTCCAAACCCTGGCTCCACAGTCATCACCAATAACAAATCAATGGCGTCCAGATGCGGCGCAACTGCGGAGAATGGGGTGCCGGGCCGGAGGGAAAGACCGCAGGAACGGCCGCTGGCTCGGATCGCTTGGAGCGTTGCTGTCACGTCGCAGTCCGCTTCGATGTGGATGGTGATGTTGTGGGAGGATTTCAAAAAGCGCGGGAGATAGTGGTCTGGCCGCGAGATCATCAGGTGGGTATCGACGGGCACTTTGGCCACGGCGGCGGCGGCGTCCACAAAGCTTGGCCCGAAGGAAATATTGTCCACGAAGTGGCCGTCCATCACGTCGAGATGCAGCCAGTCGGCGCCGGCTGTTTCGACGCGGTGGATTTCTTGATGGAGGTGGCCAAAGTCGCAGGCCAGGATGGATGGAGCCACTAGGATGGAGTGCATTTCAAAACGAAGTTGGCGGTGGGCAATCCACCATGGCCAGCGGAAAAACGGGATTCTGCAAAAAGGCGCGCTTTAGCAGCAAAAAATGTTGCGTGAGAGGCTGTGAAACGGCTAGAAAGTCTGTCCCCGCAGCAATCACATTCCTGGGTAGCTCAGTGGTAGAGCGATCGGCTGTTAACCGATTGGTCGTAGGTTCAAGTCCTACCCCAGGAGCCATTGCTCCTTTTCAGAGCTTTCATTCGGAAGCTTTGAGTTCCTCCATCATCTCCAAGAGGTTTTGTGTCAGGATGACAGACGCTTGTTCCTCGACTACGTTGGTTCCCAGCCAGGTTTCATAACCTCCAAGCTGATGTTGTTCAAAAGTAGGGAGATACCCGTGTCGTCCGTTGGCCAGGCCGATGACTATGGTTTTTGGGAAAGGACTGCGTTTTTTGAGATCCAGCCCCATTTCTACGAAGGTTTCGAAGGGCACCCCGCATACGGCAACATCGCCGAGGCGGATGGCCTGCAGTTGCACGGAAAGGGTGTCTTGCGGGCGTTCTGCGGCGGCGATCGTGCTGCGGGCGTAGTTTTGAGCCAGATTGGGCAGCTTCTCAATATCGGCTTTCTCTTTCACTGCGACGATGGCCCGGGCTTCGGCTACCTGCTCCTCCGTGGGGCGGCGGTATTTGAGGACAACTTCCCGCTGGACCATTCCGACACGAATATCGGAGCGGTGGGCGTCTATTTTCCGGAGAGCGAGCCAGGCGGTATCGGCTGCTTTTTGAGCGACGATCCGAATCTGCTCGAAAGGCTCGCGCGGGGGGCGGACGACGTTGAAGGGGATGTTGTTGATATTGCCGGAGGCTCCATTGGACATCATTGCGACAAAATTTTCGCCGGCTCCAACCCGGGAGGGAAACACCCTCGCGAACTCGCCGAAATAATCGGCTGAAAGCTGGGCCCGGGGTGAACCACCGACGTAATGGAGGGCGTAGTTGGCAAAGAGGGCGAGTGGTTTGCGTTTGGAGTCCTGAAGGGAAAGCACGTCGATATCGGGATCCGTTGGTCCGGCTGGGCGCTCAAGGACATCGGGTCCGGTGCCTGGGTTCATTTTGACAGCGTCTCGTTTACCAAAAGGATTGAGCGGCATTTTGCCCTCTTTCAAATACCAGCGGCGGTTGAAAACTTCATCGGGAAGCGCATGCGAGGCTGCGCCCAAAGAGGCGGGTTGGAGTGCGGCATGCGCACGGATGATGGACTCGGCGAGGCCTTCTACAAAGACCTTGCGGTAGGCGACCGCCGCGGCGGGCCCTTCCTTAGGATGCGAGGGGGCGGTGTGTGAATGCGTCGAGCAGACAAGCATTTTGGAGATCGGAATTCCGGTGCGTTCGGAAGCGATAGCCTTTGCCTCGTCCAGCACTTCGGGACCGGCGCCGAGAGTATCGACGACGACCATGGCGACCTGCATCGTGCCCGATTCCAGAACGAGCGCGCGGGCGTTCAACGGATCGTGTGCGCTTGTGGCCAGGTTTGCGGAGAAGCCGCCCGGCATGTTTAGCGGAAACTCCCGGGGCGTGATGTCTACGGCCGCAGCCCCGGCCCTGAGGGGGGGATTTGCCGCCGGACTTTTGCCCTGCAGGGTGATGGTGAGTAGTGCGACGGTTAAAAAGAGGGGGGATTTCATAGGGGGTGGGCTGATTGGCTAGCGCTTCGCTTCAAGTTCGTTCCAAAGTGGGTCTCCGATCTCGCGCATGCGGTTCAGGATCGACTGGTCGAGGCTTTTGACAGCCGCCAAAACAGCAGGTTCTGAGGATCCGATCAGGTTTGTGTTTTCTTCAGAGTCCTCGGAAAGGTGATAAAGTTCATCCCGGCCTGTGTTTTTAAAGTCCCGGATGAGCTTCCAATCGGCCGTTCGGTAGACGCGCATGTGTGTGGAGGATTGGTGTTTGGTGGAGTATTCCGCGTAAAAATTGGCGGGTCGCTCGGGCTGGGCCGGGTTGGAAAGAAGGGGCACCAGGGATTTTCCTCTCAAAACGGTTCCCGTAGCGACCTGCGCTCCGGCGAGTTCCGCGAAGGTGGGAAACCAGTCGAGATGGGAGATGACGTGTTTGTTCTCCGCGCCAGCGGGGACGTGGCCGGGCCAGCGAAGGAGCATCGGGACTTTGAGGGAGGTGTCGAACATATTGGGGCGCTGTCCCTTTGGAATGTTGGTGGTGGCTGGGGGTAGGGCGGCTTCCCGCAGGATCCAGTGGCCGTTGCCCTTGTGCCAGATGCCATGGTGCCCCATGTTGTAACCGTGGTCGGAGGTATAGACGACAAGGGTGTTTTCAGAAAGACCGAGGGAATCTAGTTGGTCCAAAATTCGACCCAGGTTTCGGTCAATCGCGGCCACGGAAGCCAGGTATTCGCGCATCAATTTCCTGACCTTCTCAACATCCGTTCCCGGGTACAAAGGCTGTGGGAGCTGGATTTCAACGTCTTTGACCTTTTCCCAATCTTCGGCCCGGACCGGAAGGTAAGCCGCGTGGGGTTCCCGGAAATGCACACTCATGGCGAAGGGTTTCTTTGGGTCGCGTTTTTGAAGCCAATCCATGGCTTCTTCCGCGACAAGATCCACGATGTAGCCTTCGCGTTTTTCTGTTTTCCCGTCCTTCTCCAGCACCGGATCCTTTGGGCTGGTGCCTCCACCAATGAAACCCATGAAGTAGTTGTAGCCGCGCTTTGTGGGATGCTGGGATTCTTGGTCTCCGAGATGCCATTTTCCGATCAGAGATGTTTGATAGCCGGCCTTGGACAGGAGCTCGGGCCAGGTGGGGATGGGTAGAGGCAAGCCCACGCCCGGGTCGTTTTTTGGGTGAATCCAGTCCGTGATTCTCAACTCGGAGCCATAACGGCTGGTCATCAGCGAGGCTCGTGAGGGGCTGCATACAGGCGTGGGGGTGAATGCATTGGAGAAGCGCGAACCCTGGCGTGCGAGCCTGTCCATGTTTGGGGTGTAGGCGTTCGGATCGCCTGCGTTTTTCATCGACCAAGGCGCCTGGTCATCCGCCATAAGAAACAGAATGTTGGGGCGTGGGGCGTCGGCCCAAAGCACGCCAACCGATGTGGCAAGAAGAAGAACGATTCGAAGCAACATAGAAAGAAGAGGGGAGGTTGCGCCGAGCACGGTCGCAGGGACACTTGTTTAAACCCCCGATTTCTAGGGATGTTTGGTTTTAATTTTGGGATCTCGCCGCCAAGTGGTTCTGGGGGGTGTGTTCTGGGGGGTGTGTTCTGGGGGGTGTGTTCTGGGGGGTGTGTTCTGGGGGGCGCGTTCTGGGGCGGGAATCTTCGCGGAGTGAGCGTCCCGCATTGGGACTATCACTCCATGCTGATCGATGAAGCGAAGAGCAATCGCGGAAGCGACTGCAGCGGCGCGTCCCAGTTTAACGGGCGTCCCCCGTCAAGGCTCCCACACAAAAACAATCGGCTTGTCCATTTCCGGATGGAGGCTCGCATGAACTGGGCAGCTCAAAATTGCCCGCTCGATGGCCTCCCTGTGGGGTGTTTCGGAGGAAATGGGGATTTTGAGTTTGGTTGTGAGACGTGAGATCCGCCGTACGGGGACAGCCGTCATTTCTTTTTCCACGGAGGCTGAAGCCCCAGAGATGTTGAGGCCATGTTTCTGGGCATAAATGCCAAGAATGGTCAGAACGCAGGTGCCGAGAGCGGCGCTTACGAGGTCGGTGGGGGAGAATAGCTCGCCCTTCCCGCAATTATCGAGGGGAGCATCGGTTCGGATGGTGCTGAGGGAGGGGCCGTGCAAGGCCTCCGTACGGAGTTCGCCAAGATAAACAACTTCAATACTTACCATGGCCCCATGAAACCCCGTCATTGCGTCGATAGAAAGAGGTTTTATTTCTAAGAAAGCCTGCGTTGCGGGGTTGCCTTTAGGATGAAATCCCCCTTAGTCATCGGGCGAACTTTGTTTTTCAAAGGTTTGCTTAGCGCGGCCCTTTTCCTGCGAGCTGCGTTACCAATGCCGGCGGCAGTGCCCTCGGAAGCCCGTGTCGATTTTCTTTCTGAAATCGCTGGAGGTTGGGAGGATATGGCTCAAGGGTTTTCCGCATCGAGAGGGAAATCGATGAAGGAATTTTGGACTCGCCTGCCAGACGGTCATCTCAGAGTGAGTCCGAGTGGTGAGTCCCAAGTTGAGTTTCGCCAATGCCCCTAATTCCAAAAAATGAGAACCCACCCCTTTTTAATCATCCTGGCAGTTGCGTTTTTTCCGGTTGGATTGCGTGCCCAAACCGTTGCTCCGGTCGCCCCGTTTTCGGGAGTCCAAGCGGGTTTTGCGGAACGCGATATCACGCCGGGAATCGGAATGGAGCAGCCGGGCGGGTATGGAAAGAGTTTTCATAAAACCTTCCATGACAGTTGCAAGGTGCGGGTTTCGGTGTTCGACGATGGCAAAAAGCGCGTCGCCATTGTGGGATTGGATGCCCTTGTGGTGCCCCGGAGCGTTGTGGTGGAAGCCCGCAGTTTGATTCAAAAGGCCTGCGGGATCCCGGGAGATTGTGTTCTTGTGTGCGCCTCGCATTCGCACAGTTCGGGCCCGGTTGGGATGGTTCTTCCGGGGGAGTTTGACAAGGCGCCGGATTTGGTTCGAAGGCTGGCGTATGAGGAATCCTCGTGCGCGGACGCTGGATACCTTCAGCGGGTGACGCATGAAATCGTCGCAGGTGTTGTGGCGGCAGACCGGGCGAAGGTGCCGGTGTCGCTGGGCTTTGGATTTGGGCATGAGGACAAGGTTGCTTACAACAGGCGGTTGCGGATGACGAACGGACAAAGCTGGAGTCATCCTGGCGCGGGCAATCCGGATGTTTTGGAATATGCGGGTCCGATTGATCCTCAGGTTGGGGTTGTCGGTGCCTGGGACGCTCAGGGCCAGTTGGTGGGCGTTCTCGTCAACTACGCCTGCCATGCCACGACTAACCCCGGGGGGATTTCAGCGAACTGGATCTATCACTTGGAGCGGACCATCCAAGGCGGGCTCGGCACCAGGGCGCCTGTGGTTTTTATGCAGGGGGCGTGCGGTGACGTGACCCAGGTCGACAATCTGAGTCCCTACCAGCGGCCCAAGGCAGAGGAATGGAGCCAGTTGGTGGGGGGTAGAGTGGGAGCGGAGGCTATCCGGGTTTTACTCTCCGCACCAAGGACCCTAACGGCGCCGGTGGACTCCCGGCAGGAGGTTCTCAAAATCAAGAGGCGGGCGCCTTCCGCACAGCGCGTGGCAAAAAGTTTTGAGATTGTCAGTCAGGGTCGCCCCGGCGGAGACACGACGGACTGGCTCTTTGCCAAGGAGATCGTGTTGCTTGATTTCCTCAACAAGACGACGCCTCTGGTCGAAGCGGAAGTCCAATGCATCAAAGTCGGGCCCTGTTGTTTTGTTTCAAATCCCGCCGAATATTTTGTTCAGTACGGCTTGGATATCAAGAAAGGCAGCCGGCATCCCTTCACATTTCCCTGCGAACTTTCCAACGGCATTGTGGGATACGTGCCTACAGAAGAGGCGTTTGGTCCGAATGGTGGGGGTTATGAGACACGCTTGACCGCGTATTCGAATTTGGAAATTAGCGCGGGACGGCAGTTGGCGAACAAGGGAACGGAGCTGGCGAATCAAATGGTTTCGGAGGTCGCGCCTAAACCCGCTAAAGGGCCGCCTTATGCAGGCAAGCCGTGGTCATACGGCAACGTGAAGCCCGAGTTGGAATAGTTCCCGCGGTCTGGCCGTTTGGCTAAGAATGCAATCCTCTTTGCCCGGCGGTTTGACACAGCCCAAGAAGGCTGTCTTTTTCGAGTCTGTCAGTTGAACTTCTCCCCAAAAACATATGAACACCACCCGCAGAACTTTTTTAAAAACGTCGGCAACTGCCGTGCTAGGTTTTCCAGCCGTGCTTCGAGCGCAAAACCCAAATTCAAATCTCCAAATTGTGGGGGTGGGTTGTGACGGGAAAGGGCTTTCAGATCTGAAGGAAGTTGGATCCCATTCGCGAGCGAAATACGTTGGGTTTTGCGATGTAGACGCGGGGCGCTTTGGAAAGATCGACCAGTTGTTTCCAGGGGTGCCGCACCACGCGGACTTCCGCGAGATGTTCGCCAAACTCGGTGCGGGATTTGATGCGGTGGTTGTTTCCACTCCAGACCACATGCACGCCTCCATCGCGATGGCCGCCATGCGGATGGGGAAACACGTATACTGTCAAAAGCCGCTGACCCATACGGTTTGGGAGGCTCGGCAGCTGCGTTTACAGGCGGCGAAGTCCAAGGTGCGCACGCAGATGGGTAACCAGATCCACTCCTACAGCGAATACCGCACCGGTGTGAAACTGATCCGGGACGGGGCGATTGGGAAGATTCTCGCGGTCCACTCCTGGCAACGCAACGGCGGGAACGGATACACCAAGCTGACGGCGCCACCCGCGCCCGGAGTGGTGCCGGATGCGTTGAACTGGGACTTGTGGCTTGGGGTCGCCCCCAAGAGAGAGTTTGCGCCCGACGTGTATCATCCGTTCAAGTGGCGGGACTGGCAGGAGTTCGGCGGGGGAACGATGGGAGATTTCGGCTGCCACATTCTTGATCCTGTGTTTACCGCGCTCGGGCTCGGGTCCCCGGTGAGTGTGCGAGCTGAGAACGAAGGACTCAACGAACATACCTGGCCCTCGGCCGAGACGGTGCAGTACGTCTTTCCGGGGACGAAGTATACAAAGGGGCCGACGCTGCCGGTGACCTGGTACGACGGGGGACGGCTTCCAGCCGCAGCACTGGCCCAGTTGCCAGCAGGTCAGGAGCTTGCACCAGCGGGTTCCATTTTCATCGGAGAGGGCGGGGTGTTGATGCAGCCGCATGTGGGAATGCCAAAGTTGTTTCCTGTTGAAAAATACGGCGGCTTTCAGATCGAGAAACAACCGGCGGGCAACCACTATCATGCGTGGGTTGACGCGGCTGTGAATGGAACCGAAACAAGCGACAACTTTGAGTACGCGGGTCCGCTGACCGAGGCGGTGCTCCT
>CANJZW010000054.1 GCA_947479475.1 Chthoniobacteraceae bacterium
AGTTGTTTCAGGCCGCTGCATCTTTTCCTTGTTACAGAGAAAAAGAAAAAGATCTGTGTGGAAGGGGTGAAGAAAAACCGCCCGCAAACCGAAAAAACCGCCGCTTTCAAAGCGGCCGGATCTGACCAGTTTCATATCGGCCCTTGCACTCGCCCTCACCAGCCTGGCATTCACCCACTCTGCAACTGCTGCAGACACCGTTAAAGTGGGGGTCCTCCACTCCCTCTCGGGTACGATGGCCATTTCGGAGACGTCCCTCCGCGACATCCTCCTCTACACCTTCGATGAAATTAACGCCAAGGGGGGCGTGATGGGCAAAAAAATCGAACCCGTCGTCGTCGATGGCGCTTCCAACTGGCCGCTCTTCGCCGAAAAAGCCAAGCAGCTCCTTGAGAAGGACAAAGCCGCCGTCGTCTTTGGATGCTGGACCTCTGTCTCTCGCAAATCCGTCCTGCCGGTATTTGAAAAGAATAACGGCCTCCTCTTTTATCCAGTTCAATACGAGGGTGAAGAAGAGTCCAAAAACGTTTTCTACACTGCAGAAGCCGTTAACCAGCAGGCCACTCCTGCCGTCGACTACATGCTCGGTAAAAAGAAGGAGAAATTCTATCTTCTCGGAAGCGACTACGTCTATCCACAGACTACCAATCTTGTCCTCCTCGAGTATCTCCTGAGCAAAGGGGTTCCGATTGAAAACATCGGAGGTGGCTTCAAAAAGGACTCTTCCGGAAAGATCATTTCAGCCGGCAAATACACTCCATTTGGACACACCGATTACCAGCAGATCGTGGCTGAAATCAAACGGTTCTCCGCAGGTGGCAAGGCGTGTGTCATCAACACGCTGAACGGCGACACCAACGTTCCCTTTTTTAAAGAGTACGCCGCCGCCGGTCTGACCGCAGAAAGCTGCCCGGTTGTGAGCTTTTCCATTTCTGAAGACGAATTCAGAGCGCTGCCTGCAAAGCAGCTCGTGGGACAGCTTGGCTGCTGGACCTACTTTCAGAGCGTCAAGTCCGATGCAAACAAGGTGTTCATCTCAGGATTCCAAAAATGGCTGAAGGAAAGCAAGTTGGACGGCGTCAAAAAAGAAGGCCGCGTCACCTGTTCTCCGATGGTTCTCTCCTACGATGGCGTCTACCTGTGGAAAGCCGCTGTTGAAAAAGCTGGCTCCTTCGATGTGGACAAAGTTCGCACCGCACTCCAAAGCGGAATCTCCTTCGACGGCCCTGGCGGCAAGGTGACGACGCAGAAAAACATGCACCTGACCAAAAATGTGTTTATCGGAGAAACCAAGGCCGACGGCCAGTTCAAGATCCTTAAAGAGTACAAAGACGTCTTCGGCCAGCCCTGGCTCAAAGGAACGTTTACGGCTAAGTAATCGAGCCCCCGCTTAGTCGCAGTTTACAGGGGCGGGCCTCCTCTCAAGGGCCCGCCCCTTCTTTTTGAAAAAACCACGAAAGAAACGTGGAATTAGAGAAAGCATCAATCCTCGGCCACACCGTTTTCATCGAATGCTTCCAACATCCATGCACCGCCTGTTTTTCCATCTGATTCTCTTCTTAAATTTCGCGTCTCTTTTTGTGCAGGCTTCACCTTCGGCTTCAATGGTTGAAAAGGCCGTCCTTCTTGAAGACAAAACCGACGAACAAATTTCGCTCCTTCAGTCTCTTGAACCTGACCTCGAACTTATTAACCTCCTGACGCTTTGGAAAGAAGGCGGCATCTTTCTTTTTGAAACCACCGATCACCAAAAAATCGCGCTGCGCCTTGATGGAGCAAAGGATGCAGATGAAAAACAAGCCGCGTTCTATCTAAACGGTTCCTTCCCTAAGGATACCTCAGGCAAACCGCTACGCCTACTTGCCTCGGATCTGAATGCCGCTGAAACGGATTCCGATCTGCGCACCGCCATGAAATCAATTTTGGATCTCGCAGGCCTCTCGTCTCCTGACAAATCGGCCCGGCTCCAAGCCGTTGAGACCCTCGGAATGGAACAGGATCCTGCACGTCTACCAGCCCTTCGAAGCCGCCGGCAAAAAGAAACGGACGCACAGATTCTTCGTTCTATTTCTGAAGCCATTGCTCTCGCAGAACTCAAGTCTTCCGAACCTGAAACCGTTTCCAACGCCTGCCGCACTCTCGGAGATCTTGGTTCCATACGGAGTCAGGATGTGCTGAAGGCAATTGCGAAAACAACCGGCACACCCGCAAGATCAGCGCAGGATGCCTTGCGCAAAATTGAGCAACACCTGGTTTATGTGAACACTTGGGGAACCCTTTTCCGGGGACTCTCGCTCGGGTCTGTGCTCCTGGTGGCGGCTTTGGGGCTGGCAGTCACCTTTGGATTGATGGGCATCATCAACATGGCACACGGGGAAATGATTGCGATAGGCGCCTACACAACCTACGTCGTCCAATGCATTTTCGGCCCCGGCTTGGAACTTTCTCCGTTTGGATTTCACCTCTCTTTCCCGAGTCTCCAGGCCACGGGATGGTTCTACGACAGCTATTTTCTCTTTGCCATTCCGCTGTCCTTCCTCACGGCCGCGTGCGCGGGAATCGCATTGGAACGCTGCGTCATTAGGTTCCTGTATCGTCGCCCCTTGGAATCGCTACTCGCAACCTGGGGTGTTTCTTTGGTCTTGCAGCAGTTGTTCCGTCTGACATTCGGGGCCAACAACGTGCAGGTCGCCTCCCCCAGTTGGCTCAGTGGTCATTGGACGTTGAACGATGTCAGTTTTGGCTGGAACCGTATCTTCGTCATCGGCTTTGCCCTCATAATCGTGTTCTGCGTTTTCCAATTGCTCTCGCGCACGCCTCTCGGCCTTCTCATTCGGGCGGTGATGCAAAACCGCTCGATGGCTGCCTGTATGGGTGTGCGCACGGAGCGCGTCAATCTCCTGACATTCGGCCTTGGAAGCGGACTTGCCGGACTAGCGGGTGCATTTTTGAGTCAAATTGGAAATGTCGGGCCCAGCCTAGGCCAAAGCTACATCGTAGACGCCTTCATGACCGTCGTCGTCGGAGGCGTCGGCAGCCTCTTCGGGACCATTTATTCCGCATTCGGCATCGGAATGGCGGACCAGTCGTTACAACAAATCTTAGGCAACCCTGTGCTGGGTAAAATCCTTGTCCTTGCTGGGATCATTTTGTTCCTCCAGTGGCGTCCTTCGGGGCTTTTCTCTACCCGCAGCCGGAGCATCGATAATTAATGAACACAAAATCCCGTACGGAAATTTTGGCCGCTGCGGCACTCGCTTTGGTGCTCTTGGTTTTCATGCCGGCCCTTAATGCGTGGGCTCCCGAAAACTCCTTTTTTTACGTCAGCAACTTTACAATCAACGTCTGGGGTAAATATCTGGCCTATGGAATCCTCGCGATTTCAGTCGATCTCCTTTGGGGCTACACCGGTTTATTGAGTCTCGGACAGGCCCTCTTTTTCAGCCTAGGCGGGTACATGATCGGAATGCACCTCATGCTGATGATTGGAAAGCTTGGCCAGTACAAATCTGATCTGCCCGATTTTCTGGTATTTCTCGGCCACTGGTTCCTCCCTGCTTTTTGGAGGCCATTCGCCAGCTTCGCGTTCGCCGCACTGATGGTTTTTTTGATTCCGATGCTTCTCGCCAAAGTTTTTGGATATCTCGCCTTCCGCTCAAGAATCAAGGGCGTCTATTTTTCAATCCTCACGCAAGCTCTCACGTACGGGGCGTCTCTGATGTTTTTTCGTAACGACATGCTGATGGGCGGCAACAATGGCTTCACAGATTTCAAATTCCTTCTCGGCGGCGACGTGCGATCCGCGGCCACTCAACGCGTCTTGTACATCTGCACGGGCATCGCGCTTCTCGCCGTTTATTTTGGATGCCGCTGGCTCACCCGAACCAAATTCGGCCTTGTCCAGCGCGCCATTCGCGACAGTGAAACTCGCGTCCTTTTCTCCGGATATTCAGCGGCCAACTATAAACTCTTTGTGTTCGTCGTCGCCGCAGGCATTGCCGCACTCGGCGGGGCCCTCTACGTGCCGCAGGTGGGAATTATCAATCCCAGTGAAATGACTCCCGACAAGTCACTCGAGGCCGTCGTCTGGGTTGCAGTCGGAGGGCGTGGCACTTTATTCGGGCCCATTCTCGGGGCCATTCTCGTTAACGCACTGAAAAGCTGGGCGACTCAAGCCATTCCCGATATGTGGCTCATTCTTCTCGGAAGCCTCTTTCTGGTTGTCGTGCTTTTCTTGCCGCAAGGAATCATAAGCATCCCCTCAAAAGTCAAAGGGCTCCTAAACCGCCGAAAAAAACCCTCGGACCCCGAAGGCCGTGTTCTTAGACCAAACGCCCCGCTATCATGAGCCAAAAATTATTCCAGCTCACAGCGGAAGGTGTGAACAAGTCCTTCGACGGCTTCCACGCCATTCGAGATCTAAACTTTCACCTTGAAGCGGGAGAATTGCGCACGGTGATCGGCCCCAACGGTGCCGGCAAAACGACTTTTTTGGATCTCATTACGGGACGCACCCAACCCGATTCTGGAAAAATCGAATTTGAGGGCGTGCACGATCTTGGCGCCATGTCGGAGCACGAAATCTACAGGCTTGGAATCGGACGCAAATTCCAGACGCCCACCGTCTACACCGATCACACCGTGGCGGAAAATCTGCTCTTGAGCCTTGCGGGAAACCGAGGCGTCTTCGCCTCCCTTTTTTTCCGTCTCGACAGCACGCAGCGCGACAAAATCGATGAAATCCTAACCCGGATTAATCTGAGCTCCCACCGTAACCGTAAGGCCGGCACCCTCGCGCATGGGCAAAAGCAGTGGCTAGAAATCGGCATGCTCCTCGCCCAGGACGCCAAACTTTTGCTCGTGGATGAGCCAGCAGCGGGGATGACAGACGAGGAAACCGTCCGCACCGGAGAACTTCTCCTCAGTCTGGCGGGTAAACACACCATCATCGTCATCGAACACGACATGCTTTTTGTGAGGCAGATTTCCACAGGCCGGAAAGTGACGGTTCTCCACCAGGGGGCCGTTCTGTGCGAGGGGCCTGTCGACAGCGTCCAATCCAACCCAAAAGTCATCGAGGTTTATCTCGGCCGCAAACACTCCCGCTGAAAATGTTATCTTTAGAAAACATCGAGGTCTCCATCGGCGGATCCCAAATCCTGAGGGACGTCTCATTCACGGTACCCACCGGCTCAATCACCTGCCTGATGGGCCGCAACGGTGTCGGCAAAACAACGACTCTCCGCACCATTATGGGACTACTTCCCCCGACTCGCGGAAGCATCGTGTTTAATGGGTGTAAAATCACATCAATGCCCCCCGAAGAGCGCGCTAGAGCTGGGATCGGGTTCGTGCCACAAGGACGGGAAATCTTCCCCCACCTTACCGTCGAGGAAAATCTTCACGTGGGCTGCGTAGCCCGAGGAAAATCCGCCTCCTCCGGCCTGAACAGGATCTTTTCACTTTTTCCGATCTTGAAAGATTTCCTCCCTCGCAAGGGTGGGATGCTTTCTGGAGGCCAGCAACAACAGTTGGCGATTGCCCGGGCATTACTCACAGAACCAAAGCTCCTCATCCTTGATGAACCCACCGAGGGAATTCAGCCAAACGTGATCGACCAGATTGGGGATACGATCCGGCTTTTGCGTGAAGAAGGAAAAATGAGCATTCTGTTAGTCGAACAGTATTTAGAGTTCGCCAAGGAGCTTTCCGACTATTTCACGATCATGGACAGGGGCGCCGTGGTGGCGGGCGGCCCCATCGAAAAACTCACCGACTCGGTCATTCAGCAGCACCTTGTGGTTTAATTTATCATTTTTCGTCGTAAATGTTCTACCAACCCTCTTGCCCCAAGGCCTGCTAATCCGCAATCTATGCCCTGCATGAAAGCACTACGTATTGTCTCTATCGCCCTTTCCCTTTCCCCCGTGATCGCCCTCGCCCACCCAGGGCACGGCACGAGCGCCCTGCACCTTCACCTGGGCGCGCCAACCGCGCCCAACACTCTCGATTTACGCCTCACCTTCGCCGCGCTTGTGTTGGCGCTGGCATGGCAAGCCGTGCGCACCATCAAGCGCCGCTAACCGAACCCTCGACGTGCACCTCTCACCTCGCGAACAGGAAAAGCTTCTCGTCGTTGTCGCGGCAGATCTCGCCCGGAGGCGCCAGGCGCGAGGTCTTAAACTCAATTATCCGGAGTCGGTCGCGATCCTCACCTACGAAATCTTTGAAGGGGCGCGCGACGGCAGGTCGGTTCCGGATCTCATGAGCTACGGAACAACCGTTCTGAAACGCGAAGACGTCATGGATGGCGTCGCAGACATGATCCACGACGTCCAAGTCGAGGCTACCTTCCCTGACGGAACTAAACTCGTCACGGTCCACCATCCCATCCGATGATCCCCGGCGAATATCGGCTAGCCGAAAACAAAGGGCCCATTAAGGCCAATCCAAACCTGGAGACACGTCCGCTGCGTGTCTCAAACACCGGGGATCGACCCATCCAAATAGGCAGCCATTTCCACTTTTTTGAAGTGAACACGGCTCTCGATTTCGACCGCGCGTCCACCCGGGGATTTCGTCTAAATATTCCCGCAGGAACCGCGATCCGGTTTGAACCAGGAGACACCCGCGATGTCGAAATCGTAGCTCTAGCAGGTTCCCGAGAGGTCTACGGCCTCAACGGGAAAATTAACGGCCTCCTCGATTAAAGCCCCACCTCATGGCTCTTCCCATTTCCCGCAAACAATACGCCGACATGTTTGGTCCAACCCTCGGCGACCAAATTCGTCTTGCCGATACCGAGCTTTTTGTGGAGGTCGAAAGGGACCTCATCGCTGAGGGCGGCGGCTATGGGAATGAAGTGAAATTTGGAGGAGGCAAGGTAATCCGTGACGGCATGGGGCAAAGTTCCGTTGCGCTCGATGCAGACTGTCTGGATTTGGTCCTTACAAACGCATTGATCCTGGATCCCGTCCTCGGAATCGTGAAGGCGGATATCGGCGTTAAAAACGGGCGCATCGTCGGCATCGGACACGCTGGAAACCCAGGAATCCAGTCGGGTCTTGGATCCGCTTTCATAGATCCGACTACAGGGCAGCGCGACTCCATGACCATCGGCGCCGCCACGGAAGTCATAGCCGCCGAAGGTAAAATGGTCACGGCCGGCGGCATCGACACCCACATTCATTTTATTTGCCCTCAGCAGATCGACCATGCACTGGCCAGCGGCATCACCACGATGATCGGCGGTGGTACGGGGCCCGCCACGGGGACGAACGCAACGACCTGCACCCCCGGTCGCTGGAATTTATTTCGCATGCTGGAAGCTGCCGACGCCTATCCAATGAACCTCGGTTTCCTTGGAAAGGGCAACTGCTCGACGCCAGAACCCTTGCGCGAGCAGATCCGGGCGGGAGCAATCGGACTAAAATTACACGAAGACTGGGGAACCACACCGGCGGCCATTGACTGCTGCCTGGGAGTGGCAGACGAGTTTGATGTGCAGGTGGCGATCCATACCGACACGCTCAACGAATCGGGATACCTTGAGGACACACTGCGTGCGTTCAAGGGGCGAACCATTCATACCTATCACTCCGAAGGCGCCGGCGGAGGCCATGCCCCGGACATCATTCGCGTCTGCGGCGAAGCCAACGTCCTCCCCTCCTCGACCAATCCCACGCGCCCTTACACGGTCAACACGATTGAGGAGCATCTCGATATGCTCATGGTGTGCCATCACCTCGACTCGCGCATCCCCGAGGACGTCGCCTTTGCCGAGAGCCGTATTCGCCCTGAAACAATCGCGGCGGAAGATCTACTGCATGACCTCGGCGCATTCTCAATGATGTCGAGCGATTCTCAGGCCATGGGCCGCGTGGGTGAGGTGATCACACGCACCTGGCAAACCGCCCACAAAATGCGTGTCCAATTTGGAAAACTTGATTCCCCAGTTTCCACACATTCTGCGGCGGACAATTTCCGGGCCCTCCGCTACATCGCCAAATATACGATCAATCCAGCGATCACGCACGGGATCGCACATGAAGTGGGCTCCCTCGAACCAGGGAAACTCGCCGATATGGTTGTTTGGAGCCCTGCCTTTTTCGGGGTAAAGCCCGAACTCATTCTGAAGGGCGGCTTGATCGCTTCGGCAAACATGGGTGATCCGAATGCGAGTATCCCAACGCCGCAGCCCACCTTTTATCGCCCTCAATTTGCGGCTCACGGCCGCGCACGTTATTCAACTTCTCTCACGTTTGTGAGCGACGCCGCACTACGTGAAGGGACTTTAACCCATCTCAATCTTGGCAAACGTCTCTCTGCGGTACGCAATACCAGACATGTTTCGAAGAAAGATCTGGTCTGGAATAACGCCCTTCCTCACATCGAGGTTGATCCGGAAACCTACGTGGTAAAAGCGGATGGGCGGGAACTCCGCTGCGAGCCAGCAGCGACTCTCCCCATGACCCAACGTTATTTCTTGTTCTAGAAATTCATTTTTGCAGAAGTCATGCGTCTCATCCACGGTCCACTTTCAGGCCGTCTCGGCGGCACACTCCTCACTATTCTGAAAGTCGACCGACTACGGCTTGCCAAACGGCGCTGGCGGGGATTTGCCGAGGATGGCGAAGAGTTTGGATTCGATCTCGAATACCCTCTGCGAGACGGCACCTTCTTCTTTCATTCCGAAACCCGTTCGTATGCGATCGAACAGCAAACCGAACCCGTCATCGATATCGTTTGTCCCGAAAACGCCTCGGACTCGGCCCGATTGGGCTGGGTTTTAGGAAACCTTCATTTTCCCATCGAAATCCATCCAGGAAAACTCAGGGTCTGCGATGACCAGGCTATCCGCCAGCTGCTCCTACGCGAAAACTACACCTATTCGCTCGTAGACGCTGTTTTCCAGCCCCTCTCTGGTGCCCATTCCCATGGCCTCTGAGCGGCGTTCACTTGCAGAATGGCTTCCTGCCTTGCTGCAAACGGCGGATCCGCTCTTCCCCACCGGTGCGTATGCGCATTCTTTCGGCTTGGAGGAATTGGTGCGTCTCGGTCGCGTGACCAATGAGGCAGGACTGGCTCAATTTTTAATGACCCAGATGCTGCCGCAACTTCAACGCCTCGAATTACCATACCTGCGTTTTGGAATCGAGGCAGCCCATTCCGTGGAAGATCTCAGCGCCCTCGATCATGAAATTCACGCGTGGAAACTAGCGGCAGAAGCCCGCTCCTCAAGTTGTCAAATCGGAACGCGCCGTTTGGCTGCACTGCAAACGACAAGCTCTGATCAACGACTCCTCGCCTATTCCGCCGCAGTGAAAAGCGGCAAGGCCAACGGGCATCATCTTTGCGCATGCTCTATACAAGCGCTCATCCAGGGAACCCCGACGGAAGCGGCCTTGTTTGTCTACGGCTATCAGTCTTTTGCAGGCGCCTGCACCGCGGCACTAAAACTGATACGGATCGGACAAGACGCCTCCCAACGAGTCCTGTCAAAAGCCTTGAAGCTGCTTCCTGATGCCGTCACCCACTCTCTCGCTGTCCAAAGAGAGAATGCCGGGTGTTTTTCTCCCCTCTTGGAAATTGCGACGATGCGCCATGCCTTCGCAAACGAAAGACTCTTCATTTCATGAGGCGCACGACTTTTAGAAGATCTCGCGATGTGACGGGCCTATTTCGCAGACATTTTTTCGACCTGCGCGCGAATGCTTTCGGCCATCTTACCTTCCTCTGATTCAGGATCCAACGCCTTCACATCCTCAGCCAATTTCAATGCAGTGCGGTTGTCCTTGGGAGGCATTAGAAAATTCAAAACATCGAGCAACGCCTGCTGCTTTTGTTTTACTGTCAATTTGGGATGCTCCGCGACGAACTTATCCGCTTCGGCCCGGACTGCTTCTCCTCCCTGCTCCAACTTGGATTTTAAATTCTGCCGGTGTTCACGCATGGCCTGCACAAAGCCGAACTTCGATTCCAACCCGAGAGAATCCGCGGCATCCAAAGCCCTGATTTCATCCAGCGTCGACTTATAGTGAACCGCAACCATCTCCTCAGGCACAACATCGAGCCCGTCTTTCAGCGCTCGCGCCTTTTCAAGACCGGATGCGCCCGCCGCCTTCTGAAAGGCCGCATCACGCTTTTCTAAATTACCCCGTAAATCCCCAAGATGTTTCAGATAGGCCTCGGGCCCGCCCTTCTCATAACCCGTCCGAGCAAAGGGGCGACCTGTGGCGTCTGTAAGTAGAATCGTGGGATAACCCGTGACGGCATAAGCCTGCTGCAACTTTTCGTTTTGCTCCTGAATCGGTTTTGAAACTTTGGACTGGTCCTGGGGATAATCCAGTTCAAGGAGGACGAAACCGTTCGGTGCGGCTTTCTTAAAAGCCTCTGTCTCAAACACCTCTTTGCGCAGACGAATGCACCATGTACACCAGTCTGACCCGGTGAAATCCATGAGGATTGCCTTCTTTTCAGTGGCGGCCTGCGCCTTTGCTTTTTCAAAATCAACGAGCCACCCCTCCGAGGCAAAGGCTGAAATGGAAACGGCGAAGACTATCGAGGTTGTTAGAGCGACTGGGGATCTCATTCCTATAGCGCATCCGTTTCACCGCGCTTCGGCAAGTAAGATTGGCCCATCTCCGCTTTTTTAACCCAAATCAGCGACGATCATTCCATTCCCAACCCATAGGGCAGCACGAAGCTTGCCCCATACAAAAACCGTCTGCATTGGCCGGCTCAAAAGGGCGAGGTTGGAACTAGGGCTTCACCACAGCCATCAAATAGGAAAACAGGTCCCTCAATTCAGCGTCAGCCAGTCCACTTAAAAGGCCCTCCGGCATGATGGATACAGGGCTGGCTTCGAGCGAAATCAACTCCGCCTGGCGGATCGCCGTTTTATTCCCCACCATGTCGCGCAGAACGACACCGCCCAACCCTTGGGTCTCCAGCATCCCTGTGACCACCTGACCGTTCCGAAGCCTGGCAGTGTAATTTGCGAAGCCTTCCCGAATTTCGAGACTTGGATACACAATGTTATCCACCCAAAAATCGATACTAGCCCTCTCATAACCCGTGAGATCCGGTCCCACCGCTCCGCCTTTATCAAAAAGTTTATGGCAGGCAACGCACCTCGCCTCAAACTGCGCCGCTCCTCGAAGCGCATCCCCACTGCCGTCTCTAACTACTTTTCGCAATCGCAGCGCCTCCGCCGCTCTGGTTTCGAGTGAACCCTGACCGAACGCCCCAGGCCAATGCCTGCGAATCGATTCTTCAATCGCCAGGTCCTTGTGCTGCTGTAAAAGATTCACAATTTCAGGAGTAAAGTGTTTTACAGGAATCTTCCAGGCATCCACCGCCTCCATTAACGAGAGAGCCCATTCCCGCCGGCCTGCGAGAAGCCGCAACGCATCTTCCCGAACGTTTTTATCCCCGCCAAACTTGGCCTCGTATCCACTTACAATGGTTTTGGGAATGGTCTCGGAAGAAAATCTCGCGGCATTGGTGAGCAACACGCGTTTCAGCCCCATCGGGGTTGAATTGTTGCCCATGAGCGAAACAAAAGAAGGTACAGCCTCCTCGCGACCGCCTTCGGAAAGGGCCTTGGCAAGGGCGATGCGCTCCGGAACAGAGGCACTCGAATCCGCGAGGCGCTTAAGCGCTGCGGGGACGGCCCCTGAACTTCCAGAGCGCAAAGCCGCCACAGCGGAGCCCCCACTCTGGGACTCGAGATGATGCTGCAGGGCCCGCGCCAGCCCCTCGGGCAATTTTGGAAATTCTGAACCTTCGAAAGCAGAGGCCATTCCCGTCAAAAACATTTCCTGAGAACCCGCCTTTGAAAAAACGGCAAGAAGGCGCTCACACGCGGCAAAATCCCCGGCGCCCCCGCCGGAGGCAATCCTCTGCCCCAACCGTTTCACGAGAAAGTTCGTAAACACGGGAGAAACGAGCAGGGACGGAGTCTCTTCTAAGAACGCGAGGACCTGCTCCCTCTCTGCCCCACACTTTGACTCCAAGGCCCACCAGGCAAGCAGCGGAAGGTGCGTCTCTCCAACAGGAATCTCTGAGCTCACCACACTTAATATCGGCAATGCAATCCCCGCTGGCAAACGCTTCGCAGAAGCAAGCAATTGGGCGCGCACTTCGAGATGTGTTTCCCCGCTGGCAAGATTTGCCAGAGGCTTGGCGCAGCTCTTCCATGCAGCCCCTTTTTCTCCGATCACTTTGACCGCCCACCGTCTCACATACGGGTCGCGGTGCAAGAGCATCTCGCTAGCAATGGTCGCATCAACGCCATCCAACATGTCGAGGGCAAACAGAGCGTCCAAGGCGTATACGTCAGTCTGGGACCGTGCCTTTTCCAACAGGGCAGGCACGAGCTCTGAGAGTCGGCGCCAGCTGATCTCCAGGGCCGCCTGACGGCGAAACCAGCGGTTGGCATGAGAGAGATATCCTAGAAGTTCGCGGGCAGGCGCGGTATGCAGATCAAACGGGACAAGCCGCGGCGCCGCTCCCGCTGGCCGCACACGATAGATACGGCCGCTCGTTTTATGCCAGTCATCCACCGGCCGCACGTGGCTGAGACGCGTATCGTACCAATCGGCGAGGTACAACGCGCCATCTGGGCCAACCTTCGCGTCCACCGGACGGAACCAGCGATCCGGTGTCGTTAGGAGGTCTGCTTCGTCGCGTGTGCGAAAGCTGGATCCGTCTGCAAGCCGGTTGCTGACATAGACGAGGTTTGCCAGCGAATTAGGAGCGATGATGTGGTCTTCGTACCCTTCGCCGAGCAACCCACCCTCATAGACCACAAACGCCTGAGGAAACCGCTTCGCGTCTCCTTCATGCTTCATGTGCTCGAACCAGCCGAACGCGTAGGAGTTGGTGAGCGGGCCGTGTTTTCCCCAAGACTTTATCCCGTAACTTCCCTGTTCGTAATGCATCCCGCGTGTTCCACCACCGTTTGTCCCGGAAAACACGCGCCCCTTTGCGTCGATATCCAAACTAAAGGTGTTGCCTCCCCCTTCTGCGTACACTTCGAATTTTTTTAAGCCGGGATGATAGCGCCAAATACACTGCCCTTCAAAGCGGACGCTTTTGGAAGCTCCCGAACTTACATTGCCCGTGCACGTGCTCCCTTGAGCGCCGTATAGCCATCCATCCACGCCCCATTGCAGGCTGTTTGCTACCGAGTGCGTGTCCTCAATCCCGAAACCGCTCAAGGCAACCTCGGGCGGACCGTCGGGCTTCCCGTCGCCATCGGCATCCGGGTAACGCAACAGGTAGGGAGGATTCAAAACCCAAATCGCACCCGCACCTGGAAGTGCTGCGCTTGCGATGTTTAGACCGGTGATGGCGTCGAAATGCCGGTCGAAAACGCCCTCCCCATTGGTGTCTGTAAAAACAGTGATCTTGTCTGCGCCCGGTTGGCCCTGAGGCGGCGGCAGCGGGACGTGGTCGAATTTCGCACGCAAGTGCTGGTCGTAACTGACCACCTTGAGTCCGGCAGGAAACTGATACTGTAAGTACTGAACCACCCAGAGTTGGCCCCGGGAGTCCCAGTTCATGTAAAGGGGTTGATTCACCTCAGGCTCAGATGCCATCAGATCAATAGCGAGACCCGGCCGTAGTTTAAACAGACTCGCTGCCTGCGCTGGCGGTGTGGGCGGAGTCCCATCGGCGAGTGTGCCTCGGCCCGCGTAGGTTTCCATAATTTTGCGAACCTGTTCATTACCCGCGGCAGACGGCACTTCTGCACAGTGCGCGACAGCCAGAGGCAGCCACAAAATCACGCCAAGGGGGAGGCTCATGTGTTTCATAAAGAGGGGGAATCTGTTCTTAAGGCTTTGTTTTGACGGGACTAAAAACCTCGAGGTAGCCGATGAGCATCTCGTCGTAGGTTTGAGGCCCCCACTTCACGAGCTTGGAAGGGTCGGGGTTCGCCTTATTTTCGGAGCTATTATCAAATACGGCAGTCACACGGACGTGGCTGCCCTTTGGAATAAACTTGGGCTGCTTGAGGTCGTAACTCAACTGCCAATTGAAGTCGTAATGAGGAATATCCAGCAAGGTCTCAGAGCGGCCATCGGCATAAATAACCTCATAGCGGAACGCCTTGCCTCGCACGTGCATGTGCGGCATGAAACTGGTGATATTCAGGTCCAAAGGCACCCTTTGATCGCGGGTCTCAACATGGTTCTCAGCGTTCGGAGGAATGGCCAAGTCACGGTTTTGAATTCCGACCACCTTGGACTCAAATGCTGGAGGTTCCTTTGCAAAAACCAATCCGATGCGCATTTGCTCCTGCACCGGGCGACCGTTGGGGGTGTAGTGAATCTGAAAAGCCAGTTTCGATCCCGCAGGCAACCGCCGGGCGAAACCCTTGGGGGAAATCCGGGCCCCGTTCCCAGGCACGTAGGCCGCCCAAAAACTTTCGCCTCCATCTCCGGCTTTCTTCGCATCAGCCCCCTTGGGCAGGAGTTGTACAATCACGTGATGAACCACGTCGCGCTCCGAGGGTAAAATCTCCACCGCTTCCACCCATTCGTCTTCGCTCAAACCCGTCTCCAAATAGGCCCACTGGTAAGGAATCACTCCCTGAGCCGGAATCGAAAATGGCTTGGGCAGTTGAAGCACAAGGTCGGGCTTCGGAATGCTCCAATCTTCAGAGAACAAAAGCGGCGCAGGTGCATCTGCAAAATCTCCGACCGGTCGGTCCGCAGATTCCACCCACGCCAGCAAATCAGCCTTGTCCCGTGGCGATAACGAACGGTCATTTGCCCAAGGATTCTCGGCGCCTGCAAGAATCGGGGCAGCAAACCAGGGAGGCATGTGGCCCTGTTCAACAACTCGGCGAATCGTTTTTGCCCGGTCTTTTACGGCATCGATCGACTCCAAGGAAAACGGTGCGATCCCTTTCGGACGGTGGCATTGGATGCAGTTTTGCTGCAAGATCCGGGCAATATCCCGGTGGTACGTCACACCTCCAGCCAACGCCCCCTTGTCCCCAGGCAAGTCAAGCTCGCATCCGGGCGCTTCAGTCGCGGCAATGCGCGGCAGATGGCCGGCGAGGAGGGCATCGACGGCATCAAGCAGATAGGAATTACGCGGCGCGCTCAGATGGTAACCAAGCCCGAACTGGTCATCAATGGCGCCGCGATACACCAAAGTTCTGTTCGAATCCAAAAGCATCACCTCCGTGGTACTCGAGGCACGGAGCGCAGTGGCCAGCGTCAGACCCGAGTCGTTTACGTAAGGTGCCGCGAGGTGGTGTGCCTCAATAAAAGAGGCAATCTCACCGGAGTTCTCACTCGGAAACGGATTAACCAAAAGAAGCTCTATCTGTTTTGCAGAGAGTTTTTTTTGTAACGCTGAAAGCGTATCTGCATAACGTTTGCTCACGGGGCAGGTCGTGCTGGTCATCGCCACAACCATTCCCCTGCCCTTGAGCAGATCGCTCAGTTTGAGAGTGCGTCCGTCAATCGTTCTAAATTCAGCATCCGGCAGTTGCCTCCCTACCCCAGCATCCCCCGCTCGCACGAGGCTGGGTCCCTCCGGAACCGCAGTTTGGGCCACGACTTCGACGCCTTTAAAAAAAAGGGCGGCAATGGCGAGGGCAGCGAGAGATCGGCTCATGGGAGGCAAAGCGCGCTATAACCGCCCTCGGCCGTAGCGCTGAACCGAATTTTAGAGGTACTCGGCGATTTGCACCGCATTCAGGGCAGCTCCCTTCAGAAGCTGATCACCAGCAACCCAAAATGCCAATCCATTGTCCAGGGCACAGTCCAACCGTAGACGCCCCACTTGGCAGTCGTCCTGCCCGGCGCACACCAGAGGAAGCGGGTACTTATTGTGGGCAGGATCGTCGACCACCTGCAATCCCGGCGCATTCAACAGCGCTGCCCGGGCGGCTTCCAACGAGACGGGCCGCTCAAATTCGGCATTCACCGCGACCGAGTGAGCCCTGTACACGGGCACGCGCACGCACGTCACGGACGCACGAAAGGAACCGTGATGCATGATCCGTCGTCCCTCGTTTTCCATCTTCATTTCCTCTTTAGTGTAGCCCGTCTCCAGGAAACTATCGACGTGCGGCAGGACATTAAAAGCGATCTGGTGCGGGTATACGTGTGTCTCCACGGGCCGACCGGCGACGAGGGCGTCCACCTGATTGCGGAGTTCCTCGATGGCCTGTGCACCGGTCCCCGAAACGGCCTGATAGGAGGCGGCAAAAACACGTTTAACACCGAATGCCTGATGTAACGGCCACAGCGCCATCAGCGTAATTGCCGTAGTGCAGTTTGGATTGGCGATGATCCCCCGACTCAGCTTGATGTCTGAAGCGTTGATCTCTGGCACCACCAAGGGCACGTGTTCATCCATGCGAAAGGCACTCGAATTATCCACAACCACGGCCCCCGACTGGACGGCAACCGGAGCGAACGCCTTGGAAATAGATCCGCCCGCGCTGAACAAAGCGACATCCACACCGTGAAAAGAGTTTTCACCCAGCGTCTGCACTTCAATCTCCTCCCCCTTAAACGTCAGGCGGCGCCCGGCGGACTTTGCCGAGGCTAACAAAGTTAACTTGCCCACAGGAAAATTCCTGCGCTCAAGAACCTTTAGCATTTCCACGCCTACAGCGCCCGTGGCACCAACAATAGCTACATGAACATTCCGACTCATAAAACAATCTGAACCGTGTACAGTGTCAGAGTCACGATGCAAATACGAGTTCATGTTCCCACCCAAACACTCGCCCTTTTGGACGAGGCCGGCGCCACTATCCGGAAATTTGTGATCTCTACCTCTAAATTCGGCCTCGGATTTGCAGCAGGAAGCCAAAAGACACCCACGGGAAAGTTTCGCATCGAGTCCAAATGGGGCGACGGCGCTCCCTTGGGGGAAATTTTCGTCTCCAGAGTAGCCACGGGCCGGATCGGGACACCTGAAGACGAAACCGACCACGTGCAAACGCGGATCCTATGGCTGGAAGGCCTTGATCTTGAGAACACTAACACCCACTCCCGATACATTTACATCCACGGCACAAATGGAGAACACCTTTTGGGAACTCCTGCAAGCCATGGCTGCGTGCGCATGAGCAACCAAGACGTTGTTGAATTATTCAATCTCGTAGAGACAGGAACCGTAGTTTCTATCCTCGATACGGATGAAGCGTGAAAAAAGCGTTGTCAGAAGTGCCCAAACTTCTAAAGATGAAGGTTCGCCATTCCGGCGGACATCCTACAGAATACAAAAACTATGAAACACATTGCTTTACTGACTATCGTTGCTGCGGCTTTCGGACTCGGCGCTTGCGCCAAGGACAGCAAGCCCACTTCCTCCGCTCCCGTTTCCAAAAACGTAAAGGGCTTCAAGAAGTAGTTCAGTCGGCCCTCGTGGCCGATTCAAAAGGCCAGGCTACCTGAAAAGGTGCCTGGTTTTTTTTTGCCTCTCTCTTGCCATGCCCGGCTCAAGAACCTGTCGTATTTTGAGTCCTCTCTGTCGTAGCCATCGAGCCAAACTGCACTTCTAATTTAAAGATGACCGTCGATCACAGCAACCTGCCCAAGCAATCCTCAAGCGACAATCAAGGTTGCCTTCTTGGGATCGAAATTGGCGGAACAAAACTTCAAATCGTCGCAGGCACAGCCACAGGGCAGATTCTAGAACGCCTCAGGTTTCAGGTGAACCGTGCAGGCGGTGCAGAAGGGATTTGCAAACAGCTCTCAAGTGCCCTCCCAGGCCTGGCCGCTAAATGGCAGGCCACGGCAATCGGAGTCGGTTATGGCGGTCCCGTGGACTGGAAAACCGGCCGGATCGTACGCTCCTACCACATCGAGGGTTGGAACGCCTTTCCCCTTGGGGATTGGCTCACTGAATGCACCGGCTTGCGCGCGTACGTGGAGAACGACGCAAACACCGCAGCCTTAGGCGAAGCTCTTTACGGAGCCGGAAGAGATTCAAACCCCGTGCTTTGGATGAATGCGGGAAGCGGCGTTGGTGGCGGCCTTGTCGTCAACGGCCAAATCTATCATGGCGCGCCCCCGGGAGAGGTGGAACTAGGCCATCTGCGACTCACCAGGGAGGGCGCGATCACCGAGGACTTCGCCTCGGGTTGGAGCGTTGACCGGATGGTTCGCGAGGCTGTCGCAAATGACCCGCACGGCGCACTCGCCAAGGTCCTGGGCGAGTCATGTGCCAAAGGCGCCGAAGCACGAGCACTGGCTCCGGCGCTTCTTCAGGGCGATCCGGCCGCCGAGAACATCATCAATGCCGTCGCCGATTCCCTGGCTTACGCGCTTTCCCATGCGGTGCACCTGCTCCATCCGGAGACCGTTGTATTCGGCGGCGGCCTCGCTCTCATCGGCCCCCCTCTGAGCGAACGGATCGCCGCATCGCTGCCTCAGTGGCTCATGGAACCCTTTCGTCCGGGCCCCGAAATTCGCCTGGCGCAACTGATGGAAGACGCCGTTCTGGTCGGAAGTCTGGCTGTGGCCAACAGTCGCTTGTGAGTTGCCCTTGTGAACGCCCAAAACAACACCCCATTTATGAAAAACTGGATCGCCCAATACATCACCGCCCAACATGCCGCGCTGGACTCCATCTCCCAGCCCGCCCTCGAGAAACTCACACTCGCCCTTCAGACCGTGTGGAGAGAAGACCGACAGGTCTTCGCGATCGGAAACGGAGGCAGCGCTTCTAATGCATCCCACTTTGCCACCGACCTGGGCAAGGGCGCTTCCGATAAGCTTGGCAAGCGATTCCGAGTCATGTCGCTCACGGACAACGTGTCCTGGATCACGGCGCTCGGTAACGACTACTCCTACGAGGACATCTACAGTCGGCAGCTTGAAAACTATGCGCGCCCCGGCGATCTTGTGATTGCCATTAGCGTGAGCGGCAATTCCCCGAACCTGGTCAAGGCCGTGGAATGGGCCAATCAGAAGGGATTGGAAACCGCGGCTTTGGTCGGGGCCAAGCGCGGGCGTCTGGCAGAAATTTCAAAACACGTTCTCGTCACCGAGGACACTCATTACGGCAGGGTTGAGGACGTACAAATGCATATCCTCCACATGCTTTGCTACGCCTTCATGGAGTTGCCGGAACTTTCAAAATAATTGAAAGGCGGAACAAAAAAGGAGCCAGCCGAACATTCGACTGGCTCCTTTTCTTTAGACCCCTTCAGTCGGGATTACTTCGCGGACGCGTGTTTGTGTCCCAGTCCCCCTTCCGCACTTGCTGCGGGTTGGATATTCTCAGGATGGCTCTGGAGGTAGTCCTCCACGTTTTTTGTGACCACGAGTTTCCCCCACATAATCATCGAGTGACCTGGGAAACTGCACACGTACTCGTACTCTCCCTCTTTGCCTGGAGCATTCATTTTAATCGTCTCCTTCTGCCCGGGCTCAAGAAGCTTGGTGGCTTCCAGCACACGACTGTCTTTTTCAGGAACATAGGGACGCCCCTTCTTGTCGAGCTGGTCCGGGCGGCGCGTCTGCACGGATTCCGCCACTGATTGGCGCGAACCGGGAGTCACCACCAGGAGGTTGTGCGGCATCACGTCTGTATTTTCGACGATCAATTCAAAGGGCTTTCCGGCCTCTACCACCAATCGCGCAGTGTCATAACGCATCTGCTCCCGGACGGTTTTAACCACAAAGACGCTGACGCCGAGACCCCGCAACTCCCTGCCTGCGCCGGTCGCCTCTGAGGATGGGAGCAGTGCTACCAATTGCGTGGCTGCCTGCACCGTTTCGACAAAAGACTGCTGGGTGCGTTTGTCCGTGGGGACTGAATTTGCCCAAGTCAGGACGCTCTTGATCGCAGGGGAAACGCCTTCTGCGCTCCAACTATCTCGAGGCAGCTGCAGAAGACTGCGCGCAGCTCCCGTCCTTTCGTCGCCCTTTTCTAGAAAGCCAAGCAACGTGACGAAGTTGGCTTTGGCATTTGCCGGGCCAGTCAAAGGAAGCGCACGAACGACGGCCGCGCGGATTGCGGATGCGAGCTTCGCGTTTGCCAGGGACTCGGCCAACAAAGGCTGAAACTTGGCGCGCAAGCCGGGATCGGCCACAAAACTGATCGCGTCGATCAAGGCGGCTCTGGCGGGGTCGTTCTGCGCAAGTTTCCAAGTTGCCTGCGGATCGGAATCCGCAAGAATCAAGGCTCCCCAAGCCGCACGCCGCACCCCATTCTGAGTCGCTTTTTCAGCGAGACTGGCCAATTCGGAACGCACCGCCACCAGTTTTGGAGCGGGCGTCACTGCGACCAATTTACCCAACTCTTCAGCGGCTCCCGCTCCAGCGCCACCCTTGGCATCAAGCCAGCCAAAGGCGCCGATCATTTCAAGCTCACGCGTGGTTGAATGCAGCTTCGCCAGTTCCTTGAGCGCATTTTCACGCGTCCCAAGGTCAATGCTTTTGCGGGCGAGCCGCGCGTTTAAGACCGGCTCCACGCTGGGAGCTTTGTTAAGCTCAGCATCGGTGAGTTTTTCCAAGACGACCCCTAAAATGGCGGGGTCAGAAGGAAGCACAAATTCCGTCTGGAGACTCTGGAGCTGCTTGAGGGTTTCTTTAAAGCAGTAGTCGATGTAGTAATCCGTGGGCTGTTTAAGCACCGCATAGGCCGCATCAAGAGCGGGTTTGGCATCTGCGTTTTTGAAGAAGCTTGCGACGCGAACCACCTCTAAACGCACACGCATGTGTTCATCGGCACTGGCAGTTTTGAGGAGCGCCAGCGCATTCGGCACGCGGTCGCGCCAGTAACCCATCACACGCACGGCTTGGGCCCGGGCTCGCGGCTCGGGGGACTTGAGCACATCTGCGAGCAGGTCCAGATTGATGCTGTCGTGCCACTGATGCGCCCACAGAGCTTCTAGCCGGTTGTGCTCGTACTTGGCGTCCGCCTTATCGAGAGCCTTTTCCCATTTCTGGACGGCGGCAATGACTTCCTTGGAGTCTCTTCCTCCAAGTTCGATCTTCGCGCGAAGACGCACGTTGTCTTCGTGTTCAGAAAGAAGCGCGACGAGATTTTCAATCGATTCACCAGCGACCTTTTTCGGTGTAAGGAGCGGTCTCGCAGGGAAAGTAATCCGATAGATGCGGCCGTGTTGGTGATCCCGATTGGGATCGCGCAAATGGTGCTGGAGATGCCCGATCAGCATCTGCGACCAGTCCATAAAATAGAGAGATCCATCCGGCGCCACCGTAATTCCGGAAGGCCGGAAGTTCGGATTCTTTTCAATGTCCGTCGTGAGCAGATGCTCCAAGGTTTCCCCTGTGATCCCCGAGCCTTCGTCTGTGAGTTTCGCCCGGAAAATTCCCTGAATGCTGATCACGTTGGTATTTAGAAACGATCCCTGCCAGTCGTCTGGGAAGTGGCGGCTCGAAAGAATCGCGGTTCCAGGACAGGGCCGCGAAGGACGCTGCCAAAATTGCTGCATACCGGGATGCGAACCCGTGTCGAGGTGCCCGCTGAATGCCGGTCCGAAGTAGTTCGCGTTGCCCGTTGCATCCGTAACGAGGTCATTGCCCCAGTAATCGAAAACACGGCCATGGGGATTCGCGAATCCGTAAGGCACGTGCCGCCCAAACTTGCCGGTCATCGGTTCGTAGCGATAAATCGCCCCATTGACGTTGCGCACGGGGCCGTTGAAGGTCTCGACATTGGTGCGGTGGAACACGCCATCGCTAAAATACATGGCGCCGCCGGGCTCGTAGCAGATTGAGTTTGTCTCGTGGTGGGAATCTGCGGCGTCCATCCCGTGCACGATCCTCTCTTTGGAGTCGGCCTTGCCATCCCCATCGGTGTCACGCATCCACCACATATCGGGAGATTGAATGACCACGACTCCATCCTTGTAGAATTGAAAGCCGGTTGGACAATTGAGCCCGTCGGCAAACGTCGTAATTTTGGAGGCCTTGCCCGTTTTAGGGTCCAAGTCGATGGCGAGCAGCTTGTCGAAGTTCTTCGTGGTCGGGGAAGTTTCGGGGTAGGTCGGCCAAGCGGCCACCCAGAGCCTCCCTTTGGCATCGAAGTTCATCTGAACGGGATTCACCAGCTCGGGAAAAGTCTCCTCAGAGGCCACCAATTCCACCTTACATCCCTCTGGCACCGTCAGCCATTTGATGGCTTCCTCACCCGTAAGATAGGGTTTGGCCTCAGTCCTGTTGGGAGGCGTCAAGTCAACGGGGGGCAAATTGTCATCTTTAACGGCGAGCTTCCTCCCCTTTGCCGCAGCCCAAACCACCAAATCCCGGTTCACTGTTTTAACATCCCGCTGGGCGAGTTCCTGTCCAAGAATGTGCGCGTTGGTCACGCCCTCGTACGGAATGCGCGAGCGCTGTCCGAAAATATTGTATTGATCAACCGTCCGGTAGCGGTGGTGCCACTGGACGTTTTTTTCAAGGATTGCCTCTCTGAGTTCGGCCAGGGAAGCATCCCGCGGCGGGGCCTCGGTTCCGAAAATGGCGTTGAACTGGATGGGTGCAAGTTGCCTGTCCCCTTCCTCGTTCAAGTGGATCCCGTTGATTGTCAGAGGAGTCGAGCTTTCGGCAAAAAGCGCCGTGGAGGCCGCGAACAAATCAACGAAAGGCACGCTGTTGGCTTTGGCGACGTCTGCCATTGCCGCAGTGTAGAGCGCGAGATTCCGGTTGTTGGCGGCGCCGTCCTGAAAATGGGTGCTCTTTAGATTCTCGTGAGCGATGGGGGAGAACAAAATCACCCGTGGCTTACCCTTGCCGTTATCGGAGGCGCCGAGTTGTTTGAGATACGTGTCGAGATTGGTTTTGAACTCGGCAAGCCCCTCCTGACCCTTGAATGACTCGTTAAATCCCCAATACGCGAAAATCACGTTGGCATGAAAATCGGCTCCCGCCAGATAAGTGACTTCCGTCTTGCCCACCGTGGTGGTCAACGCACCCGGCTTCATATTCAAGAAGTACTCGGTCGTGGGAACCTCGTCGGAGCGGGGATGCAAGTTCACTTCATCAGCGGCGAACCCGAGGTTGCGCACGGTGAGATCGAGATCAGGATAAGCTTTGTGGATGAGGGTCTCCAACCAGGCGTGGTGCTGCTGGCGATCCGCCAAGCCGCTTCCAACAAATGCGATATGGTCGCCTTTTTGCAATATTAGCTTATCCGCCGCCTGAGCTGGGGCTACCGCAGCCGTTGTGAAGGCAACGGCACTGATGATCGTAGATATTCTCATGAGGAAAGGGGAAACGTTGATTCGCTCTAAACAATAATTGGAAAGGGCGAAGGGTGCTTGAAGCTAACCCAGAATCCACACACAACGTAGAGCCTATTTTTGAGACCCTCTTCCCACCTGCTGGGATCGGCCCGCCGAATTCGTCATACCCACACCCGCCAAACACAATCCAAGCCTCACTCGGCATTGGTGGTTCGCGCCGCCACCAACTCCCCAGCGCCTGCTCCTCTGGGACGATAGGCTAACAGGAAATAGGCTCCCACCAAGGCCACCGCACCTGCCAGAACCAGCCAATACATGGGCCAATTTGTAATTCCGTTCCGGGTGCACACACTGCGCAAGGCTCCACACCCCAAACAACCAAAGAGGTTCCCGAAACCACCAATCAGCAACGTCATCAACGCCTGAGCCCTAAAGCGCAACTCGCGCGAAATCCGGTGCTCGATGTAAATTTGCGCCGGGATAAAAAAGAGGGAGAAGCAGATCCCATGAAGTAAAATACCGACAAGCACCCCGGAAAGCGTGTTTGAAGCGAAGAGGAGGTAACGGAGCAGGGCAACAGAGATCGCAAAGATGAAAAGCGATCGCAACCGAAAACGGGTGAGGAGCGGCGCCATGGCGTACATGGAAACGGCCTCGAAAATCTGGCCCATTGCCATAGCAACGCTTGTTTTCTGCACGCCAAGATCTTGCAAGTGCATCGGCGTGTAGGGATAAAAGGCCGCCAGCGGCACGCTGAAAAGTCCTGCGGTTAGAAACAAAGCCCGATGCTGCGGATCACGCAAGATAACGAACGTCTCAAATCCGAAAAGGCTCTTCCAATTCAACGGGCTTTTGGCGGCCTCCGGGGCGACCCTCGGCAACCCAAACGTGAGCCCGGCCACTCCAAGCCAAGCAACAGCAGAGGCGAAGCCGCAAAGAGTCGAGCCATCCGCCTGCAGGACAAGGCTCACAAGAGGACCCGCCGCCATCCAACCAAAAGTACCCCAAACGCGCACGGCGCCAAATTGCCGGCCTGGATCCGGCAATTGGGCAAGAACCAACATGGTTGTGACGCCCCAGCCGGGCGCGAAACAGAACTGTAGAAGCTGAACCAACCCGAGAATGGCAAACGAGTGCCACTGATGTTCGACCGCCCAAAAGGTTAGGAAAAGGAGAGCGGCCATCCCGAGGGCGAGTCCGCGCAGAATCACGGTTGCGGAAAGGTGCCGGTCCGCAAGCGCGCCTGTGAGCATTGGGGAAATAAAGGCGGCAACGGCTCCTGTGGCGAAAGCCCAGGCCGTTAAATGTTCGAGCCCATGCGCTTTGAGAACCGAACTAAAGGGTACAAACCATAGCGCAATAGCGTGCGCCTGCAGAAAAAACAGGCATGACAGAAGGAGCCTCTGGTCCTTAGGCGTGGGAGGGGTCACTAGAACTGAGAGCGGGGTAGGATAATCCAAAAAAAACGAACGCGCAGCCTGTCCTTGATTTAGCCCGTGCAAAAAACGAACGACCACCCAGAATGGCTGTCGGGAACCGGCTCATTTTGCGGTGATTTGCAGTCTCGCGGTGAGCCCCTCCTGCCCCACGAGTGCGCACTCCAGCGTGTACCTCTTGCCCTCCTGCATTCCATCGGTTGGCAACGACAAGGAATATTCAAGCCGCTCACCTGGATTTACAGTGACAAGGCTGGAATCGGCCTTGAGAGAAACGTTCGTAAAAGCGCGCCCCACAATTTTACCGGAGGCATCGCGCAGGACGGCATCCGCCCTTTGCGCCGAAGGAAACTCGAGCAACTGGCTGCGTTTACTACTGTTGTGCACTTTGATTAAGACGGAAAGATTTTTCGTCCCTTTCAAAAACAAGGGTGAAGGGCTGCACACCACCTGCAACTCCAAGGGCAACTTTTTACCAGCTTTGGGCTCGCCAGGGAGAAAAACACCGACCACCGAGTGGGAAGCAGACTGCACTGCGGAAGTTGTCGCCTTGGCTGCAGATTGAGCGCCATCCACCGTTGCAGTCCACGTCCTCTTTAAAGACGGCCAGACGCCCCGCTCTGACGGCTCTTTGGCAGGAGTCTCCGCCCGCACAAACGCGAGACTGAGCAAAAGAAGGACCGTCGGCAAAATAAGAACACGCATCCTGAGACTTTAGATAGAGTCCTGCCGGTTTGCAAACTTGAGACAACCGGAGCACAATCAAAGTCTATGCACCCCCTTTTTCGACTCAGCGTAGCGGCGAGCCTCGCCCTCTGCTTGGTTTCCCCCGCGCAAGCCGCCGGCCGCAAGCAGGCGGTGACCGTCAGGTTTTACGTGGAAGTCGACGCATCCACGGCCGATCCGTTCGCCATTCCGGTGCGCGTCGGGATACCCGTACGCCACATCTTCCACGAAAGCGCTGCCAGCCTCAGCGAACGTCAAATCACCGGCGCGCACGTTTACCAGAACAAGAACGGGGAGTGGGCCGCTCTTTTCAAACTCGATCCCTCTGGTCAAATCACGTTGTCCAACCTCAGCTCCGGCAGCCGAGGCAAATCCATTGTGGCCTATATTGGCGACGCTAAAATCTCCAGGGTCCTTCCAAACGACATCCTCATAGACCAGCCCGTTTCAGACGGCATCATTCAAGTCAGGGGACTTCTTCCAAAGGAAGCACTCCTGATTCAAAGCTTGTTTCCCCCGCTGAAGCCAGTCGCTCCCCACCGGTGAACTTCCTTCAGATTCTCAAAATTGTAGCTCCCGTCTTCATCCTTGTGGGCGCGGGCGCCTTGTTTCGAAAGCTCCGATGGATGTCGCAGGAAGGCGACACCTCCTTGCTCAAACTCGGAGTGAACGTTCTGTTGCCAGCGTTGATTGCAGACACCGTTCTGGACAATCCGCTGCTAACCAAGGCCGGTGATCTCGGCTTTCCTCCCCTGATTGGCTTTTCCCTAATCACCGCCAGCATGGGGGTAGTTGCACTCATGCTAGCACCCTTGCGTTTGCCCCCAGAAACAAACGGAGCGGGAATCATCACCGCAGGGGTTCAAAACTTTGGGTACATGGTGATCCCCTTGGTAGAGGCCTTGTACGACAGGGAAACCCTCGGGGTTTTGTTCATCCATAACTTAGGAGTTGAGGTTGCGATGTGGAGCGTTGGCATCTGGGTTCTGGCGAGAAACCAGGGAGGGCCGGTATGGAAACGCCTCATCAACATACCCACCCTTGCAATATTGTCCTCGTGTCTGCTCAATCTATTTCATGCAAACAGCTGGATGCCTTTAGTGTTACGCAAGGCTTTGCATATGCTTGGCCAGGCCGCTATTCCGCTGGCGATCCTGCTGACGGGGGCAACCATGTACGACCAGATGCGACAGGCCACCAGGGAACACCCCAGATACAAGGCTCTTTCAATCGCAATGTTAGCAAGAATGGCCGTCCTTCCCCTTCTTATTCTGTCTGTCGCCCGATGGGTTCCGATGGCCAAAGCACTCCAAAACGTATTAGTCATGCAGGCCGCGATGCCCTCAGCCTTGATGCCGGTGGTCATTTGCCGGCACCACTCCGCAGACAGCCGGTTTTCCGTCCACATTATCCTCTTCAGCTCCGCGTTGGGGCTTTTCACCATCCCTCTCTGGATCCGTTTCGGGATGGAATTTGTAGCCCGATAGCCACACTTAACCGCCACGCCCGATATCAAGGCGAAAAAAGGGAGACTCAAAAAAAACAAGGGCCGCGGGTTAGATTCTGCCCAAAAGCTGAAAACGGGCGCCAGACAGATGATTTTTAAATGAAAGATCTGGCTTCAAAAAGCTCCGCGTGAGAAGGCTATTCTAACACCCACTTCCACATGGCTGATCGCTCCCGCTCCCCTCAAGATAACTTTGAACTTTCGGAAGACGAAATTTCTCCGGAACACCTCGATTCCCAGGTTCAAAAAGCTCAGGAGCAGCTTCTTTCTCTCAAACGCCAGCAGGATGTCGTTGAGCGCCAAAAGCGTGAGCTCGAAGAACTCAGCCGGAGGCAAGAGCAGCTGCAAACTGGACGGGCGGAGATGGTTGACAAGCTCACACGCGCACTCGTGATC
The DNA here is from genome assembly GCA_947479475.1 of Chthoniobacteraceae bacterium. Classification (GTDB taxonomy): domain Bacteria; phylum Verrucomicrobiota; class Verrucomicrobiia; order Chthoniobacterales; family Chthoniobacteraceae; genus Chth-196. The sequence goes on from CANJZW010000054.1 coordinate 27,260, forward strand.
GTGGAGCGCGAGGAGTTTGAAACTCAACGCCGGGCCCAAATGTTGAGCGGCATCAGGGAAAGCTTCACGCTGCACCTGCAATACTTTGAAAGCCTCGATCTCAAAGGGGTCGAAGGACCGGATCTAAGCAAGGAGTTAACGCGCGCCCTAAGCGCTTTGGACGATGCCAAAGCCGAGTACGCCAGGACCATACCGCGCATCGGTTCACCAGAGAGCGACGGCAGCGAGATCGCAAGCGAACTAGGCCACGCCCACTACTCGCACGAGCCAGCCGGCCATGACTTCAACTACTGGCTGAAGGCGGGGTTGGCATTCACGCTGCCTCTGGTCATCGTCGGAATTCTTCTTTTCATTGCGCTGCTAAACTCAGGGCCAAGCCGCTAGGCCAGCAGCTCAACAATTTTAATATCTCTGAGCCATGCTGTTCCGATCAGGCAAAAATTCGGCTTCATCCAAGACGAAGACTCCCAAACAGGAGACTCCTTTTGAGGCGCGCCGCCGCGACCTTGCAGAACAAGAAGCACAACTGAAGGCAGCCACGGCACGCCACGAAAGCTTCATCAAAAAGGCTCCTAAAATTGCCGAGGAGATTCAAAAAAAACAGCGGGAAAACTTCCTACAAAACGCCTCCCGCATTGAACAGGGCGGCGCCCACCGCGGAGTCACTCTGCCTGACAACCGTTACCTCAACGGAGATGCGACGGTGGCGCCACGCGCGCGGCGCAGGGACAGACAACAAGGAAAGTGGCTGTTTTTCACCTTGGTTGCGGCTCTTCTTTTTGCGGCGTGGTGGGCGTGGCAGACGCTGTTCCAACCCGCTTTCTAGAGCCGGCAACCGCACTAACCTTCCTCGATCGAGGGTGCCAAAGGCTTTTTAAAGAGCGAAAAGCCACGCTTCGCACTCCGATCTGAAATTAACGTTTTTCGCCGCCTAAATCACAGGGCATTCTTCCACCATGTCCCGTATTCGGTTATTGTCGGAAGAAGTCGCCAGCCAGGTCGCCGCAGGAGAGGTCGTCGAACGACCGGCCGCCGTGATCAAAGAGCTTGTGGAAAACTCCATCGACGCGCATGCCACCAGAATCGAGGTTCTGACGCGGCGCGGTGGAATCTCTCTGATCCGGGTGACGGACAACGGCATCGGAATGGACAGGGACGATGCATTGCTGTGCCTCGAGCGCCACGCCACGAGCAAAATCCGCTCTGGTGCGGACCTCGCCTCTATTCACACCTTGGGTTTCCGAGGAGAAGCCGTTCCCAGTATCGCCTCCGTCTCGCGCTTCAGGCTCTCCACGCGCGAACACGACGCCATTGCGGGCACTGAAGTCCTCGTCAACGGGGGTAAAATCGAAGCCGTGCGAGATGGCGGCGACGCGCCGGGCACCCAGATCGAGGTGCGTTCCCTGTTTTACAACCTCCCCGCCCGAAGGAAGTTTTTACGTACGGAAGCGACTGAAGCCAGCCACGTCGAACACCAGCTCCATCTGCTGGCAATCGGCCATCCGCAGATAAGCTTCGTGCATCTCCAAGATGACCGCGTAGCGTTTCAACTGGCTCCAGCGGCTTCGCTTCTGGACCGCATCCGTGATCTTTCCGGGGCGGAACTCGCCGCTGAATTACTCGAGGTCCCCCAGATGGAAACTCCCGGCATCAAGATCTCCGGCTACATCGGCCGGGTGGGAGTCAGTCGCTCCAGCCGCCAGCAGCAGCTTTGTTTTCTCAACGGACGTGCCGTGGAAAACATCAGCCTCTCGCAGGGCCTCCGGGAGGGCTATCACACAGCTCTAATGAAAGGCCAACATCCCGTGACCTTTCTTTTTATCGAAATGGATCCGGCAGCTGTTGATGTCAATGTGCATCCAGCCAAGCGTGAGGTGCGTTTCCGCTCCCCGTCCGATATCCGAGACGCTGTGGCGGCCGCGGTTCGCGCCGCCCTCGAAAGCGATAGGGCTCGGTGGAGTTCCGTATTTCGAACGGGGGGTGTCCCGCCTCAGGAAACAGCACAACCGACGATCCCCCACCCGGTTCTCCCACTTTCCGAACCTGAAAAGCGCACCGTTTTGGTCCCGCGCCCGAGCGAGAGCACTAGAGCACCCACTTCACCGGAAGCCGCGCCGCCCCAAACGCTCCCAAAAATACCCTCTCAGCCCGAACCAACGCCCGCTCGTGAGGCCGCCTCCGCAGGCCCTGTTCAGCCAGACCACTTCGAACAGGAGGTGCCGCCAGCACCCGTGCCAGAGACCTTCCGCTTCCTTGGCGTCCTGGGCAAACTCTTCGTCCTCATGGAAAACGCTTCGGGGCTTGTCCTCGTGGACCAACACGCAGCGCACGAGCGCATTTTATTCGAAGAAATGCAACGCCGTATGGAGACACAAGGGGTTCCTTCACAGCGTCTTTTACTTCCACTTACCCTCCGTCTTGGGCCCAAGGATAGCGACTGGGTCGAACGGAACTTGGAGTTGCTCGAACGCGCCGGCATTACCCTGGAGGGCTTCGGAAGCGGAACCTTCAAGGTGGACGCACTGCCCACCTTCATCAAAGCAGAAGACCCCGCCCAGCTTCTGCACGATATCATCGATGATCTCCGCGAGACCACACCCCAAGGTGCACGCTTACGACTTGGCCAGGACATGATTGCCAAAACCGTGTGCCGCCATGCAGTGAAGGCGAACGATACCCTGCGGGAACCGGAATTGCTCAAACTGGTTGAAGACCTGCTGGCCTGCGATCTCCCCTACTGCTGCCCGCATGGAAGACCGACGATGATTCAAATCAGCTATTTGGAGCTCGAAAAAAAGTTCGGCAGAAAGGCGTGAGTCCCTTGCAAAAGATCCCGCTACCCGTCGCTCTTTTGAGGAATGGTTTCGCAGAGACAAATCCATATTTGGGTTCCGAACTCCCCCTCAAGCCGTTCCTTGAGTGCAACTCCACACTGTTTCTGCCGTAAAACAGCGAATAGCGTAGACCCCGAACCGGACATTAGAGCCCCCTCCACTTCGGGCTGCACGAGGAGCCACCGCTTGAGTTCGGCAAGCAACACATACTTCTGGAACACAGGCCGCTCCAAATCATTGCAAAGCGTTCCCGCAGCGGTGGACTGCTCGCCATAGGGCACGCCTGGAATCTCCTCGGACTCCTTCCAATGCGAATAAGCCCAGGGAGTGGGAACGCCGAAAGGGGGTTTTACAAGGAGCAAAGGGACCGAGGGCAGCCCTTCGATTGGCGACACCTGCTCCCCACGACCACTAATCCATGCGGCGGACTGCACCAGAAAAAACGGAACGTCTGAACCCAGTTCAGCCGCCAAGTCCACCAGCGTTTGCCTCGCCAGATGGGTTTGAAACAGCGCATCCAGCGCAAGCAGTGTCGTCGCGGCGTCGCTGCTTCCACCGCCAAGACCCGCCCCATGGGGAATCTCCTTGCCCAAGACGATACGCAACCGAGGGGGAAAACCGAAGGTACTGCAGAAAAGTCGCGCCGCGCGCACTACGAGATTGCCGTCATCCAGAGGAATACCGGGCGCAGCACACACGAACTCGATGTCTCCAACGTCTTTGAGAGCGATCTCCAGCGTATCAAAAACGGATACCGGCACCATGAGACTGCTCAAGTTGTGGAAGCCATCGGGCCTGCGTCCTAAAATTTTGAGCGAGAGATTAATCTTCGCGGGTGCTAACCAACGCATGGAGTCCATGAATCTATGGCGAGCCCTTCGCTCCACCTGCCGTCTTTTTTACCAACCGAACAACCTTTCCGTTCATATCCACTTCAACCCCTACTTCAAACTTGCCCGAGTCAGAGGAAACAGGGCGCGACCACAAAACCGTCCACACGCGCTTGGAACCTAAAACCGTCGCCGATTGGAGCACCACCGACTCAATCTGTATGGACGACTGGAGGCCGCGTAAATCGAGTTGTTCTTGCGCAATATCGACAGCCTGCCGAGCCGAAACCGCCGCGTTTCCGGCTCTCGAGGAAGAGGCAAAACCGTCCAAACCAACGAGAATCGCGACGAACAATGCACCGCGGAGGTAACGAGAGTGATTCATTTTAAAAGAGAGGCGCACACTGCTGGAAGCTGACCCGCCGAACCGAGCTTATCATTTTTGTGCGCAATAAACTTGGCGTGTTCATCCATAAACATTTTACCGGGCCGACGAAAGTCGAACTCACCGGAGTTGTCTCGAAAAAAACTCACGGTGCCCCCTTGTCCAAACGAGACGCCCATCCGTGTCGATATTTACCTTCACCACGCCAAGTCGCGCGGCGTGGCGACACTCATTTTCATCCACTCCTCTGGCTGACGGATCCAGTCTTCCACCAACCGCTTTGGTCCGTGAAACTGCCGCAGAAGGGACGCTGGAACTGCCGTGCATCACAAGGGTTGTCGGCGGCGCCCCTGCGGCTTTGAGGTTGTCGCGAATTCCCTGCACCCCATCGAAATGAAGCGCGTATTCGAAGCCGCGGGCTCTCTCTTTTAGCAAAACCATTCGACGGAGCAGTCGCTACTCGTCCTTTGCAAGGCGGTACTCGTGCAGCTTATTACGCAACGTGCGGATGCTAATTTGGAGCGCATCCGCAGCACGTGTCCGGTTGTCCGCACAAGCACTCAACACCCGCAGGATGTGCTCTTTTTCGAGAGCGGCAAGAGACACGTGCGCATCGCCGAGCAGCACGGAATCATCGCCATTCACAGGCGGTTTCAAATCTGTCGCGTCATTGACCGAGGGCGCGCTTAATTCCGAAACAGGTTTGATCCCGGGCAGCCCGAGGACTGAAGAAATCAGAGGCGCTCCGGGCTCGCTCATGATGACGGCACGCTCCACCGCGTTTTGAAGTTCGCGAACGTTCCCCGGCCAGTGGTGGGCCTCCAAGGCCGCGTGACACTCCGGAGACAACTTCAAGTCGAGACGGTTGTATTGCTTTGCGAACCGCTCCAAAAAATACTCAGCCAATACTCTGATGTCGCCCTTACGATCACGCAGCGGTGGCACGGAAACGGGGAAAACGTTGAGGCGATAATACAAATCCTCCCGAAAATCTCCCTTCTCAACCGCTTTTCGCAAATCCCGGTTTGTCGTGGCTAGGACGCGCACATCCACCTGAATCGTTTTCACGCCGCCAACCCTTTCGAACTCTTTTTCTTGAAGCACTCGCAGCAACTTGGCTTGCAGGCGAGGTGAAATCTCGCTGATTTCATCCAGTAAAAGGGTCCCTCCATTGGCCAGTTCGAAGCGACCCTCACGGCGCTCCATCGCACCAGTGAAGGCTCCTTTTTCATGGCCGAAAAATTCGCTTTCCATGAGGTTTTCGGAAAGAGCAGCGCAGTTCACCCTGATGTAGGGGTGATGCGAACGCGTGCTGGAATGATAAAGCGCCAGCGCTACCAACTCCTTGCCCGTGCCGTTTTCTCCCTGAATCAGAACAGTCGCCTCTGTCGGAGCCACCTTTCGAAGCATATCGCGCAACCGGCTAATTTCCTCGCTGGCTCCCACCAAATCCTTTGCGCCGGCCACTTCCGCAGAGAGATACTCGTTAACCTGCAGCATCTGGCGATAGCTTTCGGCCTTTTTAACCAGAACTTCAATCTGGCTAATTGAAAACGGTTTGGTCAGATAATCAAACGCTCCCGCCCGCATACATTCGACGGCAGACTCAATCGTGCCAAAACCGCTCATCATGATCGCAAGCGGCGGAGTGCTGCCTTTGGAAACACGCTCCAAGATGGACATCCCCTCCCCGTCAGGGAGACGAACGTCG
>CANJZW010000055.1 GCA_947479475.1 Chthoniobacteraceae bacterium
GGTGCTGCCCCGAGATAGACACCCCCAAACCCGACCTCAATTCCTGACACTAAATTTAGATTCTCCAGAAAGACCTTTCGCGTTTCGTAAACGCCGTCCCCGTCTTCATCGGAGAAAATCAGGATGCGATCGGAGCCGCCAAACAGACTGGCCTTTTCCTCTGGAGTCAGTGTGTCGAGATGCGGATCGTCGTCCGGTCTTGGTGTGGGGGGCTCGCCGGTGCGAGTGGGATAAGTGTTGCCCTCCACCACCCAAAGACGCCCTCGCTCGTCCCAGCAAAAAGCGATGGGTTGCACCAAGTCGGGTTCGCTTGCCAGAATGTCGACGCCGAATCCGTCTGGAAAAGTCATTTTTGACACCGCCTCCTTCGGAGAGAGCAGCGGCCCCGGATCTAACGCCCAACCTGCACCGGACAGCAGGATCCAGAGAGCAAGGGTTGTAAGAAGACGCTGGGGCGATTTGAAGAGTTTCATGGGTTGGGACGGGCTTTTGGCTCGCATGAAGGATAACCCGCGCCGCGATGTAACCGTGCTGACATTTTTTGTTGTCCATCGGACACTGTTGCGCGGCGTATGGAGGGGACCGCAGGCGCATTGATTTGAAAGCAAGAATTTGCTTTTATGCCCATCGGTTCGCTTTTCAGCCTAGGCGGAGGGAGTTAAATCCTACAGGTCGGCAACCGCGCCAGCAAGCGAAGCGACCTCGGGCAGCGGCGCTAGCAACAGGGCGGTGAGAAATGTGAGGGTGTGCTTTGTCACATTCATCTTGAATAAGTGATTTTGTTTTTTGATTTCCATCCACCAGTGGTTTTAGTCGGTCAGACCAAGGTAATGTTGATACCATCGTTTCTCCTCATCGTTGAGCAATTGGTAGGGATCGCCGGGCGGGGCAAGCCGGCTGGTCCAGTCGGAAAGTTTCGCAGCCAAGTCGCGCGCGATCTCAGGATGCCCGATGATGAGATTGTGTTTTTCATGCTCATCGCTGGTCACATCGAAGAGGTAATTCGCTTCGTTGCCGGCGTGGATAAATTTCCATTTCCCGTTGCGCACGGAACATCGCAACGCTACGGCTTGATGGTCATGCCATGCACGGCTGGCGCCGAATCATGGCGGCGGCCATGTTGCGCAGCCTTCTCTCCAAGCTTTGCACCGCCTCATCCGAGACTCGCCTCATTCCCAACGCAGGTCGCAGCATCTGTGCCCGGTCGAGGAGATAGCGCTTTATTGTGGCTTAGTTTACCAAGCGGCTCATTTTAGTTCCTCCCGTGCATATTGGCCGCCCTCGCGGCGCTTTGGATCGAAACCGTGGCCCGCTTTCCGTCCCCTTCGGTGAGGGCCGTCTGTACCTGCTTTTGAATCCAGGCGCCCGCGGCCACCCACTGCGTTGGAGCGCCTTCCCCAGCTCGAACCAGGGCGCCAATGCAGGCAGCGTGCCCCGGTTTTTGATATCGAGAAGTTCACTCCATTTTATGAGCGCCGCCTCGCGCAGGTTCCCCTGCGCGGCCAGTTCCTTGACGCCCGAAACCGCCCCACCGCCCCACCGCCTTTCGTATTTTGCAGCTTCCAAAGCGCCTCCAAGTACTCGGGAATCCGGCTTACGTCCCTTTCGGCAAGCTGCTTCTTTTGTTCGGTGAGGAAGGCCTTCAGGCGCGCCTCCTCCCCTTTGACTCGGGCCAGAAAAAACTCGAGAATCCCTACTTTTTTCTCTCACCAATACACCACAGATGCTTGTCCGAGCGCAAAAAAATCTGCCCCTCGCTAAGCGCAGGTGAAGCATAAGCAGCCTCCTCCAAGCGGTTGACAGCCACGACCGCGAATTTATCGGACGGATTCACCACGCGACACTCCCCCACATCATTGAGAAAGTAAACCAAGCCGCCTGCGCTTACTAAGGAAGCATGCTGACGACCGAAACGTTCTTGCCATACAATCTCCCCCGAACGGGCATCAAACGCATGCGCGAATCCCCGATCATCCGTGAGCAACACCCAGTCTTCCTCAATAATCGGGGACGGCACATAGGAGACTCCCACCGCTGAGGGCGGGTTATAATGCCATGCCACGTGCGTTTTAGTCACATTCCCTGTGCCGTCTGGCTTGATTGCCATGAGGTGATGAGCAGGAAACCCGCCGGTCATATACATCCATTGCGTCCTCGAACTATAAACCATCGAGGCCACAAACTGATCGGTTGGGCCATCAATCATCCACAGCTCCGCCCCTGTTTCCGGATCATAAGAAGCAATGCATTTTGAACCCGACAACACCATCTGAGCCTTACCGTTTATCTCCCGGATTAATGGCGCAACATAACTCCGCGTCCTATTGGGCCGGGCGATCCGCCACAGCTCGTGGCCGTCGCGCGCGGACAGCGCGACAATGTATCCGGGCCCGTCGTGGTCACAATTAACGATCACCTTGCCCTTCCACAAAACGGGCGTGCTGCAAAATCCATGCACACTGCTGAAAAGCCCGGGACGCGTGCTCCACGCCATCTCACCTCCGATCGTATAGGCTGCAACAACGGGCTCCCGGCCGTCCAAAAATGCGCAGTACACTTTCTCGCCGTCGCACGCCGGAGTACTTGAGGCTCTCGAATTTTCGACATGTAGCCTTTCGGGGGGCGACTGTACAACGGGCTTTCGCCATAGTTCGGCGCCCGAGCTCCGGTCAAAACACAACAGCAATCTAGACTCCGTTTCAGGATCAAATCCAGAAGTGAACAAGCGGTCTCCCACCACAATGGGTGAAGCATGTCCCGAGGGACACGGCACCTTCCATTTTACATTCTCCTTGGTATCCCAACGCGTGGGGAACCCCTTCTCCAAACTAGTGCCATCCCCATGGGGGCCGCGCCAATTCGCCCAATCAGAGGCCGCAGAGCGGTTCGCTGCCAAAACCATCACACTCGAAACAATAAAAGAGAAAACGCGAAGGGGGGAGCGCATTCCTGAGCTCTTTATCACTGAATTCTTTAAAATGAAACTCACCTTTTTTGATTCTCTCTTTTCGCAATTTCCGACCAAAAAGCAAAAATCGCGTTTGAATATAGAGTAAAACAAGAAAAGCCGGCTTGTTCAACGCGCCAACCGGCTCTTCTTCAGCAAAACGGGAGAACATTCCCCTGCAGGGTTGCCTCTTCTCTCGACTCTATTCAGACTCCTCTTCCTTTCACGATGCGCGTCACACTGTTTGTCCCTTGCTTCATTGACTCCCTTTACCCGAACGTGGGAATGTCGATGGTTCACATCCTCGAGCGACTCGGTCACAGCGTTGACTTTCCTGAGGAACAAACCTGCTGCGGACAACCCCCTTTTAACTCCGGTTATTGGGAGGAAGCCCGTTCGGTGGCAGTCAAACAAATCGAGGTTTTTAAAAACGCCGAGGTCGTCATCTCCGGTTCCGGATCCTGTGGCGCAATGTTTAAGGTCTTTTACCCGGAACTTTTTCACGGGCATTCGGCAGAGGCAGAGGCAAAGGCGCTTTCAGCCAAAACGTGGGAGTTTTCAGAGTTTTTAGTCAACAAACTCGGCGTCACCGATTTAGGAGCCCGATTTGAAGGACGTGCCACATTCCATGACGGATGCCATGGCCTGCGGGAACTGGGTACAAAACAAGCACCACGCGAACTTTTGAGCCACGTCAAAGGGCTCGAGCTCGTTGAGATGTCCGAAGCCGAAACGTGCTGCGGTTTCGGCGGCACGTTTGCCGTTAAATACCCCCAGATCTCCACCGCAATGGCGGAGGTAAAGTGCAATTCCATCTGCGAAACCAAGGCGGACTATGTCATCAGTAACGACTCTAGCTGCCTCATGCAAATCGGAGGCTGGCTCAACCGCAATGTCGGCTCCGTCAAATGCCTCCACCTCGCCGAAGTTCTCGCCAGTCGTTAAAAACGAAGCCCAAAGCCGATGAGCACGATCGCAGATCTTCCACGCCAGCAATTCCAGTCCGATGCCAATCGCACCGCAAACGACGCACCCCGCAGGGCCGCTGTCCGGCGCGCCTTAAGCAACTACCAAACGGCCAGGGACCGAACCGGCGCAACTTTTACAGACTGGAAGTCAGCACGCGCTTCGGCCGCCACAATCAAGCATGAGGCCGTTAACCATCTCGACCGCTATTTAGAGGAATTTGAACAAAAATTCACGGCTCGGGGAGGGAAAGTCTTCTGGGCTACCGACAGCAAACAGGCCCGAGACTACATTCTCAACCTCGCCAAGGAGAAGGGCGTTCGTTCCATCGTGAAATCAAAGGCGATGACGGGGGAGGAAATCCATCTCAACGAGGCATTGATCAAAGAGGGATACGCTGTCGTAGAAAGCGATCTGGGCGAATATATCCAGCAGCTCAAAGGTGAGCCTCCCTATCATTTCGTTTTCCCCTGCATGCATTTGCGCCGGGATGAAATCAGCGATCTTTTTCACCGCGAACTCGGCACCGCTAAAACCGACAGCCCCGAAGAACTCACCATGATCGCGCGGAACGTTCTGCGCCGCGCCTACGTGGACGCCGATATGGGTATCTCAGGAGGCAACTTCATCGTGGCCGACACCGGGATGATTTCTATCACCGAGAATGAAGGCAATGCGCGCCTCACGGTCGGACTTCCAAAAATTCATGTAGCTCTAATCGGCATTGAAAAGGTGGTTCCCTGTTTGGCGGATCTCGCGTTGTTTCTTCCAATGCTGGCCACTGCAGGAACAGGACAGCATCTCACCGGCTACAATTCGATGTATGGAGGTCCCCGCCAGCCTGGTGAAATCGACGGCCCCGAGGAATTTCATGTCGTCTTTCTTGATAACCACCGCACTCGTTTGCTAGCCGATCCAGAGCAACGCGACGCGCTCCATTGCATCCGTTGCGGAGCGTGCCTCAATGTCTGCCCGATTTTCAAAAACATCGGGGGCCATACCTATGGAACAACCTATCAGGGTCCTATCGGCTCGGTCATCACTCCTCATTTCCGCGGCCTTGAAGACTGGAAACATCTGTCAGGAGCATCCTCCCTCTGCGGCGCCTGCACCGAGACCTGTCCAGTAGGCATCGATATTCACCATCATCTTCTTCATAACCGCAGAAACGCAGCTGCGCAAAAACCGGCTGCAGGCGAACAACTTCTCTGGAAGGCCTTCAGTTTTCTCATGAAGCGTCCTGCACTCTATCGCCTGGCGACAAAATTCGCCCCCCTTGGAGGTCTGCTCCATCCTCTGGTTGAAGGCACCGCAATGGACCCAGTCGCAAGCTGGACCGCCACCCGAGAATTTCCAGCGGCCCCGCAGGGATCCTTCCGAGAACGTTTCCGCGCGCACAAAGCGGCCAAAGCTGAATTGGTTAAAAAAGGAGGCGTTCAGTGAACCAAAACAGAGGAGATCGCGAGGCGATCCTTGGCCGGGTGCGGGAAGCTCTCAGAGAAGAAGCCCCGCTCAAACATCCCGCAGAGCGCTCCGCAGGCGGCGAACCAACGACCGCGCATTTCCGGGAATGGCTGCCACCCGTAGGCGCGAGTATCGATGAACGCTTCGCCCTTTTTGCAAAACTGAGCGAATCTTTGCGGACTGAACTACATCTCTGCGCGGACATGGCGGAGGTTTCAGCGTTTATCAAAAAACTTGCAGAGGAGGGCAATTGGAAAACGATCGCCCTCCACACGGGCGAACTGATCAGCCCGCTGATTTTAGAACTTCCTCCGCAGCTTTCACCGCTGCTGCTCCAAAGCGGATACGACAAGGACGAACTGGAAGCCTGCGACGCGGGTCTTACAGAATGCGACCTTCTTGTCGCACAGACGGGCTCGGTCTGTGTGACCAGCAAAAGTGCCGGAGGTCGCGTCTTAAGCGTCCTGCCTCCGCACCACATTGTCGTGGCGCGCAAAAGCCAACTGGTCACGGATCTAACGGAAGCCTATGCCTCCCTCGCCACAAAATATCGCGACGCATACCCCAGTATGATTTCTTTCATCACCGGGCCGAGCCGGACCGGCGATATTGAACGTATTCTTGTCCTTGGCGCCCATGGACCAAAGCGGCTCACTGTCCTCCTGCTACCCTCTTAAAAGGATCTTCTAAGAAAGTCTGAATTCCGGCATCTATCCCCCTGAAATCCATGCGCATCAAAACTCTAATCCCCATTCTTGGTGTTTCATTCGTCTCTCTTGCCCATCCGCTCCCGACAATGGCGGAACTCACGTGGGCAACCGCCCCAAAGGGCGTTGAGACCAATAGCGGATCTTTTTCCAAAGACTTCGAGCTCACCGGTGAGGTCAAATCCGCCTATCTCCGGGCGGCGTCGACTCGCTCAGGGAACGTTTCGCTTAACGGAGAACTCCTCGGCGACCTGCCCTCGAAGTTCGATCTCAAAGCGAAACTAAAGCCCGGCACAAACACGCTGAAAATCAACGCTGGCGACAACAAGGGTGGGCCTAAAATCGTTGCGCAACTCATTATTGAACTCGCAGACGGCTCCAAGCAGGTGATCGAAACCGGAGACTCTTGGATTTTCACAGCAGGGGGCAAAAACTCTACCGGCCCTTCTCCTGCGGGCATCGGAGCGGTCTATGCAGCGACAAACGACGCGCTCAGCCTGTTTCCCCCAATCGTTACGCTCCCAGCGGACATCACTGCTCCCAAAGATTTTAAAGTGGAACTGCTCCACCGCGTCCCGAAAATGGAAGAAGGATCGTGGGTGGCACTGACGCTCGATCCAAAAGGACGACTGATCTGTAGCGACCAATACGGCGATCTCTACCGCGTCACGCCACCTCCCCTGGATACCGCCGATCCCGAAGCGGCAACCCAAGTCGAGGCCCTCAACACAGGCATCAAAGGTGCGCACGGCCTTCTTTACGCGTTCAATAGCCTTTACGTCATGGTCAATGAAGGCCCAGACAAAGGACTTCACCGCCTCACTGATACAAAAGACAACGGCCAATTCGACAAAAACGAATACCTGCTCCATTTCGACGGCGCAGGTGAGCACGGACCACACAGTCTCGCCCTCTCTCCCGATGGCAAACGCATCTATTTTAACTGCGGCAACCACACAAAGCCGCCCGCAAATATCGATCGCGTCCGCGGAGCCAAAGCATGGAGCGAAGACCACCTTCTCCCTCGTCTATGGGATGCCAACGGCCACGCAAAAGGCATTCTCGCTCCGGGCGGCTACATCGGATCAGTAAACCCAGAGGGCAAAGATCTCGAAATGTTCTGCTACGGATACAGAAATCAATTTGATTTTGCCTTCAACCTAAATGGCGACATTTTCACTTATGATGCCGACATGGAGTGGGATATCGGTACGCCTTGGTACCGTCCCACGCGCATCAACCAGTCTCCAAGCGGAGGCGAATTTGGATGGCGAAGTGGCGCTGGCAAGTGGCCCGCCTACTACGCGGATAGCCTCCCGGCTACTCTGGACATCGGTCCCGGTAGCCCTACGGGAGTCACATTCGGAACAGGCGCTAAGTTTCCGGCGAAATACCAAACGGCATTCTTCGCCAACGACTGGACCTACGGCACCATGTACGCGATCATGCTCAAGCCCGAGGGCGCGGGATATAAGGCGGAAAAAACCGAGTTTGTTTCCGGCAAGCCGCTTTCCGTCACAGACGTGGTGATCCGTCCCCAAGATGGTGCACTTTACTTCGCGGTGGGCGGGCGGCGCAACCAATCTGCCCTCTATCGGGTGACCTACACCGGAACCGAATCAACAGCTCCAGTGCGGCCAGACAAACTCCCGAACGAAGCACTGCTGCGCCGACAATTGGAGACCCTGCACGTCGATGGTGCAGGGCCTGGGTCGATCAACAAGGCGTGGCCGCATCTGAGCCATTCAGACCGCTTTGTGCGCTTTGCGGCACGAGTCGCTGTGGAAAAGCAACCGGCCTCGTCGTGGGCTAAAAAAGCGCTCGCGGAAAAGAATCCAACCGCCGCCATTGAGGCGCTCATTGCCCTAGCGCGCGTGGGAGACCCAGCCATTCAGCCCAAACTGATAGAGGCGCTCGGCCGGTTTGATTACCTGAATCTTAGCAAGGAACTACGTCTTCCGCTTCTACGTGCGTGGCAACTGGCCTTCGTTCGCATGGGCAAACCCTCGGTCGATGTCTGCGCGCAAGTAGTCAAACGTTTCGAACCGCTGTTTCCTCAAAAAAATGGATTCGAAAATAACGAGTTGCTCCAATTGCTCGTTTTCTTGGACTCCCCACAGGCGCCCTCAAAAGCGCTGGCACTCATGCAAACCATGGGGGATGACTACGACGAAAACACCGACAGCAGCCTATTGGACCGCAACAGCACCTACGCGACAGCCTTCAAAGCGGCTGGCGACAGCCGCCCAAACAAAGGGCAGATTGCTCTCGCCTACACTCTCCGCAACGCCACTGCGGGTTGGACCCCCGAACTGAGAAAAACCTTCTTCGCGTGGTTTGCAAAATCGGCGCAGTGGAAAGGCGGCAACAGCTTTGCAAAGTTTCTCATCAACATGAAAAACGATGCCCTCGCCAATGTGAGCGATCCCACGGAGAAAACCTCCCTCGAAGAACTCTCGAAAACAGCGCCCGTGGTTCCAGCAAACTTCGTTTTGCCAAAAGGGCCCGGACGCGTCTACAGCGTTGACGAGATTGTCGCGCTCGCCAAAGACGGGCTCAAAAACCGAAACTTTGAGCAGGGCAAAGCCATGTACGCCACAACGCAGTGCGCAACCTGCCACCACTTCGCAAACGAAGGCGGAAACATCGGCCCCGATTTAACCGGCGCCGCAAGCCGTTATTCAGTACGAGATCTCGCCGAGAGCATCGTGGATCCCTCCAAGGTGATCAGCGATCAGTACGCTTTCCAGGAAATCACCCTTCGCGATGGCTCACTTGTGGTAGGGCGCGTTATCGGGGAAGAAAACGGCAAGTTTCTGGTCATGACCAATCCCTTCGCCCCGGACGCTTCCGCCCAGGTGCCGGTGGCCGATGTCGTTTCCCGCAAGGACTACGGAATATCGCCAATGCCCCCGGGCCTCATCAACATGCTCAACCCGGACGAACTGCTGGATTTGGTGGCCTACCTCTTCAGCGGCGGGGATAGAAACAACAAGGCATTCGCCTCAGGCAACTAGCCTCCCGGCCGACTCAAAAACGCCCCTGCCGGGCGTCCAAAACGAAACGGGGATGTCGCACTACGACATCCCCGTTTCAGTTTTCAATGCCAGCAAAAAAACGGCAAAGAGAGCCGCTCTTGCGGCTTATCGTCCGGTATTTTCGGGACTGGGCATTTGATAGACCTCAGAGCCGCTTTCAACAAACTCACGAGACTTTGAATCCATGCCCGCCTCGAGAGCTGCATCCTCGCTGATCCCCTGCTCTGCCGCGTATCGGCGCACGTCTTCGGTGATTTTCATCGAGCAAAAGTGGGGACCACACATTGAACAAAAATGAGCCGCTTTCGCCCCTTCGCTGGGCAGTGTTTCATCATGAAATTCCCTCGCTGTTTCTGGATCAAGCGACAGGTTAAACTGATCCTCCCAACGGAACTCAAACCGAGCTTTGGAGATCGCATTGTCGCGGTACTGCGCCCCTGGATGCCCTTTCGCGAGATCCGCCGCATGTGCCGCAATTTTGTAAGCGATGACACCGTCTTTGACGTCTTTCCGGTTAGGCAGTCCCAAGTGCTCTTTCGGTGTGACGTAACAGAGCATTGCCGTGCCGTACCATCCAATCATCGCGGCACCGATGGCGGAGGTGATATGATCATAGCCCGGTGCAATGTCGGTTGTTAAAGGTCCAAGCGTGTAAAACGGCGCCTCATGGCACCACTCCAGCTGTTTCATCATGTTTTCGTGGATGAGATGCATGGGAACATGCCCCGGTCCCTCGTTCATGACTTGCACGCCCTTGGCCCAAGCGCGCTTGGTTAGGTCTCCCTGGACCTCCAACTCGCCAAACTGTGCCGCATCATTCGCATCCGCATTCGAGCCGGGGCGCAGCCCGTCTCCAATGGAAAAGCTCACATCATAGGCTGCCATGATGTCGCAGATGTCGTCCCAATGGGTGTAAAGAAAGTTTTCCTTGTGATGAGAAAGGCACCACTTGGCCATGATTGAACCGCCACGCGAGACAATCCCTGTGGCCCGCCGCGCGGTCCATGGGATGAAGCGCAGGAGCACTCCTGCGTGGATTGTAAAGTAATCGACCCCCTGCTCGGCCTGCTCAATGAGAGTGTCGCGGAAAATTTCCCACGTCAGGTCCTCCGCACGGCCTCCAACTTTTTCAAGCGCCTGATAAATGGGCACGGTCCCGATAGGTACAGCAGAGTTACGAATAATCCATTCCCTCGTAGAGTGGATGTTTTTACCTGTGGACAAGTCCATTACAGTGTCCGCCCCCCACTTGGTGGACCAACGCATCTTTTCAACCTCTTCCTCAATGCTCGAGGCCACAGCGGAGTTCCCGATGTTCGCATTGATTTTTACTAGAAAATTCCGCCCGATAATCATCGGCTCAAGTTCCGGATGGTTGATATTTGCCGGAATGATTGCGCGACCGCGCGCGACCTCCTCACGCACAAACTCGGGCGTGATTCGCCTCTGCAGATGCTGAGGGAAACGCCGGAACACCTCGGGCGCATCCGCTCGTCCCATGGTTCCATCGTGCTGATGGGAAAGATCATTGCGGGCCGCCTTCTCGGAAAACCCGTCAAGCATTCGGTCTAACCCCTGGTTTTCCCGAATCGCAATGTATTCCATCTCGGGGGTGATGATCCCCTGCTGCGCATACCACATCTGGGTCACGGGATGCCCCGCACTCGCGCGCACCGCCCTGCGCGATGCGCTTGCCGGTGCCCTCAGCGCAGCCTGGCTGCCGGAACGCTGCGCGCTCGCGGCCGCATGAACCTCCGAAAGGTAGCCGTCATCGCGAGCCGTTGCCTGACGTCCCTCATACTCCGCGACATCGCCACGGGCTCGCACCCACTCAGCTCTCAGGGCGGGAAGACCTTCCTCCACCGTCCCAGTAAATGCCGGATCGCCCCACGGGCCACTTGCGTCGTATAAAAGCACAGCCGCATTCTGCTCAAGCGAGCCATCCGGCAGACGCGTCGGCGACAATGTCACCTCGCGCATCGGAACTTGCACGCAAGGGTGCAACTCCCCCTGGATATAGACCCTGCGGGAATTCGGCAACGGATCGGTACTCTGCGGATAAAGGGAGTCTGTCGAAGCAATCATAAAAAAAATCGTGGCCAAAATTGGCCCTCACTACGCTTATGCGAAACTGGGCAATGGTCAAAAACAATGGCGTTCATCCACGAAATAGCTGACTAATGCTTGATCCGCAACATGCTCGCAAAGCTTTTCACGCCGAGCTATGCAAAAAGTTTGCACATCCTTCGAATCAGTGTTCGCATTCTATCCCGCGTTTCTGCTCGGCACCCTCCCTCAATCCAATTCTTACAACTCCGAAATCATCTGTGAACCTTTTGCTTAAGTTCTGGAGCTCATCCATCGGAAAAAAATGGCTCGTGGCCCTCACTGGCCTCGCCCTTTTGGGTTTTGTCGTGGCGCACCTTGTAGGAAACCTTCAAATGTTTGCAGGCGCTGCGAAAATCAACGCCTACGCCGAGTTTCTCCATGCCAACGACAAACCCCTCTGGGTTGCACGGCTTGGTCTGATCCTATGCTTCGTCGGCCACATCGTGGCAACGCTCACTTTGGTGAAGATGAATCGGGCTGCGAGGCCCAAGGCTTACGCGATAAGCCGGAATGTTCAGGCTAAGATTTCAACCCGCACGATGGCTCTGAGCGGCTTGACGGTCCTTTCCTTCATCGTTTTCCATCTCTTGCACTACACGCTGCGCGTGACGGATCCGCGTTTCAAGACGGTCGCAGAAGGGGGCCAACTGGACACTGTTTTCGACGTCTACCGGATGGTCGTTCTCGGCTTTGGTAACCCCCTTCTATCTGGCTTCTACATTGTCAGCGTGGGGCTCCTTGCACTCCATCTAAGTCACGGCATTTCCTCTGTCTTTCAAACGTTCGGATTGGAATCCAAGCGCAGTGCGCAGTGGATGCCAACGGCTGGGAAACTCCTCTCAGTCGTGATATTCGCAGGATACGCCTCCATTCCGACTGCCGTTCTCCTCGGCTTCCTGAAGTAGACGCCTCCATTGCCTCAACACGCTAATTTAACAGCGACTCTATGAGCCTCACCCTTGATCCCAAGATTCCATCCGGCCCGCTTGAGCAAAAATGGGAGCGTCACAAATTCGAGTCCAAGCTGATCAACCCCTCGAACAAACGAAAGTTTGAGATCATTGTCGTTGGCACCGGTTTGGCAGGCGCATCCGCAGCCGCAACCCTTGGAGAACTCGGGTACAAAGTCACTGCATTCTGTTTCCAAGACTCGCCCCGCCGCGCGCACTCCATCGCGGCGCAAGGTGGCATTAATGCGGCTAAAAATTATCAAAATGACGGTGACTCCGTGCACCGTCTTTTTTACGACACGATCAAAGGTGGCGACTTCCGCGCTCGCGAAGCCAACGTGCACCGTCTGGCCGAGGTCAGTGTTTCGATCATTGACCATTGTGTTGCCTTGGGAGTTCCTTTCGCCCGCGAATATGGAGGTCTTCTTGACAACCGTTCCTTTGGAGGAGCGCAGGTCTCACGCACCTTTTACGCGAGGGGGCAAACGGGACAACAATTGTTACTAGGCGCCTATTCCGCATTAAACCGGCAGATTGCCGCCGGGACCGTTGAAATGCATTCACGGACCGAGATGCTTGATCTTGTGACCGTAGACGGCCATGCCAAGGGCATCGTTACCCGGAACATGGTGACTGGTGAAATCAAAAGCTGGGCTGCCGACTGCGTGATCATGGCGACGGGAGGATACGGAAACGTATTCTACCTCTCCACGAATGCCAAAGGCAGCAACGTCACCGCCACCTATCGGGCGTACAAACGGGGCGCGGCGTTTGCCAATCCCTGCTACACGCAGATTCATCCGACCTGCATTCCCGTCGCCGGCGATCACCAATCAAAGCTCACGCTCATGAGTGAGTCCCTACGCAATGATGGCCGGGTTTGGGTGCCGAAGAACAAGGGGGACACACGTCCTCCAAGCCAGATTCCTGATTCTGAGCGCGACTATTATTTAGAGCGCAAATACCCAAGCTTTGGAAACTTAGCGCCCCGCGATATTTCCTCACGCTCAGCAAAGGAAGTTTGCGACGAAGGTCGCGGAGTCGGTCCGGGAGGACTGGGCGTCTACCTTGATTTCGCAGATTCGATCAAACGCCTGGGTGAGGCCAAGATTCGCGAGCGTTACGGCAACCTGTTCGACATGTACCACCAGATCACGGGGGAAAACGCCTACGAGATGCCCATGCGCATCTTCCCCGCAGTGCACTACACGATGGGCGGTCTGTGGGTGGATTACAATTTGATGTCCAACCTGCCAGGGCTCTTCGTGTTGGGTGAGGCCAATTTTTCGGACCATGGCGCCAACCGTCTAGGGGCGAGTGCTCTTATGCAGGGCCTTGCGGATGGGTACTTTGTAATCCCGTACACCATCGGGAACTATCTCGCCCCGGAGGGCGGCAAACGTCCTACGACGGACCATCCTGCGTTTAAGCAGACCGAGGCTGATGTCCGGGCGAAAATCCAGAAATTCCTTTCCATCAAGGGCAAGCGTTCCGTGGAGTCTTTCCATCGGGAACTCGGCCTCTTGATGTGGGACCACTGCGGAATGGGCCGGTCGGAAAAAAGCCTCACCCGTGCGCTCAACCGGATTCCGGCCCTGCGCCAAGAGTTCTGGGAAAACGCGAACGTACCCGGGGAAAACGAATCCCTCAATGGATCGCTTGAACAGGCTGGCCGCGTGGCAGACTACTTGGAATTTGGCGAACTCATGTGCCTGGACGCACTCAAACGCAATGAGTCGTGCGGCGGGCATTTCCGGGAAGAATATCAAACCCCCGACGGGGAAGCACAGCGGGACGACGAGCACTTTGCGCACGTGGCTGCGTGGGAATACCAGGGGGAAAACAAAACACCAATCAGGCACGTTGAGCCATTGGTTTACGAAAACGTCAAACTCGCGACACGGAGCTACAAATGAACCTGCACCTCAAAGTCTGGCGCCAAAAGAACTCTGAAACCAAAGGCCACCTCGTTGATTACGAGGCAAGAAACATCCCTGAAGACTGCTCGTTTTTGGAGATGCTCGACCTCGTTAACGAGGACCTCCTCTCCCGTGGAGATGAGCCCATTGCCTTCGATCACGACTGCCGTGAAGGAATTTGCGGGATGTGTTCGTTGACGATCAATGGCATTCCCCATGGTCCCAGCGAGACGACGACTTGCCAGCTCTACATGCGTAAATTCAAGGATGGCGCGACGATCTATATCGAACCATTCCGCGTCGGCGCATTCCCTCTGCTGCGTGATCTGGCGGTGAACCGCAGTGCGTTTGACCGCATCCAACAAGCGGGTGGATTTATTTCCGCGCGCGTCGGTGCCGCTCAGGATGCCAACTCGATCCTCGTTCCAAAAACGGACTCAGACCACGCGATGGAAGCCGCAGCCTGCATCGGATGTGGTGCCTGCGCCGCAGCTTGTCCCAACGCGAGTGCAATGCTTTTTGTCGGAGCCAAAGTGACCCATCTTGGATCGCTTCCGCAGGGGCAGCCTGAAAGGGAGCGTCGCGTGCTCGCGATGGTCAAGAAAATGGATGAAGAGGGTTTTGGAAACTGTTCCAATTATTTGGAATGCGAAGCCGTCTGTCCTGCCGAAATCCCAGTGACGGTGATCGGCCAACTCAACCGCGACTACTCGCTAGCTCTTCTTAAAGACAATCTCTAGGAGCGCCGTCCCGCTTCTCGCAATGCGTTGAGTTTCGCCAAAGCGCCGCCGCAGGCAACGGCTTCTCGGCCGAGTTCAAGCCCTGTGGCGAGATCCGCAGCCAGGCCGGCAACGACAAATCCGGCGGCGCTGTTGAGTAGAACGGCGTCCAAACAGGGGCCCAGAAGGTCTCCGTTTAAGATGGACTCCAGCATCTGGGCGTTTGTCGTCTTGTCTCCCCCCTTCAGTGCTTCGATGGGCGAGCGGGCAAGTCCAAGTGCGGCTGGATCGACTGAAAACTCGCGTATCTCTCCGTTTTCCACGGCGAATCCGTGCCCCTCGCCCGCAGGTGTGAGCTCATCGGCTCCAGAACCGTGCACTGCCCATGCCCTTTTTCTGCCCAATTGCAAAAGAGCCCCGGCATATTTTGAAAGCAACTCGGGAGCGTACACCCCGACAAGTTGGTGCTCAGGGCGCGCTGGATTCAGCAACGGCCCAAGGAGGTTGAAGATCGTGGGTATTCCGCGCTGCGCGAGGGCGCGACGCACAGGTCCAATGACGCCAAATGCTGGATGGTAGGCCGGCGCGTAAATAAATCCTAGGCCGTGGCGATACACTGTTTCTCTCAGGTCTGCGGGCGAAAGTTCAATACGGACACCCAAAGCCTCGAGAACATCTGCGCCACCGCATTGAGAGGTGATCGCGCGGTTGCCATGTTTAACAACCACCGCACCACCGGCCGCGAGAACGAACATCGACGCGGTGGAAACGTTAAAAAGCTCGAGCCTGTCTCCTCCGGTGCCGCACACGTCAAGCATTGGTCCATTGAGTAAAGAGGGATCGATTCCGGGCTCGCGAGCGAGGGTGATCAAAGCCTGAGCAAAGGCGGCGAGTTCCGCTCCTGTTTCTCCCCTGACTCTGAGTTTTTCTAAAAATCGTTCTTTCTCCTGTGGATTTGCCGCCGCATCGGCAAGCCACGCGACTGCAATTTGGGCATCAGCGGGAGTGAGTTCGGATTGCGCATGGAGGGAGTCAAAAAGAGCCTGCATAGAAAGAGTTAAAAAAACGAACGGTCGAAAGGCTACGACAACTTTCAAGCGGTGGAATCCCCTTTGCCAACATTGCCGATTCTGGGAGTTTACATCCCCTCCCCCCGTGCCGCACAGTCTTTGTTCCTCAACTCAGATCTTCCCTATGAAATGGTTCTCCCTTCCTTGGACTGTGGCACTCGCGCTCTGCTTGGGTTCACCGCTCGCCCTGAGCGCCGCTGAACGACCCAATATTCTGTTTATCATGACGGACGACCACGCGTCGCATTCCCTGTCGTGCTACGGATCCAAGATAAACCAGACTCCCAACCTCGACCGCCTCGGCGCGGACGGCATTCGCTTTGACCGCGCCTTTGTCTGCAATTCCATCTGTACACCGAGCCGGGCCACTGTTCTCACGGGCAAGTATTCGCACTTGAACGGGACTCCCGTTTTCAACCTCTTTGATGGGGCCCAGCAAACCGTGGCCAAACTCCTCCAAACAGGCGGATACCACACCATGATGGTCGGCAAGTGGCATCTGGGATCCGCCCCCACTGGGTTTGACTACTGGAACATCCTCCCCGGACAGGGCCGCTATTTCGACCCAATCCTCTACACGGCCGAGGGCGCCCGTGTGCACCCCGGCTATGCCACTGAAGTGATCACCGATATCGGCATCGAGGCCCTCAAGAACCGGCCAAAGGACAAGCCGTTTTTCATGATGCTCCACCACAAGGCGCCCCACCGGGAATGGCAACCAGACGCGGTGAACGCGGCCAAGTTTGCCAACCTCACGATTCCTGAACCCGCCTCCCTCCGGGACGATTACGCCACAAGGCCAGCCGCGCTTCCGGAAAACGCGCAAACGGTCCGTCGGGACCTCACGCGCCGGGATCTGAAACTGACACCGCCAGAGAACCTCACCCAACAGGAAAAAAACAAATGGCTGGCCGTAAAACCTGACGAGCTCGAGATAGAACAGAACGGCGTGAAAAAAACGCTGACTGGAGAAGAACTCTTTGCGTGGAAGTACCAGAAGTACATGAAAGACTACCTTGCCTGTGTTCAAGGCGTTGACGATCAGGTCGGTCGCCTCCGCGCCTGGCTCGAGACGGAGGGCCTGTCAAAAAATACCGTGGTGATCTACACCACGGACAACGGTTTTTTTCTTGGCGACAACGGAATGTATGACAAGCGCTTTATGTACGAACCTTCGCTGCGCATCCCCCTCCTGGTATCCTGGCCGGGGGTGATCAAGGCGGGATCTGCGACGGAGCTTTTTGCGATCAACGCGGACTATGCCCCCACATTTCTTGATATGGCCGGCCTTCCAGTTCCCAACGACATGCAAGGCCGCTCTTTGGTGCCCGTGCTAAAGGGCGAATCTCCCAAGGGGTGGCGCTCTTCGATGTACTACCGCTACTACCACGATCCGGGCCATCACAACACGCGCGCCCACTATGGGGTCCGAACACAGACGCACAAACTGATCTATTACTGGAAAAAAAATGCGTGGGAACTCTTCGATCTTGTCAAAGATCCCACCGAACAGCAGAACATTTACGAGGCGCCTGAATCTGCCGGTCTCATTGCCACACTCAAGGCTGAACTCGCCCGTCTGCGCGTCGAATTAAAGGACGACGATCAATTCGCCAACGAAATCCCGAAGGACGGAGTGGACGGCGGTGTCCTCAAATGGCAGCCCGGTCAGGGCCCTAACGGTCCCACCGCGAAGCAGTGATTTGTTGAATGAGATGCGACGGGCTGCCGCCATTTTGTTGGTTTAAGGCTGCGCGTACGCGAGACGTTTGCAGAGATCCAGTGGCGCAGCCAGGCCTTGAGACGCTAATTGGACTGGCCTTTGATCTTGCGCATACAACGGCTTGTGGTAAACAACTGCCTAGCGCTTAGCGCGCCACAAGAAAATGTATTGCTCCAAATGCGGTGCTCTCGAAGACAAGGTAATTGACTCCCGTCCGTCCAAGGACGGGAAGAGCATTCGTCGGCGGAGAGAGTGCGTCAGTTGCGCCTTTCGTTACACGACCTACGAGCAAATCGAACAGACGGAGATGCGTGTCGTCAAACGTGATGGCCGGTCTGAACCGTTGGAAAAGAAAAAAATGATCAGCGGGATGCTGAAAGCCTGCGAAAAACGGCCGGTCACGCTCGAAATGATCGAAGCTTCCGTTGAGGATATCATTTCCTCCCTCGAAGCAGGTTTGGAGAGGGAGCTTTCCAGTAGAACCGTCGGGGCCAAAGTGATGGAAGCTTTGCACGGTTTAGATGAAATCGCCTACGTGCGTTACGCATCCGTGTACAGACAGTTTGAAGATCTCGGGGAATTTATCGACGAAATCCAGCAACTCGGCACCCGGCCGAAACGAAGCGCACTTCAAACCGAAATGTTTAAAGCATGATATACATTCGCGAACAGCCGCCTTTGATCGAACTTGGTTCCGGAGCGGTCGCGCTGGACTCCTCGTGGCTGGAACACTGTTTGGAAGAAGCCGCCTTTGCCGCAGGATATCCAGAATGGCCTGCGGCAGACGTTGCCCGCAGTGTGACCGCCTTCCTGCTCGCACAGCGCACGCCAAAGCCGTTTTCCTTCGAAGGCTTTACCACAGCCGTCCAAAACGTTCTCAAGGGCATCGGTTACGATGAGGTCGCCCCCCATTTCCTGCAGGACGGCATGGAGGTGCGATACTCGCTTCTTGAAGTTGCCGAGGACCTGCCCCCCGGATTTGAGCTCGGCCTCTTCCGTGCATGCGGCGACCTCTGCGTCCGCCTTCTCTCAAGCGGAGTCGTGACGCGGATTTGCCTGGATGATCTTCGGCCCGCGGTGAAGCGGGTGCTTGCCCGATCCCACTGGAGCCCAAGCTGCGAGGTCCTGGCAAACGAACTCGTGGAGTTCCTTCGCGAAAGCCTTTGTAAAATATCCACCACAAAGCCTTTAACGTTCTCGATCCGTTGAACTATGACTCTTTTTGAAAAAATCATAGCCCGCGAAATCCCTGCTCAGATTATTGCGGAGGGGAACGATTGGCTCGCCTTCCACGACATCAGCCCACAGGCGCCAGTGCATGTGTTAGTCATCCCAAAAAAAGCAATTCCCCGGCTGGGTGAAGCGGCACCGGAAGATGTTCAACTTCTCGGCACACTGCTCCTGGCAGTGCAGGAGGTGGCCCGTAAACTTGGTCTTGCTGAAACAGGCTTTCGCGTTGTGATCAACCACGGCCGCGACGGCGGTGAAACCGTCCCTCACTTGCATATCCACATCTTGGGCGGCCGTCCCCTCTCCTGGCCTCCGGGATAAAGGATCCTGCGCCCTGTTCAAAGCGCTCTTCATCGATGAACGCATCCATCAAGTGATGAATGTTCCATTTCCCGTCCTGAAACAGAACCTCCACGACATCGAATCGTGCGGTGACTCCCTCAACCTCTAGTTGGGATAACCAGCATTGCGCAGCCAGAATCAGCCGGCGTTGTTTCCGCCGATTCACCGCAGAAGAAGGGGCCCCGTGTTCTTCTGTTTTCCGCGATTTTACTTCGACAAAAATCACAAGAGGGCGCTGACGATCCCGGCACACCAAGTCCACCTCCCCACCCACGGCGGGCCTGAAGTTGTGATAAAGAATTTTGTAACCCTGCTTTTTTAAAAACAGCTCGGCGCGCTTTTCTCCCTCCCGCCCAAAGGCTTTTGGATCGCTCGAACAGCGTTCGCGCCAAGGCAGGTTAAAAGGGCAAAGACAACTGCTTAACCGGCGCAAAGCTTCGCCGATGGTGCGGAGTAGGTCCATACTCACGCAATCGCGCCAGATGCAGCGCCGTTCCGTATCCCTTATGCTGGGCAAACCCGTACTGGGGAAATTCGGCGTCGATTTCCATCATGGTGCGGTCTCGGATCACTTTGGCGCAGACACTCGCGGCCGCGATGCTCAAACTGAGTCCATCTCCGCCCACAAGCGCAGTTTGAGGCCGGGGAAAAGGATGAACGGGAAGCCCGTCAATGAGTACGTGGTCCACGTTCACAGGCAGTTTGAGAACTGCGCGCCTCATTCCTTCGTGGGTCGCGCGAAGAATATTTAGACGGTCAATTTCTTCAACCCCGACTTCAACAACCGCCCATACCAAGTGAGGATCGGTGCTGATTTCCTCGAAAATCTCTTCCCGTACTTTTGCGGAAAGCTTTTTGGAATCGTTAAGACGAGGATGAGAAAATCCCTCTGGAAGGATCATTGCAGCCACCAGAAGAGGGCCGGCAAGCGGTCCGCGACCGGCCTCGTCCACGCCGGCTACCGTTAAAAAACCAGCGGCGCGGAGCAACGCCTCGTGATCAAGGGTGCACCGCGCCGCCATCGTTAAATTCGGTTAAAGGCCGGAACTACCGGGCCTTTTCGCGCACTGCCATCGCCTGTTTCCCCTTGCGCAAGCGCAGGTAGTTCAGTTTGGAACGGCGGGCCGTGCCCTGTGTTTCCACTTCCACCTTCGCAACACGCGGGGAGTGAAGCGGGAAAACACGCTCAACACCTTCGCCGTAAGAAATGCGGCGGACCGTGAAACTCTGATTCATCAGAGTTCCTTTTTTGCCGATGACGATACCGGCGTAAATCTGAATACGCTCCTTATCGCCCTCGACGACCCGAGTGTGGACACGTACGGCATCACCCACGTTGAACGGGGCGATATCCTGCTTCATTTGCTCCTGATTAATCTTGGCGATAATAGCTGACATAGACAGATCCTCCGATGAGGTTTTTTGAAAGGGGTGGAGAGTTAACGCTCTTCCATTCGGAAAGGCAACCAAATTTCAATCAAGTTGTCGAAAAGCTGGTTGAAGCACATTCCCTCGCTCAGCTGGCATTTGACTTCGCCAAAAGCGTATAGGCCAACCCCAACGCGGAGTCTGATTTGCCACCAAGCATTCGGGCGATTTCCTCGGCGCGTTCCTGCCCGATCACCTCCTCCAGAAGTGAAACAGTCCGTCCACTCGAGTAGTCTTTGCTGACCACAAAATGATGCGATGCCTTTGAGGCGACCTGAGGAAGATGGGAGATACACAGAACCTGCCTCGCTTCGCCGAGCGCCTGCATTTTCGCTCCGACTGCATGCGCGATTTCTCCTCCGACGTTGGCGTCAATTTCGTCAAAAACGAGTAGCGGAATCGTGTCCTGTTCAGCCAGAGCACTTTTGACAGCCAGCATCACGCGTGAAGTTTCACCGCTTGAAGCGATTGCACGAAGCGGTTTGGCGGGTTCACCGGGATTTGGGGCAAAAAGAAACTCAACGGCTTCCATTCCAAAAGAACCCGGCTGGGAAAGCGCCTCAAGATGAACCGCAAATTCGGCGCGCTTAAACCCAAGATCTTTAAGATGCGACATGATCCCCTTTGCCAAAGGAAGGGCCGCCTTTTCGCGCACCGCGCGAAGCGTCTTCCCTGATTGCTCCAGGTCAGAAGTGATCTTGGCCAGTTCTGCGTGAAGCCGTGCCCGCTCCTCCGCACGTGAGTTCAACTTCTGGTAACGTTCCGCTGCAGATTCCCCGTGGGCGATAATGCTTTCCACCGTGTTGCCGTATTTGCGCTTGAGGGATTCAATCAAGTTTACTCGCTCTTCCAACCGATGAAGATGTTCTGGATCCAACTCCAGACCTTCGCCGTAACGCTGCAATTCGGAGGCAAGCTCTTCCAACTCTGTCACAGCACGGACATGCGCGGCAGTGAGCGAAGCGGCGGATGGATCCAGCCGTTCGATTTCACGCAGCGAACGCGCGACGCCAGCGACTTTGACAAGCGCCGCGTCATCGGCGTCGACCAACTTCAGCAACACCTGTTTTGAGAGTTCGAGAATCCTCTTTGCTTGCGTTGCAACCGTATACCGGGCAAGCAATTCCTCTTCTTCGCCGGCCTTCAAACCAGCCGCTTCGATTTCTGTCGCTTGAAAAAGTAAAAGCGCACACTCGCGTTCAAAAGCGGCATCATCCCCGTGCAATGCATCGAGGGCGCGTTCCACTTCGGCGCGGCGTTTAAACACTGCGGAGTAGGCCGCGAGAGGTGTGGCAGCGTTGGCAAAAGAATCCAACAAGGTGCGCTGCAAATCAGGAGAGAGAATTGATTGATGGTCGTGTGGGCCGTGGAGGTCCACCAACCCGTTGCCCAGAACCTTGAGCACGGCCAGTGTGGTGGCACTGCCGTTGATGAACTGGCGGTTGATCCCCGCCCCTGTAAGCACCCGTTTAATCAAAAGCTGGCCATCTTCGCACGGCTCCAACCCCAACTCAGCTAATTGACCATCCAACAAAACAGGATTCTGCACCTCAAAAACACCCTCGACCGTGCAGGAGTCTTCCCCTGAACGAATGAGGGACTTGTCTGCCCTTTCACCCACAAGCAGTTTTAACGCCCCTACGATAATCGATTTTCCAGCCCCCGTCTCCCCAGTGACAACGGTAAAACCCGTTCCAGGAGACCAAGTAAGATCTTCTACGAGGGCAAGATTTCGGATGCGGACTGAAGATAACCGTACAGGAGTCACAGAGTCAGAATACACCATTCACACAGCCGGTCATCAACACACATTGCTAGGGTCCTTTAAGACAAAACCAGAATATCCCGCGTCGCCCTGCTCCAGCAAAGCCCCTGCTCCAGCAAAGCCCCTGCTCCAGCAAAGCCCCTGCTCCAGCAAGCTCCTTGATCTGCGAGTTAGATGGCAACACGCATCCCCAACTCCACAACACGGCCTTCAGGCAAACGGAAGTAGGTGCCGGGAGGCTCTGCCACGCGAGAGAGAAACGCGAACAATGTTTCCCGCCACAAGGCCATTCCTCTCTCTTTGGAAGGCACGATGGTTTCGCGTCCGAGGAAAAAGGTGACTTGTTCGGGGTTGCAGTCGAAGTCGTAGTAATGTTTGGCCCGCCGCATCAACTGAGGAACGTTGGGTTCTTGGAGAAAGCCATAGTGTCCGCTCAAACGCCAGAAGCCTGGGGCTAACTCTACCAGTTCCACTTGTTTGCTGGGGGACACAAAGGGATGGTCGTCTGTCACGATCGTCATGAAAATGACTCTCTCATGAAGCACTTTATTGTGTTTCATGTTGTGCATGAGCGCATTCGGGGCCCGGTGCGAGTTGGCGGACATAAACACGGCGGTTCCCTGCACCCGGATCAGCCGTTCGGAATTTTTCAAACTTTCAATCAGCTCGTCCTGATCGAAGGTCGCGCGATCGAGACTTTTGCGCACCAGATTCCGCCCGGTGCACCAAGTGGTCATGAGCGTGAACAAAACCGCGCCCACGGCAAGTGGCAGCCAGCCGCCATCCAAAATTTTTAGCGCATTTGCACCGAAAAATGCACCCTCGATAGTCAGTGCGATCAGCACAATCGGCAATGCCTGGTTCAGATCCCACCCCCACTGGTATCGGGCGGCGAAAAAGAAAAGAATGGTGGTGACCATCATCGTCAGCGTCACCGCGATTCCATAGGCAGCTGCTAACGCCGTTGAAGAACCAAAGGTTTGCACGAGAATCAGACAAGCGATCATCAACATCCAGTTGATGGTGGGAATGTAGATCTGACCCCGCGTGTGGGCCGAGGTGTGCCGGATCCCAAGCCGGGGCAGGTACCCGAGCTGGATCGCCTGCAGCGTTAGGGAATACGTTCCAGTGATCAGCGCCTGACTCGCGATCACTGTGGCCGCAGCTGCCAGAATCACCATCGGGATCAGAGCCCAACTTGGAAACAGGGCAAAAAAAGGGCTGAAATCTTCGTTATGCATCAGGTCCGGTTTGTCACGGACCATCACTCTCAGGAGAGCGCTCTGCCCCAGATAATTTAAAAACAGGCAGGGGAAAACGAGCACGAACCACCCGATCCGGATAGGCTTCACCCCAAAGTGACCCATGTCCGCGTAGAGCGCCTCCCCTCCGGTGACGACAAGAAAGACGCCGCCGAGCACAAAAAACGCCTTTGTTCCGCCGTGTGTGAACAATTCGATGGCGTACCTCGGGTTCACACACGCAAACACACCGGGATCCTGGATGATCCAACGGATACCGCCCAACGCGATCGCCAGAAACCAAATCACGGTAACCGGGCCGAACCAGCGTCCCACCTTTTCCGAGCCCGCTCGCTGCACAGAAAAGAGGCCGATGAGAATGGCGATCGTTATCGGAACGACGTAGGGCTTGAAGATCGGCGTGATCACATTGAGCCCCTCAACAGCGCTCAACACCGAGATGGCTGGCGTGATAATACCGTCCCCGAAAAGCAGGGCGGCCCCCGCAACACCCGTGAGTAAAAGAACGCCACGTGCCTTGGTGTCGATCCCCAGCTTTTCAACAGCGAGAGAGAGGAGCGCAAGAATGCCCCCTTCCCCGTTGCGGTCCGCCTTCATCACGAAAAGCAGATACTTGACTGTGACGATCAGCGTGAGCGTCCAGAAAATAAGGGACATCACTCCGAGCACGTTTTCCGGACTTGCAGGAACTCCGTGGTGCCCAGTGAAGCATTCCTTGAGGGAATAGATAGGGCTCGTGCCGATGTCACCAAAAACGACGCCCAGCGCACCGATGACGAGGGCGGAGGTTGGTGGCCGATGCTCCGCAGCGTGATTATGATTCATTTGAGTTGCACCGCCTTTGACGCAGCGGTTCGCTAATGAAAAGCAGTCTGGGCCGTTTCAAACAAGAAATTAACGTTTCAGGACCACAATCCAAACGGTTTTTACCGCCCTCCAGAAACCCTAGTCCTTCCCGGAGGATCCCAGGACTGAGACAGAAACGTGAAAAGTGGTTACCCGGCATGGATTCGAACCATGGCTAAGGGCTCCAAAGGCCCCTGTGCTACCGTTACACCACCGGGTAGTGGCCGCAATCGTGCGAGAGGGTGATTAAAGCACTGCTTAAGCGTCCTCTGCAAATGGGAAATCTATTTCATCACAAAATGCCGAGTTGCGGGAACCCAATTCCGTGAAGGCACCGCTTTGATCAGGCGTGCTTTTTTTCCAAAAGACTGCACCCTGTCATCTCCTCAGGCTTTTCGACGCCAAGAAGATCCAACAAGGTGGGAGCAACATCTGCTAGGATCCCGGGGCGGCAGCGGATATTCGAGGCATCGGCTCCCACGTAAACCAGATGCACAAGATTAGTCGTATGCGCTGTATGCGGGGAGCCATCAGGGTTGAGCATCTGTTCGCAGTTCCCATGGTCCGCCGTGATGAGGAGGCGTCCGCCCAGCGACAACGCTGTTTCCACCACCTCCTTGACGCTGGCATCAATTGTTTCGACCGCCTTGATTCCTGCCGCCAAAACCCCTGTGTGTCCAACCATGTCTGGATTTGCAAAATTCAGAATCACAAGATCATACTGGCCCATCAATGCGGTCACTTTGGCGGTCACCTCGTGAGCGCTCATCTCCGGCTTGAGGTCATAGGTGGCCACGTCCTTGGGCGAAGGAACGATGACGCGCTCCTCCCCGTCAAACTGCTGCTCCACGCCGCCATTGAAGAAATAAGTGACATGCGGGTACTTCTCCGTTTCGGCAATCCGCATCTGTTTTAGCCCCGCCCGGCTCACCACCTCACCGAGAATATTTGTCAGGCTTTGCGGCGCAAACACCACGGGGACACCATAAGTCCGATCGTATTCGGTCAGCGTCACGAAATGAATGTCGGGCGTTACCTCCCGATCGAATCCATCAAACTCCTTGTTTAAAAACGCGACAGATAACTGCCGGCCTCGGTCCGCGCGGAAATTGAAGAAAAACACCACGTCGCCATCCCTGATGCGCTGTTCGTCGGCGTGCGCAAGGATGAGGGGTTGCAGAAACTCGTCAGTCTCGCCTGCGGCGTAACGCGCGCGGAGCTCCTCAGGAGCGGATCCCGCCGCCTTCTGACCTCTCCCAAGGACGATTGCGTCCCACGCCAGCTTGTTGCGCTCCCAGCGCTTATCACGATCCATCGCAAAATACCGCCCGATGACCGTCGCGACCACCGCGCCCGTCGGCTTCAGCCCAGCCTCAAGCTGCGTCAGATATTCCGCACCACCCGTGGGTGATGTGTCCCGGCCGTCACTAATGGCGTGCACGAGGATATCGTCAACGCCTGCGGCCTTTGCAGCCTCAGCCAGGGCCACCAAATGCCTCCAGTGGCTGTGCACTCCACCGTCGGAAACAAGCCCGAGGAAGTGCAACCGGCGCCCCTTGGCGGCCGCGAAGGTTTCTTTGAGCACTGGCATTGCAGCCAGTTTATGCTCTCTAATGCAAAGATTTATCCTCGTAAGGTCTTGATAAACGATCCGCCCGGCGCCCAAATTGAGATGCCCTACTTCGGAGTTCCCCATCTGTCCTTCGGGCAGACCCACGTCTTCGCCGCTGGCAGAAAGCGTGGAGTGTGGGTATTGGGCGTAGAGCGCGTCGTGGAAGGGCGTGTGGGCCAGAAGTGTGGCATCCCCATTGGCGACCGCCGCAGCGCGTCCGCCCGGTTGAATCCCCCATCCATCTCTGATCACTAGAACTACGGGTTGTTTTGACATACTCTTTCAGATGCCCTCAAAAACGGCGCGGAAGAAGGGAAAAATGCGAGGGTGCTGCTTTAGAATCAAATTATCGTTTTAAAACGAGCGTTTGAAATAAAAAGGGCATCCCCCCCGACTCCATGGTCCCTGTCCCCAGCTCATCCCAAGGGCAAAAATTTTAGGGACGCCTAATTATTTCAAAGGTTGCTCGAGAAGTCCTTGGATCAGTGCGTCGAGTGCCCGGCCATACTTCAAATAAGAGTCCCGTCGGAACTCGGGCGAAGCTTCACTGCCGCCCAAATGAATGATGCTTGCGACATGCGGTTCGATAGAGACACCGGCGGAATACCCCGAATCAATCAGATCCGCAAGGATCTCACGCACACAGGCATCTCCCTCCCCTGGAAGCGTGAATTTATCGCTTTTCCCTCCCTCTGGATTGCGGCAGCAGTCTTTGATGTGGACGTACCGGATCAAATCTTTCACCCCATGATAGTAATCCATAGGATTCATGCCGTAGGCGACCGTATTGCCGATGTCAAAAAGCACGCCGACACTGGGATGATTCACCCTTTCGATGAACTCCCGGGCATTGGCCGGACTTAAACCGCCCCAGCCTTCGCAATTTTCGTGCAGCAGAGAAATGCCGGCGGCTTCCGCGATTGGAGCCATGATTTTGTAGCGCCTGACCGCCTCATCGCGCCATTCTTCCAGCGGAACATCCGCTCGCACCCAACTCATCGTGCGCACGAACGGCGTGCCAGTGCGCTGGGCGCGGCGGGCGATGAGATGAAGGTCTGTGAGATCCTTTTCAAAATCGCCGGTGATGGGCCGGCTCCAGTTGCCTATTGCAGAGGCGAATGCATTGACACGCAGCCCGGCGGCCTCAATGGCACAGACGGCGCCTTCGAATTCCTCGTCGGAGAGAAGCGGCGTAGAAGCTTGTTTTCCATTAATTTGCCGCAATTCAATGAGACTCCAGCCGAGTTCGAGGTGCGCTGCAATCTGCCCCCCAATATCGTCAGCAGCTTCATCGGCGATGCCTGAAACGGGGAAGGGAAACGATTTGGACTTCATAAGATTAGGTTTTTTTAAAGTGTTCTCCAGTTGAGGGCGAGCTAATGCTTCTGTCCCGATTCTCAACGACGGCAGATTCCCAGTCTGCGTTAGATTCACCCTAGATCGAATACATCCCTGATAAATTCCTTTGAGCTTTTGGAAAGGATGGCCGTGAATCTTCCAAAGTTTCCCCTCTATGATCCCTTCTTTTTACCCCGCGCTTATTCTCTGGAT
This sequence comes from Chthoniobacteraceae bacterium, assembly GCA_947479475.1. GTDB lineage: Bacteria > Verrucomicrobiota > Verrucomicrobiia > Chthoniobacterales > Chthoniobacteraceae > Chth-196. The sequence goes on from CANJZW010000055.1 coordinate 27,649, forward strand.
TTTGTTGCTTCTCACCCCGTCTCAAACGATTGCTGCGAAGAATCCCACCCAGCCCAATGTGATCGTCATTTACGCAGATGATCTGGGGTGGGGAGATTTGGGTTGCTACGGCAGTCCCACCATCCGCACGCCAAACCTCGACCGAATGGCCGCCGAGGGAATGCGGTTCACCGATTTTTATTCGGCGGCGGAGGTTTGTACGCCAAGCCGGGCGGCCCTTCTCACGGGGCGGTATCCGGTTCGCAGTGGAATGTGCCACGATCAGTTTCGAGTTTTACGAAACAACTCCAAGAACGGCCTTCCCAAGGACGAAGTCACTCTGGCCAGCATTCTCAAAACACAAGGATACCGGACGGCCTGCGTTGGAAAATGGCATCTCGGACATCGAAAAGAGCATTTACCTCCAAACCATGGTTTTGAGCAGTACTTCGGCCTGCCTTTTTCAAACGATATGATGCCCGCTCCGGACGCGCCAAAAGGGCGAGAAAAATTGTACCTTGAGGAGAATGCGCTTTGGAGAACACCCCTCATCCGCTGCGTTGAGGTGATTGAAGAACAACCCGACCAAAAACAACTCACCCGGCGGTACACGGAAGAAAGCGTAAAGTTCATTTCAGAGAACCGCGAAAAACCGTTTTTTCTATATCTCGCCCACACCTTTCCACACGTTCCCCTTTTTGCCTCCGAGAGTTTCCGGGGAAAAAGCCGCGCTGGAATCTACGGGGATGTTGTCGAGGAAATCGACTGGAGTGTGGGCCAGATTTTGGCCGCCCTGCAACGCGAAGGGTTGCGGGAGAACACTCTAGTCGTGTTCAGCAGCGACAACGGGCCATGGACACTTTTTGACAGCCATGGAGGGTCCGCGGGACCGCTTCGCGAAGGCAAGGGCTCCACCTGGGAGGGAGGCATGCGTGTGCCCGGCATCTTCTGGTGGCCGGGGCGTATTCCCGCGGGCAAGGTCCAGAACGAACTGGCCACAACAATGGATGTCTTCACCACGGTCACCCACCTCGCCGGAGGAACGCTACCCAAAGAACGCCAGATTGATGGCGCTGACATTTCCCCCCTGCTTTTCGGCGCGGGCCACGTGGAAAACCGGGAGCCGTTTTTCTATTATCGCGGCAGCCAGCTTTACGCCGTCCGCATCGGCTTATGGAAAGCGCATTTTACGACGCGCAGTTCCTACGGTCCCGACAAACCCGAGGCCCACGATCCGCCCCTTCTTTACCATCTGGGCGAGGACGCGGGAGAGCACTGGGATCGCGCCGCAAAACACCCCGAGGTCATCTCTCAAATGCGCAAGGCGGTCGCCGCCCATGTGGCCAAACTCACGCCAGCACCCTCCCAACTGATTGAGACGGAGTAAAGCCGCAAGACACTTGCCTACTCCCTGCCACCCCTGATCCAGCCTTCTCGAACGGCATCTTCCCGCATTTAATACGCGCGTGTCCCTTACCCCCGACGACCAATCCGCACTTCGCCGTTCACTGCAAGTGTATCGACTCGCGGCGCCGTTTGTCACCGCCCTGCTGGCTCCCGGTTTTTTGCGCCGGTTACTTAAGCGCGGCGGTTATAAAGCGCACTTTGGCCAAAGGTTTGGCCACTTCACGCCTGCAGAGCGCGAGCGGCTAAGGGCGCATCGCTGGACCTGGATCCGTTCGATCAGCGTTGGAGAAACATTGGTGGCGATCAAATTAGCGAAAGCGCTGCGGGCAGAAAACCCAACCCTTCAGATCGCCATCTCAATCACGACTTCAACCGGTTATGAAGTCGCAGCGAAAGAAGCGAACGACTGGCTTTTTGTTTTCTACAACCCCGTGGATACGCGCTCCGCAGTGCGCCGTGTCCTGAGCCTTCTGCGCCCAACGCGGCTCATTCTCATCGAGGGCGAGATCTGGCCCAACCTCATGAGCGCCTGCCTGCACGACACGATACCGGTCATGTTGGCAAACGCCCGTCTTTCGCCAAGGTCTGCCCGCCGTTTCAGCAAGTTCCAACGCTGGACTTCTCCCTTTTTTAAGTTGCTCCAATGGGTCGGCATTCCCGACGAGGAAGATCGTGCGCGCTGGCTCTCCATCGGACTTCCGAAGGAAAAAATCATTCTGACGGGAAGCATCAAATTCGATCATGCTGGAGTGGAAATCAATCGTCACACGGAGTTTGCAAGTCTGTTAAGCCAGTCCGGACTGCACGACGACGATCCCCTTTTGATCGCGGGCAGCACTCACGACGGCGAGGAGGAAATCCTCGCCCATTGCCTCCTGCAATGGCGCGAAAAGCATCCGACGCTGCGCCTCTTTGTGGCCCCACGGCACGTAGAGCGCGTCCCGACTCTCCTCAAGGAACTCGCAAAAACGCGCCTTAAAATCGTCCTCCGCTCCGCCCTGCCCTCGCCTTCTCCGTGGGACGTCCTGCTTCTGGATACCACAGGGGAACTCCGTCACTGGTACTCTCTTGCGACGGTCGCGTTTATTGGAAAAAGCCTGAGCGCCACGGGCGGCCAGAACCCGGTCGAACCAGCCCTGGCAGGCAAACCGGTTGTCTTCGGCCCACACATGGAAAACTTCGAATCCATCGTAAACCTCCTGCTCGAAGGAAATGGCGCGCGACAGGCGCGTTCCAGCGAACACCTGGCGGAGTTAGTGGACACACTTCTCTCGGATGCGACTGCTCGGAGTCAGCTTGGCGCGAATGCGAAAGCCGCGCTCTCCAGGCATCAAGGGTCGAGCAAACGCACGGCCCAGCTGGTCCTCAAAACAGCTGAAAATCAGCGCTGAATGGAAACCCCGGAGTACTCCGCAATCGCAGCCTCGGTTCTCACCACCGCGTTGTGCTCATCCACCAAGATCACGCGGGGCCTGTGTCCTACGGCTTCTTCGGGGGTGAACTGCGCGAAGTTCATGATGGTCAACCGATCTCCTATTTTTCCCAGGTGAGCGGTCGCCCCGTTCAGTTGAATCTCGGCGCTGCCGCTTTCCCCATAAATGACGTAAGTCTCGAAGCGTGCGCCGTTGGCCATGTTACCTACCAAAATTTTCTCGTAGGGTAAAAGCCCCACTTTCTGAGCAAGATCCGAGGCAATCGTGAGACTGCCCTCATAATGGAGGCTCGCTCCGGTGACGGTTGCTCGGTGGATCTTGGATTTCAGGAGAGTTAGGTACATCGCGAAGGGCAACGATTAAGCAAATCGAACTTAATTTCAAGAGCGCCTATTCAATGGGAATAGCACAACATCGCCTCCAAGCCTCCGCTTTCGTTTACGTTCGGCGAACTCACTAATTTATTTGCCTTGGCCATCGTTTTCTTTCACCCCTTTTCTCAATGACTGCCCCCGGACCACGCCCAACCCGCCCTCTTGTTGTTCTCAACTGCGTTGGACTGACTACCGCCCACCTTGGAGCAGACACGCCCAACCTCACCCGTTTGGCGGAGGGTGGCTTCCACACGCCCCTTGAGGCGGCACTTCCTGCAGTGACGACTACGGCTCAAGCCACGATGCTGACAGGCGTTGACCCCTCCCAGCACGGCATCGTGGGCAACGGTTGGTACTTTCGGGATCTCAACGAAATACTGCTCTGGAGACAGAGTGAGCGCTTGGTGTGTGCACCCCATGTTTGGGAAGGCCAACCCTGGAAGGTTCTCAAACATTTTTGGTGGTACGCCATGAACACCACGGCGCAGGCCACCGCCACACCGCGCCCCGTCTACCACCACGATGGCGCCAAATCGCCGGACTTCTATGCGCACCCGGTGGCCCTCAAAGAGCGCTTGCAGGCTAGCCACGGGACCTTTCCCCTTTTCAACTTTTGGGGCCCCACTGCCAGTGCCGAAAGCACCCGCTGGATTGCGGACAGCTTCATCACCGCCTGGGATTTTGAGAAGCCCGACCTCGGGCTTTGTTATCTGCCCCATCTCGATTACGACCTCCAGCGCTTCGGCCCCACAGGCCCACACCTCGCCCCAAACTTACGCGAACTGGACGCCTGTGCCGGCCGGATCATCGAGTTTGCCCGCTCTCAGGGCGCCCAGATCCTGGTCGTGAGCGAATACGGTTTGGCTCCTGTCAACGACGCTGTCTTTCCCAACCGCGCCCTGCGTGAAATCGGGTTGCTTCAAGTCTCGACCAATGCAGCCGGGGAACTCCTGGATCCCGGCACCTCCAAGGCCTTTGCAGTGTGCGACCACCAGCTCGCTCACGTTTATGTAAGGGATCCCGGCGATCTGCAGGCAGCAAGGGCATGCCTGGCAAAACTACCCGGAGTCGCCCGGGTTTTACTGCCCGGGGAACACAGCTCGATCGGTCTGGCTCACGCCCGAAGCGGCGAACTCATCCTTCTCGCAGAACAGGGCTGGTGGTTTGCGTACGACTACTGGCTTGAGGACGCAAAGAAGCCGGATTTCGCCCAGGCCATCGAAATCCACAAAAAACCGGGCTACGACCCCCGCGAATTATTTTTTGACCCGCGCGGCGGAAAACTCAGGGCGGGCAAAGCGCTTTTGCGCAAAAAACTCGGAATGCGATACCTGCTCGACCCCTGCCCGCTGGACGCAAAACTAGTCAAGGGCAGCCACGGCCTGGCCCCGCTGGCCCCTGCGGACGGCCCCATCCTCATTTGCTCAGAGCACCCCGCCGCCAGGGAACACCCTAAACATCACCGCGATGTGGCGTCGTTGATCCGGCGCTGTCTGGCTACCCTTTGACGGGTGGGCGTGGAAATAGCCGCTTCGGCGCAAAAACAGCCGAATACAACTCCCCGCGAGATGCGCATAATTCGCTATAAGGCTCCACTGTGCAGCACGCTCCAAAAACACCCCCCCGTACTCGGGCCAGTGATGCAAAGTAGAAGAATCAAAATCTGCACCACACGGCCAGGTCAGCGCATGCACCTCAGAATCAATATAAACCTTTGAAAACTCGGACGGATCTTGCAGCGGGCCAAACAACTCTCCATGCAAAATGTCTTTGAAATCAATGGTTCGAACCAGTCCGTTATTAAATCCGACAGCAAGAGTATAGGGGCCCGTCTGTTTACCCGAGGTTACGCGATATAGCTCGAACCCTGCCCTTTGTTTCTGAATTCGTGTCCTCACGGCCGACTTTATTTACGCTACAACGATCAGTTGGCGGGATTGGTGTAGGGAGCCCGTAGGGCGACCGTAACCATTCCCGCCAACTTGCGGCTCAAATAGACCCCACCCCACCCATGA
>CANJZW010000056.1 GCA_947479475.1 Chthoniobacteraceae bacterium
GAGAGTTATCGCGGCCCCAGGCCGAAGTAGAGACGCCAGGCGGGCATCCATCGGAGTGCGGCGGCGGGAGAAAACGCCCGCCCCGTACTCCGGCGGCCCTCCACTTTCACACCGGCAGGACCCATCCGCTTTCACACCGGCCCTCGCAAAGGCGATGCAAATGCCGCAGATAGAAGCCTAATTAGGCTATTTATCATGTAATTCAGTGAAAGTTTGAATAGCGAGATTGCTTAATCTGGGGCAGTTTGGGCAGTCAGACTGAAAGGCGGTGCGGTTCCTTCGAACAATTTCGTGCATCGCTGGTCTACTGACTCAACCCCATGAAATCCGCTGTTTTCCTTTCCGCAGCCCTAACCGTGACCCTTGGCAGTTCCGCCCATTCGGCCCCTGCAAAAGTCGGCCAGGGAAAAGAACTGGCTCAGGCTGCTGACGTTCGAAGCGTCCGTAAGCCCATCGAGTTCACCGAATACACCCTCGCCAATGGGATGCACGTCATCCTCCATCAAAACCACGCGGCTCCGGTCATTGCCACCTACGTGCTCTACAAGGTGGGAAGCAAAAACGAACGCCCAGACCGCACCGGCTTCGCACATTTTTTCGAACATTTGATGTTCGAGGGTTCCGAATTTATTCCGCGCGGCACGATCGACAAGTACATCTCGGGCGCTGGAGGCAACCTCAACGCCTCCACCTCCTTCGACAGAACCGACTACTACTTCAACCTGCCCGCGCATCAACTACCTCTGGCCCTTTGGATTGAGAGCGAGAGAATGCTTCATCCCCGCATCGATGAGGCAGGGGTGGAGACGCAGCGGGCCGTCGTCAAAGAGGAGCGTAGACGCTCCTACGACAACCAGCCTTACGGGAGCCTGTTTGAGGAACTTTCCTCCCTGGTTTTCGAAGGAACCCCCTACCAGTGGGTTCCCATCGGTTCTTTCCAGTACATCGACAAGGCCACGATCGAAGAGTTCCGCGCCTTCCACCGCACCTTTTATCGCCCGGAAAACGCCACACTGGTGGTCGCCGGCGACTTTCAGCAGGAGGATACGCGTAAACTGATCGAAGACTACTTTGGGACAATCCCCAACGGTGAGCCGATCCCTAGGCCCGCATTTGAATGGAAGCTCGACGTGAAGGGGAAGACGAAGGACGTGCTCAAAAAGAACACGCCCCTTCCCGCCCTCGTACACGCCTGGAGGGCGCCCTCGGAGACCGATCCCGATGCTTACCCTCTGGAAATGCTTTCCCATATTCTTGGCGAAGGCCGTTCCTCGCGCCTCTACCAGAGCCTGGTGGAAAAAAAGGGTGTCGCCATGAGCGTGAGCCCGTACTGCTATCTTCTGGAAAAAACGGGGATGCTGGCCATTGAAGTCACCGGTCAGGCTGGCGCATCTCTGGAAGAACTGGAGCAAGTTCTAACGGACGAAATCACTCGTGTTGTAAAAGAGGGTGTCTCTGAGGAAGAATTCCAGAAAGCCCGCAATGCCATGGAGAGCCAGTTTGCGCAGTCAGGAGGCACGATGTCGGATCGTGCACGCACGCTAGCCCACTACTCAACGTTCTACGGCGAAACGGCTCTGATCAACACGGAACTAGAACGCTATTTGGCGGTTAAACGTGATGATCTCCAGCGTGTGGCGAAAAAATATTTCACCCCGTCAGGCAAATTCGTACTCCGCTATCCCCTTCCACAATCTAAATAAGGCGCGGCCATGTTTCCTTCTCTTTTCAAATCCTCATTGCTGTGTCCTGCGTTCGTTTGTCTCGGACTGGTAACAGCTTCCGACACGCAAGGCGCCGACGTGAATCGCTCCATCAAGCCTAACCCAGGGTCCGCACCTTCCGCTTCCTTCCCGGAATTCAAGGACCTCACCCTCCCCAACGGCCTGCGCGTGTTTATCATCCAGGATGACCGCCGCCCCATGGTGACGTTCCGCCTTGTTGTTAAATCCGGTTCCTCTAGCGACAACGCCAAGCCCGGAACAGCCTCCCTGGTCGCCAACCTGCTCAATAGGGGCACCAAAACGCGCTCTGCGGAGGCCTTTGCCAAAGAATCCGATTTCCTGGGTTCCCGCGTCGAAGCCGCCGCCGGGCCAGATTCCACCTCCCTCATTGCCAGCGCTCTCAATAAATACACTGGTCAGCTTCTCGACCTCATGTCCGACGCCGCGCGCAATCCTGTCTTCTTAGAAGAGCAACTTTCCAAGGCGCGTAAAATTAGCCTTTCGGCCTTGGAAGCGCAAAAACAGCAACCCCAGGCACTCCTCTCAAAGCTCGTCGCCAAGGTGGTTTACGGAGGCCATCCGTACGGCAGGCTGGCAACCCCGGAAAGTGTTTCCTCGATCGAGCAGCAGGATCTGGTGCAGTACCATCAAAGCCATTTCCACCCTAAAAACGCGACGCTCGCCGTGGTTGGCGATATTTCGCCGGAACAGGTTTTGCCCTTGATTGAGAAGGCCTTTGGTTCGTGGGAAAACGCAGACATCCCCAAACTCCAGTCATCGCTCCTGCCTGAGATCAAGGGCCGCTCAGTCCATCTGGTGGATCGCCCTGGCTCCGTGCAAAGCAACATCGCCGTATGCCGCCCCGGGCCGAAGCGGAATACTCCTGACCTTCCCGAAGTTTTGGTGCTCAACTCCACCTTGGGCGGAGGCTTTTCCGGAAGACTCTTTCAAAATCTAAGGGAGACTCACGGCTGGACTTACGGCGCCTATTCCGCATTTGATCCGCGCCGCGAAGCCGGAAGCTTTGAAGCCTCGGCAGAAACTCGAAACGAGGTCACCGCACCCGCGGTGACGGAAATCCTGAAAGAGATCGACCGCCTCTGCAAGGAACCAGCCCCGGAAGCTGAACTCGCCTTGCAGAGGGAATACAACATCGGCAACTACCTTCTGAGCCTTGAAAAAAGCGACCGTACGGCCCAGCGCGTGCAGGACATCGACCTTTACGGCCTGCCCCAAGATTTCTACAAGACGTACGCACGCCGGATGGGTGGAGTGACTCCATCGCTGATGCAGGCCACCGCCCAAGCTCACCTGGACACGGATAATATCTGCATTGTCGTTGTCGGCGAGGCCAAAGACATCAAGTCCACTCTCGAGGCCTTCGGACCAGTCACGGTTTACGACACGGACTTGAAGGTTAAAAACTAGCAGGGCTAAAAGCGCCGGGCTAAGCGGTTCGCCGGATGCGAACCGCCACAAATTCGGTGTCAGGGAGGATGTACTTTCGCAGTTCAAGCTCGACCGCGGCCACGGCAAATTCCGTGAGAATACACGCGGCAATCTCCTCCACCAAAGTCTCGATCAACTTGCGGGGCCGCTCAGCAGCGTATTTGCGGAGCCTGCGGGTGAGGGCAAAGTAGTCGACGGTTTGAGTCAAATCGTCATCAAGACCGATGAATCCCCTTTTGGGAAAAACAGTGAGGTTCAGGGTGAGCCTCTGCGGTTCGGCTCTTTCCTCATCAGGAACACCCACATTAGCGCTTAACTCCAAGTTGGAAACGACAATGGCATCGGCTGCCTCGTTAGCATGGGATCGTGAGTTCATTTCAGGAGTCTCTAACCGAAGATTCTCTTCCAGAAGGGCGTGGGAGTCTGCTTGGGCGTTGTCGGAGTAGGTTCCTGGGGAACGCCTTCCTGATCTGAGGAATCCGTGGGCACAGAATCCGTCTTCCTCGGAGTGATTTGAATGATGGCGGGCTCGATGTCGTTCCCATTTTCGTCCTTGAACGGCACCGGTTTGATATTTGCGGGGTTCTTGAAATATTCCCGCAACACCTTGCCCACCATCGGTGCAGCATGCGATCCTCCGTGAACGTCGTTGCGATGCGGATCCCCTTCGTAGACCACGGCAAATGCGACACGAGGCCCTTCGGCAGGGGCAAAGCCAGCAAACCACGCCACGGTTTGATTGTTGTGCCACTGGGCTGTGCCTGTTTTGCCTGCCACGTTCACCTTGTCCACCTTTGCCTGATGCGCCGTTCCACGCGAACCGGCAACCACCTGCAGCATCCCCTGGCGCAGAGCAAGTTGTGTCTCAGGCGGAATCTCTATGCGCCGTTTGATGCGCACATTATAGGCGTTCACCACCTCGCCAGTGATATCCTGAATCTGTTGCACAAGGCGGGACTGGTACAAAACCCCACCGTTGCCGAGCACGGCCATTCCCTGCGCCATTTGCAACGGAGTTATTTCCGTAGACCCCTGGCCAATCGCAAGCATCGCCAATTGTCCGCCGACCATGCGCACGCTGTGTCTCTGACGCATGTATTCATCGGTGGGTATCAGTCCCGGGCTTTCATCCGGAATTGGAATCCCTGTTTTTTCACCAAACCCGACGCTGTTCGCGTAATCCGTGATGACGTTGGCGCCGATTTTAAGGCCAGCCTGATAAAACCAAGTATTGCAGGACTGCTCCAGCGCCTCAGCGAAATTTAAATTTCCAGTATTGGTCTTTTTCCAGTTATGGAAAATACGGTCCCCGACCTGGAACCCGGGAGCGCACTCGTACTCCTCGGTGGGGCTGATTTTACCAGAAGCCAGCCCGGCTAGCCCCACGAAACATTTGAAAGTTGAACCCGGCGGATACGATGCCATGGAGTAACGCGGGAAGAGGGGCTCGTTCTTATCTTTGGTCAACGCCGCGTAATCAGCATCGCTGATAAACGGAACAAACTGATTCGGATTGATTGGGGGCCACGAAGCCATCGCAAGAATATCCCCGTTTTGGGGATCCATGACCACCATGGCGCCCCTCTTAGTCCCCGCGGCCAAAGCGGCTTCACAGCTGCGCTGAAGTGAGAGATCCAGCGTGGTGATCACGTGTTTGCCCGCGATCGGAGTGATACTCACCTGCTCGGAAGCTTTTTTGCCAGCCCCGTTGTAAGTCACATTCAGCTGCCCAGATTCACCACGGAGCAACTGGTCGAACGTCTGCTCAAGGCCGGCACGCCCCTCCAAATCGGGCCAAAGCGACTCGTTGTTCTCTACGGGGCTGTCTTGAAACTTTCCAGTCCGTCCCACGTACCCGAGCGCGTGGCCTGCGAGGGTTCCCTGGGGATAGTGCCGCGCATAAAACGGAAGCACCTCCCAGTTCGCATTTTGTGCCTCTTTTATTTTTGTCTGCTCCTTGGCATTCAGATTCTGCAGAAGGATGTAGGGCAGCAGTGGGCGGTTCCGGTAGTGTTTGAGCGCCGCTCCAGGCTGGGTGGTCACGGGGCGTCCCAGAAGCTCACCAAGTTTCTGTGCCTCCCCCGCCACAAAGGCGTTCACCTCGACCTCCGTAAACTTAAACGGTCGAGGAAACTGGAGCGCCAGATTGTAACCCATCCGCTGCAGGGCGAGTGGCTCCCCATTGCGATCGCAAATCTGTCCGCGAGGAGCGGGAATGTTGAACACCCAAAAACGCGCCTGCTTCTGCGTATCCCACGTCGGACTAGCACCCTGGGCCGGAGCCTCCACGGTTGCCGTTTCCGAAGGCGGGGATCCCGGTTGCTGTCCGTGTAGAAACGAGACACTCCCAAAAAACGAAAAACATAGAAGCGTCGCAGGCTGTAAAAGAGCGGCTCCACCCATGTTTCGAGGCCCGAATCGCAGTGGGCGCATTAGCTGATTTGGAAGCGGGGATTCTGCGAAAGAAACCGCATCGGGTTGCCGTAGACCAAAGCATCAACGGCTTCTTTGGAGTGTCCCCGGCGGCCCATTTCGATCGCGGTACGCGGAACTGCCAGCGGTTCTGAGCGGCCCCAATCGCAGGCGCAGTTGAGCCAGAGATTTTTCATCCCTGCACGTTCGACCATGTCGATGGCGCGCGCGGGCGTCGCTTTGGATTCGGGATAAAGGGTGATGCCTGCCCAGAAACCGGCATCCAGAACCATGTCGACGGTGTGTTCCTCAACGTGGTCAATGATAACCCTCCCAGGGTTGATTCTGGAATCCGCTCGAAGGACATCCAGAATAAGGTTGGTCCCCTTGAACTTATCTTCCAGATGGGGGGTGTGAACGAGGATCAATTGATCGTGCCTAGCGGCCAAATCAATGTGCTCCTCCAAAATCGCGATTTCGTTCCGCGTGTTTTTGTTGAGCCCAATCTCTCCTATCCCGAGCACATTACCGCGCTTCAGAAATTCAGGAATGATGCCGAGTACATCCCTGGCAAGGCCCATGTCCTCGGACTCTTTAGGGTTGATGCACAGCCAGCTAAAATGGGGCAGCCCGAATTTTGCAGCACGCTTGGGCTCGTAGTCTGTGAGTTGGCAAAAATAGTCGTAGAAGCCGTCTACGCTGCTGCGGTCAAAGCCCGCCCAGAAAGCGGGTTCGCAGATCGCCACACAGCCCGCCATCCGCATTGCCTCGTAGTCATCCGTAATACGGCTGACCATGTGTGCGTGAGGCTCGATGTAACGCATGCGATAGATGGGAAGGACGGGAGCGAAGAAGGCGGCGGAATCAGGGTGTGGCTCCAGGCCATGCACCGCAGGCGCCTTTCCCTGTGGCGGCAGAAATCGGGACAACCGTAGGGTCGCTCAGCGCCATAAGCACCGATTTAGCGCGCTCCGCATGGGCAGAGGAAAGCAACGGCAGCGCTTTCCGGATTGCGGCAAGCCTGAAATCGGCCTCCCCTTCCGAGCGATCCACGCGGTCAAGGAATGCGGCGAGCTCGATGAGCTTGCAGCGGGCGTCCATGAAATACAGGTCAAGAACCTGATCGCGCGTCATTGCTTGGAAGGGAGGCTGATTTTTAGAGGGAAGGACTAGTCCTTCTTGAAGTCTTCGTGCCCCTTCTTCTTCAAGTCGTTCAACTTGTCGAACGAAGCCTTGGCTGCGGCCGTATTGCCTGCGGTCACGGCGGCCTCCAAAGTGGAAACCTCCTTGGCGAATGCAGCCATCTGAGCCTTGTACTTTTCCAAATAGGCGGCTTTCCCAGCGGCGGGCTGGTCGGCCGTGGTCTTTGGCTCCATCTTGGCGGTGGACTCGGTGGTTTTCTTGATGTCGGCGATAAGCTTCAAGTTCTCATCTTTCTTAGCCGGCTCTTCGATCGATTTTTTGAGAGCTTTGTACGCCTTGTTCATGACGCTCATTTCCTTCTCCATGGGCGTGTCTTCCGCGTAAGCGGAAAGGCCAAGGGTTAGAACGAGAGCGAGGGGGGTGATGTGTTTCAGCATTTTCATACAGATTGAATATTTGGGTTAACGGTGAATCAGCCTTTTGCCAAGGTCTGATTCTACCTCACTTCATTAGAGCGAGTCCCAAGCCAAACGTTGGGAACAAAATTGCGCAACTGCCGAATTTCCTTTTTTTTAAACCCATTCCAGGCGGTTTTCGCCAAAATTACACGTTGCACCGTCCCTAAAGAGTCACCACTTTGCTCAGCCCGTCTTAGCTTATCCCAATTTTATCCCAGTTTTATGAGCGAACCTACCGATCCCTCCCGCAAACTTTTCGGCACAGACGGCATCCGCGGGGTCGCAAATTTGGAACCCGTCACCGCCGAGACGGCGCTCCGACTTGGACGAGCCGCCGCCCACGTTTTTTCCCGACACGGCGCGCCGCGAGCCTCCAACAGTTCGCGTCCGACCATTGTCATTGGCAAAGACACCCGGGTTTCGGGCTACATGCTTGAAAACGCCCTCGCTGCGGGAGTGATGTCTCTAGGCGCCAATGTGATTTTCATCGGTCCCCTCCCCACCCCGGGAGTAGCCTACATCACCCGCTCCCTGCGGGCAGACGCAGGCATTGTCCTCAGCGCATCCCACAACCCATACGAGGACAACGGGATCAAGTTTTTCCGCCATGACGGATACAAACTCGATGATGCCGTGGAACGCCGCATTGAGCACCTTGTTTTTAGCGGAGAAATTGAAACCATACGCCCCACTGCAGGAGAAATCGGCAGGGCCAAACGCATCGATGACGCGCTGGGACGTTATGTGGAGTTCGCTAAAGCCAGCTTTCCCAGAGGAATGACGCTTGAAGGGATGCATATCGCCGTGGACTGCGCAAACGGGGCGGCATACAAGTCCACCCCCTGCGTACTGCGCGAACTCGGCGCCCGTCTCACCTTGGATCACCACTCCCCGGACGGGCGCAACATCAACACACAGTGCGGCAGCACTTATCCGGAAGAAATCTCGCGTCTCGTGAAGGCAAGCGGAGCCACCGTAGGGATCTCCCACGACGGGGATGCGGACCGGGTTCTTTTGTGCGATGAAAACGGCGAGGTCGTCGACGGGGACGAAATTCTCGCCATCGCAGCGATCGACGCGATGAGGCGCGGATCTCTCGCACGGAATACGCTGGTTGCCACGGTGATGAGCAACTTCGGGTTGGACGAGGCGCTCCGGGGCCATGGCGCCCGGGTCCTGCGCACCGCCGTGGGCGACCGCTACGTCATCGAGGCAATGGTGCGCGAAAACTACAACGTCGGAGGAGAACAGAGCGGGCATATGATTTTCCGCGACTTCGGCACCACGGGCGACGGTCTTGTTGCCGCTCTCCAGATCTTGAGAATCGTCGTCGAAACAGGGAAACCTCTGAGCGAACTCAAAACATGCCTTTCCAAGTACCCTCAAGCGCAACGCAACCTGAGGGTCACCCGCAAACCTCCCATCAAGGAGCTTCCTAACGTGGTCAAACTCGTTGATGAGGCAGAACGTGAACTCGCCGGTCTGGGCAGAGTTTTGCTTCGTTACTCAGGCACCGAACCAAAGGTGCGCCTTCTGATCGAGGGTCGTGATGCCGGACAAATCAACACCCTCGCAGACCGCATTGCGGACGCACTTCAAAGCGAAATCGGCGCCTGATTTTTTGAACCCTTAAATTTCGCGATGGCCACTGGACTTTTCATCACAGGCACAGACACCGGAGTGGGCAAAACAACTTTTTGCACACTCCTGCTCCGCGCCCTTCGGTCCCAAGGAGTCGACGCGGTCGGTATCAAGCCCTTCTGCTGCGGGGATCGTTCGGATGCAGAGCAACTGCAGGAGGCGTCCGGAGGGGGCATAGCCATCTCCGAAGTAAATCCGGTGTGGCTGCGGGTGCCCGCGGCGCCTTACACCGCGTGCCTGATTGAAAACCGCAGCCTCGACGTAGCGATCGCCATTGAAACGATCGAGCGTCTTGCGGCAAAACATGCGTTGATCATCATAGAAGGCATTGGAGGATGGAGAGTTCCTCTTACACAACAACTGTGCATGAGCCAGTTCGCCACCACCCTTGGTTTCCCCGTTTTGGTCGTCGCAGCCAACAAACTTGGTGCGCTCAACCATACCCAACTGACAGTGGATTCGATCACGGCCTCCAAGGCCGCCTGCCTCGGCGTGGTTTTGAGCGAGCCCGAACAACCCGAGGAAAACCCTGCGCACCTGACCAACCGTGGGGTGCTCGAAGAATTGCTCGCTGTCCCCGTATTGGGTGAAATCGGACACGGCGCCACGGCGCTTGTGCCCGGCATGGCAGAACGGATCTTGGGAATGCTGTCGCCCGCCCCGCAGGTTTTCTAGTTATTGCGCAATAGAATGAAAGTACGGCGGCCCTGGCGCTCGACTTGCAGGAGTGCTCCTCCAAATCCGCCGCGGGCCAGCGCCGCTTGAATCGCGGCCAGACATTCGGATGCACTCCGGACGGGCCGGCTATCAACCTGCGTGATCAAATCCTGCAGTTCAAAATCGCTGCGTGCGGCAAGACTGCCCTCTGCAACCGCTTCAACGCGTAATCCTCTTCCTTTGATTTCATGCAATGTGAGACCAAACCGGTCTTGCCCCAGAGATTTAGGCCGCAAACTTTTTTCAGGTTCAGCGACCGGTTGCGGCACCTCGGGAAGTTCGGCCAGTTGAATCGAAACGGATTTCCTGGCTCCCTGCCTCCAGACTCCCACACTCACCATGGTGCCCGCCTTGCGCTCAAAAAGCTCCCGCTGCAACTCTAGCGCCGAACTCACGACCTTGCCATCCAGGGATTGAATCACATCGGCGGGCCTCAAGTCGGTACGGAAAGCGGGGCCATCGGCCTCGACAGAAAGAACAACCACCCCAAACTTCACTGCTCCCAGTTTCTCCTGAAGAGCCGGTGTTTCCCCCAACGTCTCCACCCTGATGCCCAGCCACGGCCGAGACACCCGGCCGAACTCAATTATTTGATTAAGCGTTTGAAGAAGCAGGTTTGAGGGTACGGCGAAGGCTAGCCCGCGCTCAGCGCGGGCTATGAGGGTGTTCATGCCCAATACGCGACCCTCGCTGTCAAGAAGCGGTCCCCCGCTGTGACCCGGGTTAATGACCGCGTCCGTCTGCAAATAATCCTCATACAAGGGCACCGTGCTCGTGGGGCCCAGAAGGCGGGAACGCCCCTTGCCGCTCAACATCCCGGAGGTAAAAGACCATTCCTGCCCAAAAGGGACTCCGATGGCACACACAAACTGCCCCACACTTGCGGCATCGCTGTCGCAAAACTCAAGAGCAGGCAGGTCGGTACTTTCCACCTTTACGATCGCCACATCCGTGCGTTCGTCCGTTCCAAGAATGCGCCCCTCCAACCGGCGCCCGTCTCGGAGCCGAACCGTGATGCGGCGGGCCTGGGCTACCACGTGCAAGTTGGTTGCGATCAGACCGTTGCTTTTCACAATGAAGCCTGAACCCTCGCTTCTCAGCGGCGTACGGAGTTCGGCGCGACCGCTCCGCTTGTGGCCGCCCCCCGTTTCTGGAATGTTAAGATCAGTATCAAGCGCTTCCTGAGGGAGTTCGACCTCAAGAATCACCACAGATGGCGCCGCCTTTTGGAAAACATCCACCCTCGCCCGCTCGAGAGCGCGCAGCACCTCTGTTGGATTCAGTGCTTCGGAAGCCGCAGTGGCCCGTTCTAATCCAAAAGTCAGAAGCAGGGCTGCGCCAAGCGCAGTCTGCAAAAAAAAAGTAATCCGCGATAATTTCACCGCAAGGATTGTTGCACGCACAAGAGCCAGAAGCCAGTTCGGCCTCACCGAAGAAACAGACCATACGTTGACATCCTGTCCGAAGATCCTAGCGTCTACCCCCTATAACCATGGCAGGTCTTATCGTTCAACCACGCGCTCGTCTCTTTCACGGCCACGAATGGGTCTACTCGACTGAAATCCTAAAAACCTTCGGGGACCCGCAGGACGGCGGCCTCGTGTCGCTTAAAGACGGCAGGGACCGCATGCTGGGGACTGCTATTTATAACAGCCGCTCGCACATTGTGGCGCGCCGTTTTTCTCGGCAACGCCAGGACCTCGACCTCGATTTCTTCAAACGCAGAATTACGCAGGCCCGAAACTACCGCGCCCGGCATTTTCTGCCCGAGAAACTTGGACGTCTCATCTGGAGCGAGAGCGACGGTCTGCCAGGCGTCGTGGTGGATCGGTACGGGGATGACCTCGTTCTGCAAACCCTCACGCTGGCCATGGACCAGCGCAAGGAGTTGATCGTTCAGGCCCTCATTGAAACATTTCAACCCCGTTGCATCATCGAACGCAATGACACGCCTATCCGCAAAGCCGAGGGGATGGAATTGGTGACGGGCGTGTTGTACGGGACGGATCCGGGCGCTAGTTCATTCACAACGAACGGCCTGACCTTTGAGATCAACCTATTGACCGGCCAGAAAACGGGTTTTTATTTGGACCAACTTGAAAACTACCGTGGCGTTGCCAATTACGCAGCCAACCGCAGTGTTTTGGACTGCTTTACAAACCAGGGTGCGTTCGCCCTGAGTTGCGCAAAAGCCGGCGCCAAGGAAGTCACGGCGGTCGACATCAGCGCACCAGCCATCGAACAGGTCCAGCGCAATGCAGCAGCCAATGGCCTCTCGATCCATGCCGTCGAAGCCAACGTCTTCGATTACCTGCATGAACGCGAAAAAGCGGAGGCCCTTTACGACCTCATCGTGCTGGATCCTCCGTCCTTCACGAAGTCAAAAGGCCGCATTCACGATGCGCTCCGCGGCTATAAAGAAATCCACCTTCGTGCGATGAAACTTCTCAATCCCGAGGGATTACTCGCCACATTCTGCTGCTCCCACCACATGACTGCTGAATTGTTCCAAGGCGTGATCAATGAGGCCGCCGTGGACGCCAAAAAAACGCTCCGCCTGATACAAACCTTTACCCAAGGCCTTGACCACCCGGTGATCACGACGATTCCCGAGAGCGGCTACCTGAAGGGGTTTTTATTTGAACTCGTCCCCGGCCGATAGCGCTTCCAAGGCTGTCACAAAGCCGCAACCGTTCCCGGCAGGCAATTTAGGCGAGATCAAAGAGAAGGAAATGCGCAGCATGGCTCGCGTGAATCCGGACCTCCTTCTCTGAATTCACAGCGGCAGCATCCCCTGCCGCGAGGTCCTCGCCGTTGACAACCATTCTACCGCTGATGAGTTGCACCCAAACCGCACGGCTCGGTGCGAGGAGGTAAACCACGCTCTCATTTTCATCGAGATGCCCGATCCAGAGCTGCACGTCTTGGCTGATTTGCAGGCTGCCATCTTTTCCATCGTGAGACGCCCCCAGCGTGAGTCCACCCTGGGAAGGAAGTGGTGCGAGATCAAGGTCCCTGTAACGCGGGGGAAGGCCCTTCTCCTCGGGCAAAATCCAAATTTGAAGCAAGTGTAAAAGTTCGCTTGGAGAGGCATTGAACTCGCTGTGCTGAACGCCCTTGCCCGCACTCATGTGCTGAAGCTGTCCGGGGCGGATAATCCCCTGCCCTCCACTTGTATCCTTATGGGCCACCGCACCCGAAACAACATAGGTGAGAATTTCCATGTCCCGGTGCGGGTGCGTGGGAAACCCCGATCCAGGAGCGATCATGTCCTCGTTGATGACGCGCAACGAACGGAAGTGCATGTGCTGGGGATCGTAATAATCACCAAAAGAAAAAGTATGCCGGGAATCCAGCCAACCGTGGTTTGCGTGACCGCGCGCTTCAGATCTGCGGATATGAATCATGGCCGTATTCGCGCCGAAAGCCGAAGACAGAGCAACATCAGTTTTTAAAAACGCATTGTTGTCCGGGCCCGGGCGAATGTTGCCCCTTTTGCTCGATGCCTCCGATCCAGACACGAAGCCACCTCAACCCCTTGCACGCAGATGGAATCAAAAGGCGGCAGTTCAGAAAACACTTAAGAGGATGGAACAAATTTAGCTCTACACACAGAGCGTGCACCCCCCAAAGAAAACACCCCCTCCATTGCTAGCCTGGCGGCTGTTTGCCGCGGCAACAACCCTACTGCTTTCCCTCCCGAATCGGGGTGCAGCGGCACAGCTCCTCCCCCCTTGGCAGAAGCAGCTGAACGCGGAGGTGAAGGAAATTGAGTCAGCGACAGAGCGCGATCTGGCAAACCCTGCGGAATGGATGAGCCAGGCACCCGCGCACCGTATTGAGCTCCTTGAAATGCTCGGGCTGGATCCACTGCCAGAACGTTCCCCGCTAAACGCGGTGATCGTTGACAAACTTGACCACCCTCAGTTTACAGTCGAGAAGATCCATTTTCAGTCCAGGCCTGGCCTCTACGTCACAGGCAATCTCTACGTCCCGAAGGAACGCAAGAAACCACTTCCCGCGATTTTGTACGTCTGCGGCCACAGTCAGATGAAGAGCGGAGAAATCTCTTTCGGCAATAAAACGGGATACCAACATCATCCCGCCTGGTACGCCATGAATGGGTTCGTGGCGTTTGTCATCGATACAATCCAACTCGGTGAAATTGAGGGATTACACCATGGAACACATCACCTAAACATGTGGTGGTGGAACGCCCGTGGATATACGCCCGCGGGGGTCGAAACGTGGAACGGAATGCGTGCACTGGACTATCTTCAATCGCGGCCCGAGGTAGACCCCGAGAGACTCGGCGTCGCCGGCCGCTCTGGTGGTGGAGCCTACTCCTGGTACATTGCAGCAGTTGACGAGCGTATCAAGGCAGCTGTCCCCGCGGCTGGCATCACCGACCTCCGCAACCACATTGTGGATGGTGTTGTTGACGGCCACTGCGACTGCATGTTTCTCGTCAACAGCAAGCGCTGGGACTTCCGCAAGGTGGCGGCCCTTGTGGCACCACGGGCACTACTGATCACCAATACCGACAAGGATCCCATCTTTCCCCTAGACGGCGTGCAAAGAGTCCATCATGGAACGGCCCAAATTTACAAGTCTCTGAACGCCGCAGGCAAACTCGGGCTGCTGATTGCGGAAGGGCCGCACAAGGACACCCAGGAGCTTCAAACCGCGGAATTCCGCTGGTTCAAGCGCTTCCTCGCCGACGATCCCGACTACCAAGCGCTCCCAGCTTCCAAACTTTTCCAGCCCGCGGATCTGCGCGTTTTTAAAACCATTCCCGCAGACCAGAAAACAACCAGCACACACGAGTGGTTCGTGCCTAAAGCGGAGACCCTTGGTTTTCCGACCTCTTCAAAAGCATGGAAAGGAGAGGCGGCGCAGTGGGTTGAAAAGATCCGCAAAACGAGTTTCGCTGCCTGGCCCGCTTCGGAAGCGCCTGCGAAATTCCAGCTCTTAAAGACAAAAACATTGGGAGAGGAAACTCTCGCCCAGTTTCTTGTGCAGACCGACTCGCACAGTTTCGAACCAGGCGACACTGCCTTGATTATCCATGGGCAGACGACACAGGCCGCTGAGTTGGTACACGCACTATCCAGTAATTCTCCAGTCAAGACCAACGCCAGTGTTTCGCTTTCCATCCGGATTATGGACGAGTTTTCTTTTCCTGCGGCAGTCGCCGAAGAGACAGGAGCACTCGAACATTCTCGCTCTGAAATTTTGGTATTGCTTGCGCCCCGTGGCTTTTCCGGAGCGGGTGAACGAGGGCTCACAGCCGCGCCGTGGGCCTCGTCTCCAAAAGAGAGCACACGCATCCGCAGGCGATTTATGCTCACGGGGGCGACGCTGGATTCCAGTCGGGTTTTTGACATCCAGCGCAGCCTGAACAAGCTCACGGAAGTCGCTCCAAACGCCAAAATCACACTCAAAGCCAACGGTCCTCAAGCGATCAATGCGCTCTATGCTTCGTTGTTTACGCCAGGGGTTCAAAGGCTGGAGATTGAATCCATGCCCGCCTCTCACGAGGCCGCAGAAGCACCAGACTACCTCGGCATTCTGCGCATTGTAGATATTCCTCAGGCTTTGGAAATTGCCCGCACCCAGATGGAGGTTGTAAGCAAACCATAAGATTAGAGTCCAATCCTAAAGGCGAGGCCGGGCGAGATTCGCCAGGAGACGCAACCCCGCTCAACCAAGAAGGCTGGAAGAAATCCAATCCGTGTATCCGCTCCCTCTACTTATTCAGGGCTATGTAAATCCACAGCAACATCGCTGAACCGGCGATTACCCTGGCGACCACGCCCGCCGCATTCCCCACGAGTGTCCCCCACGCGGCGCGCAGCGCGACGTTGTGGTCTTTGCCCGAATAGAGCTCGCCCAAATAAACGCCGATAATGGGCCCGAAAAGGATACCAGGCAGGCTGAAAAAGAGACCGACAAACAGCCCGATCAGCGCTCCCCAGACCCCGTGTTTGGAGGCGCCAAACCGGTTGGCGCCGACGAGGGCGGCGACGAATTCGACGATTTGCGAAACAACAACCACGGCAGTTAACCCGATCAAGTTTCCCCAACCGAGGTTATGGCCTGGGGTGGCAACCATCCACTCGTAAACGAAGGCGCCGGCAAGAATCAGCGGGGTTCCGGGCACCATGGGTATAAAACACCCCGCAAAGCCTGCAACCATGAGGGTCGCAACGAGAACCCATCCAAGAACATTGAGAAACATAAAATTAAGGTGACGATTTGAGGTTGCCGTCGCAAGTTGTCTGTTCTAAACGGTGCGCGTGGCAATTGCTCCCCAGCCAAATCAGACTGGGATCCAACCCGCGTTCGAACACTTACACACTATGGCAATTTCAACTGGCTCAAAAGCCCCCGATTTCACGCTGAAAACAAAAACAGCCGATGGGCTGCATGACATCAAGCTCGCGGACAACTTAGGGCACCGCAACACCGTGCTTTTGTTTTTCCCTCTAGCCTTCACCGGAGTGTGCACAAAGGAAATGTGCGATGTTTCCGGCGGTCTCAAAGCTTACACGGATCTCAACGCTCAGGTCATTGGAATCAGCGTAGACAGCCCATTTGCCCAGGAAGCTTGGGCACAGAAGGAGAACATCCACATTCCTCTCGCGAGCGATCTCAACAAAACGGTCTCCACCGCCTATGGAGTTCTTCTCGCTGATCTCGTCGGAATCGGGGCAGCTTCGGCACGCGCTGCCTTTGTGATCGATAAGGAAGGCATCGTGAGATACGCGGAACAAACGCCTACGCCGCTTGATCTGCCCTCGTTCGATGCCATCAAGGCAGTTCTCGCCCACCTGTAGTTTTACAGGGTAAAAACTCTGGAACGAGGCGGGTCCTAACGTCTTTCAAACGAGACGCCAACGGGCCAAGTCCTGAGAATCCACGAGTCCAATTGGGTGGCCGGAGTTGTCTAAAACGACGACTTCGTCCACCCGATGCTTTTCCAAAACTCTCAAAACCTCGACCGCCAAGCGTTCCGCCGCTACAGACACCGGCTTGGCAGTCACGAAGTCGCGGACTTCCTTCTCGCCGATATCGGGCACCGAAAGAAAGTAACGCGCAAAGTCGCCGTGGGTGAAAATACCGACCATGAGGCCCTTGTTATCAATGGCCACCGCGGCTCCGCTTTTTTTCAACGCCATGGCAGCAAGCACCTGGCTCACCTTGGTTTCGGGAGACACGAGAGCCATCTGCTTTTGGCCCCGCATGATGTCCTTCACCTTCAGAAGCAGGGTTCGGCCGATCTGGCCACCCGGATGGTATCTTGCAAAGTCGTCCCGACTAAATCCACGCGCTTCTAATAGGACCATGGCCAACGCATCGCCAAGCGCGAGCATGACTGTGGTGCTGGATGTTGGCGCAAGTTCCAACGGGCAGGCCTCCCTCTGGACATTCACATCCAGAACAATAGAGCTATTTTGCGCGAGCGTTGACTCTGGGTTTCCAGTCATCGCCACTAGAAGAACCCCCATTCGCGCTAAAGCGGGTAATACCGCGAGGAGTTCGTCGGTTTCGCCGCTGTAGGAAAGGGCGAGAACCACATCCCCATCGGCAATGAGCCCCAAGTCCCCATGCAGCGCATCTACTGGAGCGAGAACCACCGCCGGACAACCTGTGCTCGTGAGGGTCGCTGCGATTTTTTCGCCGATGCATCCGGACTTTCCGACACCGCAGACCACAACCTTGTTCCGGCGCTCCATGCAGGCTATCAGTGCGTCAATGGCCTCCGAAAAGCGCTCGTCAAGGCGCGCCACAAGACGTTCCAATTCCGTTATTTCTATTTGCAGTACGCGTCCTGCCTTTTCCAAGTAGTCCATAAGAACAATAATAACCTGCTCCAAAAAAACTCACTTTCGCTCGAGCCAGATCGCCTGTCGCGCAAAGAGAAACCGACCTTGATCAAAACCTGCCCATCCCGCCGCAGTCGCCATAGCCGCCATTTCCTGAAAAGAAAACGCGCGCTGCGCGGACACTCGGGCATCAAAGCGTGTCATAGGTTCGCGGTAAAAAAACTGGGTCAAAAGCCAGATCCCAACCGACGCAAAGCGGGACCGTTCCAAGTCTGAGACGAGCACCCAGCGGCGCGAAAGAGCGGTGCAGCGAGTTAAGAGGGCCTGCGCGTCAGCCTCGCAAAAATGATGAAGTGCTAGAGAGCAGACCACGAGATCGTACGGATCGGCAGATTCAAAAGAGAGGATATTGCCCTCAGTCCAGGTAATTTCTGGAAAAGTGGCACTGCGAGATTTAGTAATAGCCAGCGTAGAACTCTGAAAATCGACAGCGTCCACTTTTAATTGAATCCCCCGCGCCCGCGCCCATGTTACAAGCTCCCTGGGCAGATCTCCGGCTCCGGTCGCGAGGTCTAAAACACGATAAACTCCCCCTGGCTTCAACCAGAGGCCTGCAAATTTCAGGAGAAGGCGGTGGCTTCCAAATCGCGCGTTGAGGGAAACGAGATTGTCCAAATCCCGTTCTAATTCTGGGGACACGGGCTGTGGCCGGTCCATGAGTTCCGGCTGGGATGGATCAAATCGGCGCGACATCCGGGTCAGGCCTGGACTTCCATCTTACCGGTGGAAAGGTGGGGAACCGGGCAGCCGAGGGCATCAGCGCAGAGGCGCACGATGGCCATTTCACGCTCTGGGATCTGGCCCTGGTAACTGGCTGCGAGGCCGCAGGCCACAAGAAGTCTCTTTTTCAAAAGCGGCGAAGCCTGTTCGCAAACTTCCAGAGCACCCACCATGTCGGCCACCGAGCAATCATCGCGCGCGGGCGTGGGATGTTCGTATCCCAAGGAGGTCCAGGCCGCCAGATGCGCGGCCGTCCGGCCAGATTGAGTAGGCGCACCCAGCCGCAACATGGAGGAGATCAGCGTACGCGCTTCCTGCCAAATGGAGGGAAGCTCCTCGAACACGACCGGGGAAACCTCTCTCACCCCGAGGGCGATTCCAATGCGGCGCCTGACAACCTGAAGGAGAAGAAAACGCACCAAATCTATAGATTCAGGACGCACAACCTCGCGCCTGCACTGCTTCATCAGTTGGAAATACTCCGAAACCGACATGCGGCGCAGCAACGGCATCGCCAGATCCATGAGTAGCAGCATTTGACTAGTCGAAGCATCACCCAAGCCCATTTTGGCGGCGTTCGTAGGCTTCATGATTTCTACAAGAAGCACTTTCACCCCCTCCGTGGACTGCGTGAGGTCGAGCCACGCGGGCTTGAGCGTCCGCTTGAGCACACCGCCAGATAAAAGTTGGGCGGGCTGCATGCACAGCCCCAAGAAGTCGAGATTAGCCGCCGGATAAGACTTGGGGGTGTTGGCCTGCGCCAGTTCCTTGGCCCGGATTTTCTCCCGCTTCCGGGCCCCGATTGCGGCAGCTGCCTTGGCGGCAGCCGAAAGATGATCATCATCCCCTGGGGCGGTCGCGTTTTCCGGGAGGGTAGAATCCGCTTCCACCTTACGCACGACGCTCGGTAAAAAATCACCATTCCACTCGGGATTCAAACGCCGTATACGATCCTCAATGGCGGGATGCGTCGGGAAAAACGCGGAGACGATTCCGACCGAAGATTCGCCGAAAAACAGGTGGCTTGATTCGGGTGCCGTTGGATTCTCCAGCCAGGACCGGGTGGGAAGCCCTCCGATTTTCCGCAAGGCGTTCGCCACCGAAACCGTCGAGGAGAGTGCATTCGCGGAGGCTTCGTCTGCAGCGAACTCTCTGTCTTTGGAAATGGCCCCCTGCAAAAACCGGCCGAACAAGCCGGAAATGAAGCCGAGCACCATAAGCAGCAGGCCAATCACCGAACGGCTTTGGCCCTCGTCGTCAGAAGAGGGGGAACGCCCTCCTGGAAGCTTGTGGTTACTGGCAGCGCCCGTCCTTCCCCAAAACCCGGCGTTATTGGGGGAATCCGAGGCAATCATTAGGCGCCCGGCGAGGGTCAAGAAAAGGATCCCCTGCACCCAGACAAGCATCTGAAATTTCATCTGCATATCGCCGCTCAAAATATGACTGAACTCGTGAAGGAGAACAGCGCGGAGTTCTTCACCCGTCAGACGCTCCAACGCGCCCATCGTCACTCCCAGCACCGCGCTGGAGGGATCGTGGCCGGCGGCGAATGCGTTGATCGAACTTTCACCCTCCAAGAGCCAGACTTCCGGGACGGGAATACCGCTGGCAAGCGCCAGTTCCTCAACCATATCCACCAACCGCTTTTCACCCGGCTCCTTTGTGGTGGGATGCAGACGGCGGCCGCCAAGCTCCTCCGCGATGCCAGAACCTCCGAGGCGCAGCGCGTAGACACGCACGATGACACCGACAAGAAGAACCGCAATGGTGGCAGGCAAGGTCCAGACAACCACGCGCTGGTGGACGAGAGGGTCTGAGAGGGTGCCTCCGACGCAGACGACGACAAGCAAATGGACAACGCCGATCACGCACGCCATTAAGCACATAGCTAGCGTGAACATTCCGGCGGCCCGCTGCCGTGCATCATCCTGTGCCAAAAACAAATCCATCCTTGGTAATTACGGCACGAAAGGCCGTTTCCTTAATGTCTAAATTGAACTAGTTTTCCGGCCTTTGAAAGGAAATAGAAATGCCTCTTGTTTAAATGCGTCTCGCCCCTGCGGCGGGCGCTCGAATAAGAAGGCGCAGCGCATCCCCGCCATGAATTCATCAAACGACTCGATCCAGCACCTGACACATCAAATTTGCGAATTTAGAGACGCCAGAAACTGGGCCCAGTTTCATTCTCCAAAGGATCTGGCCGTTGCAATCACAGCGGAGGCCGGCGAATTGCTTCAACACTTTGTGTGGCAGACCGCGGAGCAATCAGAAAAACGCGTCACGGAAAGGAGAGGAGAAATCGCCGCGGAAATGGCGGACATCGCCATTCTTCTTTTGGAAATGGCGCACGTCTCTGGCGTTTGCCTTGGGGACGCCATTAGCGCCAAACTCTCCCGAAACGAGGAGCGTTATCCCGTCGCCAAGGCGCACAGTTCGAACCGGAAATACGACGAACTGTGAACGAGTCCCCTTCTCCTCACAAACGCCGGGTCAGGTACTCCGGGAAAAACCCGAGGGGTTTTGCTCAAAAATATAAGGAACACGCTCCGGCGCTGTACCCGGAAACGGTGCAGAAGATTCTCGATTCAGGCAAGACCCCGGCCGGGGCGCACCGACCCATCCTTGTCGAAGAGATTCTCGAAGCCCTGCACCCTGGCCCTGGGCAACTGGCGGTAGACTGCACCCTCGGATACGGCGGGCATGCGGGCAGACTGATCCCGCTCCTGTGCCCCGGAGGCCGCCTCTTGGGATTGGACGCCGACCCGATTGAGCTCCCCCGCACGGAGGCGCGTCTTCGCGAATTGGGATTCGGACCCGATGTATTCACTGCGCATCGCTGTAACTTTGCGGGGCTCGCCTCGGTTTTGGCGAGGGAGGTTCACCGACCCGCGGACGTAATCCTCGCCGATTTGGGCGTCTCATCCATGCAGCTCGACAACCCCTCGCGCGGTTTTTCACTTAAACACGACGGCCCGCTGGACATGAGGATGAACCCAAAAAAAGGGCAACCCGTGTCGGCCTTATTGGCGCAGATAACGGCCACGCAGCTTGCGGAACTTCTGAGTGAAAACGCGGATGAACCCCATGCGGCACCCCTCAGTGTAGCCCTTGCGGGAAAGACTTTCACTGGCACGCTGGATCTCGCACGCGCGGTCCGCGCGGTCCTTTCAAAGCGTCCCGAGGAGGAATGCAACCTATCCGTGCGCAGGGTGTTTCAAGCGCTGCGTATTGCGGTCAATGAGGAGTTTGAAGCCCTGGACACATTGCTTAAACAAATGCCTCAAGCTTTGGAGGCGCAAGGACGGGTTGCCATCCTGACGTTCCATTCGGGGGAAGACAGGCGGGTGAAAAAAAGTTTTGAAGCCGGCCTTCAGAGCGGAATTTATAGCGCCCTTTCGGCCGGGGTGATCCGCGCAGGGGAAGAAGAACGGCGTGCCAACCCCCGTTCCACATCCGCCAAATTGCGATGGGCCGTGAGAGCCGCCGCTCCAAATGAAGCATGAGTCCCCGGAGGGGCGAGTTTACCACTTTGTGACAAGAATGATTTGTACCCGCCACCCTCGGCGAACAGAGTGTAAAATAAGCATGGGGCCATTGAGGCTGCCACGCCAGCAATAGCCGCCAGCTCAATCAACTGCGTTCTCCAAGAGGAAAACGGGATTGGGAGAGAGGGGGCGGCTGGCGCTTTTTACCAAACAATCCATCCACCCGACTATGTCTGAAAAACACAACGAAGCCTCCGAACACGACCACGAATTTCTAGTGTCCGCCTCCCACGCGCACCGTGAAGCCGCGCACCACTTTGAGCTCGCAGCCAAACACCACCTGCTGGCAGCTGACGCTGACGAGAAGGACGATATTGAAACAGCCGCCCACCAGGCCTACATCGCTTACGGGCACGCGCTCCACGGCAAACTCTTCGCTGAAGAGGCCGCCTGCGAACAAATCGCAGCCGACCAGGACGACGAAGATCACGCCAACGAATAGAACGCGGATCGCCCCGACGACCAGCACGGTCGTTTGGGCAAACACTAAGCGGCAGAGCGCTTAGCAATGAAGGCCGTCTAGGGAAACCTGGCCGGCCTTTTTGTTTTGATGAGTAAACGCAAAAAGCGTCTGCGAGAACAAACTCGCAGACGCTCTTGAAATCTTTAAAGAGCGCGAGCCCTTACTTGAGCCACTCGACCTTGCCGCTGTCGAGGTCGTAAACGGCACGAACGACGCGGACACTGGAGGCCTTGTCTCCGAGCACCGCTTTACGGCAGATTTTGTCCGCCACGCGGTAAATGTTTTCGTTGACTGCGTTTACAAGAATATCGCCAGGAGATTTGCTCACCGCGGCCACCGCAGGACGAATATCCTTCACGATTGAACCGACATGCCCGGGGGCCGATGGTCCTGCCACGGCGGCCTTTACCGCGCCACAGCGCTCATGCCCAAGAACAACCACCAGGCGGGCGCCAAGGTGTTCAACGGCGTACTCGATGCTTCCCAGCGCATAGTCATCCACGAGGTTGCCCGCTGTACGGATCACGAAAAGATCGCCCAGATTTTGATCAAAAATGATCTCGGGCGATGTACGAGAATCCGCGCATCCGACCACCACGGCAAAGGGGTGTTGGGTTTGGGCGCTGGCCGTCCGAGCCTTGGCCGTTGATTTTCCCGAACTCACAGATTTGGAAGCGTAGCGTGCATTACCCGCCTGAAGCTTGGCAAGGGCAGCTTCAGGAGTTACCACGGGGGCGTCGTGATGGTCGGCAGCGGAGACGGCGCCGGCCGAAACAAAAGCCGCGAGGACGGCGATCAAATATTTAGGGTGGATGGTCATACCTATCCTTAAACTCACGCGGACCCATCGGCGCAAGCCTGAAACGCTCCCTACCCGAAGCATCGGGACCATAAGGTCCAAATTTGAGCTATCGCGGGCCAAGCCTGCCATTGAATCCACACTCGCCATCACGAACCTGGGCGCGCCAAGACTAATACGGTCTACTTTTGCGGCCTTATTTAAACAGAAATCGAGGCGGCCCCACCTTCCCTTCTCTGTCGCCGCTGCGGAAGCCCCACCCCTCCCACTCCAAGCGCTTGACTCCAGCCCCGCGGCCGCTTCCTCTTAAGCTCCTTATGAAATGGTTACCCACATTCTCAGCATTAACCGTAATCGTTGGGCTCGCTGCGCAGGCAGCAGCCCCAATCCCGGCTGACGTCCGCACCAACGGGTTTGCCCTTGGCACCCAATCCTACACATTCCGGCTCTTCACTTTTGAAGAAGCCTGTGAAAAATCGGCCTCCGCAGGCCTCCACACCACAGAGTTGTTCCCCGGCCAGAAAATATCTGCCGCATTGCCGAACGAGAAAACGGGCCCCGGCGTTTCCAGCGAAGGAATGACCGCGATCAAGGACATCCTGAAAAAGAACAAAATTCAGGCGGTCGCCGTTGGCGTGATTGGCATTCCAAAGGATGAAGATGCAGCCCGCAAAGTTTTTGCATTCGCCAGGGAACTGGGGATCGGAGTGATCAACACCGAGAGCACGGATTCAATCGACACCATCGAAAAGATGGTCAAGGAATTCGACATCAAGGTGGGCTATCACAACCATCCCCGTCGTCCGAACGACGAGAACTACAAGGTATGGGATCCCAACTACATCCTTGAACTGACCAAGGACCGAGACGCACGCATCGGCTCCTGCGCCGACATGGGCCACTGGACTAACTCCGGCCTCTCCGCAGCAGATGCCATCCGCCTGCTCAAGGGCCGCGTCGTTTCCAGCCATATCAAGGACATCGCCAAGGGCGGCACATCCGTGGTTCCTGCGGGGACTGGCCGAGCGAACCTGTCTGAGGCGCTCGCGGCGCTCAAGGAAGTGGGCTTTGAAGGTCCCATCTCTATTGAACACGAAGCCAACTGGGACAACAACGTGCCCGATGTGATGTCTTATGTTGAGCTTGTAAAAGCCTTTGGCAAGTAGTCCGAGGCCGCCCTTAATGGGGGAGCGGAGACGGAGAGAAAACACGGAGCACGCGGGCGCCTGGACGCCGCGCGGCTCCAAGGAACTCCGCTCTTCCTCCCCTTTTATTTTTGAGCCCTGCAACCAAAGCAAGCACCTGCAACCTGAGAAAACCCAACTCCTTCGATGCCACGATTTCCCCTTCTGCTTGCGGTCCTTTTACTGGCTTTCATCAGCCCTGCTTTTTGCAGGGACAAGGCGGTTTTAGTGGTGGGAATGGAACTAGCCTATCCGCCTTTTGAAATGGCCGGCAAGGAGGGCCAACCCGAGGGGGTCAGCCCGGACATCGCGCGCGCGCTTGGAGAGTTCCTGCACCGCAAGACCGAAATTTTAAACCTGCCCTTCGACGGCCTCATTCCCTCGCTTAAGACTGGAAAAATCGACCTGATTATTTCTTCGATGACCGCCACCGAAGAACGCTCCCGTTCACTAGATTTTTCCGAACCTTACCTTTCGACGGGACTTTGTTTGCTTGTGGGAAAAAAATCCACGCTTAATTCCGCCGCCGGTTGCGACCAACCCGGCCGGACAATCGCCGTCAAGCAGGGTACGACGGGCCACTTATATTCGCGCAATTTCAAGCAGGCCAAGGTGCTGGTCCTCGACCGGGAAACGGCCTGTGTTCTTGAGGTCGTGCAGGGACGGGCCGATGCGTTTATTTACGACCAGATGTCCGTGCTGAAACACTCCGAACAAAATCCGGATACCACGCGTGCTCTTTTGGAGGCGTTCCAAACCGAGCGCTGGGCAGTAGGGATTCGCAAAGGCAATGAGGAGTTGAGAGGGCAGGTAAATGCCTTCCTTAAAGATTTCAAAGGGCGGGGAGGCTTTGAGGCGCTGGGGGCTCGCTGGCTTGGCCCGCAGAAAGAAGCGTTTCGCGCTGCGGGCATTCCCTTCCTGTTTTGAGGACGCCGCCCTCTTTCTTTTTTCTGCGCAATCCCGACTCTGAGCCGGGACCGGGAGTCTATTTCTTCAACCTCGCACTGACAACGGCTGCCGTCTCGCTCCTCGGCGTCTGGCTATTGCGTCAGTCCGGGCTGCAGTGGGATTGGGAGGCGGTTGCGGCCTACTGGCGATTATTTGCCGCAGGATGGGCCACCACCTTGGGCGTTTCGCTTGCGGCGCTTGCCGTAAGCACGGTGATTGGATGCGGCGTGGCACTTGCCCAGCGCAGCGTGTTCCTGCCCCTGCGAACCTTGGCGGAAGCTTATGTTGAGCTGGTCCGCGGCACGCCACTGCTCGCGCAAATTTACATCCTATTTTACATTGTTGCGGAAGCGGTTCACCTCGAAAACCGCATGGTCGCGGGAATCCTCACGCTTTCTATTTTTAGCGGAGCGTATCTGGCGGAGGTTTTTCGCGCCGGAATTAACAGCATCGGCCGCTCGCAATTGGAGTCGGCGATGGCGATTGGCCTGACCCGGGCGCAGACGTACCGGTTTGTGGTTTTGCCTCAGGCGGTGCGCGTTGTCCTTCCTTCGATGACGGGCCAGTGTGTCTCTCTCATCAAGGATTCCTCCCTTTTGTCCATCATCGGGTTGAACGAACTCACCCAGAGCGCCCGTAACGTGGCCAGCTATACGTTTAGCAATTTGGAAAGCTATGTACTCCTCGCCATGGGGTATCTGCTCCTCACACTTCCAATTTCGTTGTGGACGCGCCGTCTTGAAAAACGGTTTCGCTATGAAACTTAAACTCACGAATCTGGCGCGTAGCTTCGGAGAGCACAAGGCTCTGGATGGCGTTACGTTCGAAGTGGAAAATTGCGGTGCGCTTGTGTTTATCGGCCCCTCTGGGGGAGGCAAATCGACACTGCTGCGAATTCTGGCGGGTTTGGAAAAACCGGATTCCGGAGAGGTCCAAATCAACGGAGAACGTCTTGTTTTTGAGGAACAACGACTCCAGCAACACCGTCGCAAAATCGGTGTAGTTTTCCAGGGGTTCAATTTATTTCCGCACTTGAGCGCTGTAGAAAACATCGAACTTCCCCTAACGGCCGTACACGGGCACTCTCCGGCGCAAGCGCGTGAGGTTTCGATGGAGCTTCTGCGCCGGTTTCAACTTGCGGCTCATGCCGATAAAAAACCTGCGGCTCTTTCCGGAGGCCAAAAGCAGCGCATTGCCATTGCCAGAGCGCTGGCGGTGCAGCCCCAGATGCTGCTTTTAGACGAGCCGACTTCCGCACTAGATCCTGCGATGACTGCCGAAGTCTTGGAAACCATCGAACTGCTGAAGGACCAGGGGCGCGACTTCATTCTGGCAACACACGAGATGGGGTTTGCCAGGAAAGTGGCCGACCAGGTCGCCTTTATCGCCGAGGGGAAGTTAGTCGAATTGGGGGCTCCGGGCGCCGTCTTTGGAGAAACAGCGCTGGGAGAAACGCGGCGCTTTTTGGAGAGAGTGCTGCGCTGGTAAATGGTGCTGACAGAAAATGTGTGGGCAAAAGCCGACTCTAGCCGCGTTCATCCCCGTTTATTCAAGGCTTCCCCGGCAGCCGCTTTTTGTGACGAAGAGGGGCCAGATTGGGTGCCTCCACACTGGAAGCGGGGGCCTTGCCTCGCTTTAGTTTTTGACCTAGTCTCCTCTAATGATTGACTACATGCAAAAAGGAGGCCCCTTGATGTGGCTGCTTCTGTTTTGCAGCATCCTTGCAGGAGCCATTTTTCTCGAACGCGCCCTTTATTTTCACCGCGTCACGCTTCAATTGGGCGAATTTCTGCGCGGCCTTGCGGAGCTGATTCGACACAAACGCTGGGCCGAAGCGCAAATCGAATGCGCAGGAAATCCCATGCCGGTCACCCGCGTGATGCACTCGGCAGTCCTTCGCCACAACGCACCCCGGGCCGAATTAAAGGACATCGTCCAGGAGGCAGGCCAGCTCGAACTCCCGAAATTGGAACGGCATTTGGGAATGCTCGCCGGTCTCGGCGTGGTCGCTCCGTTGCTTGGCTTACTTGGCACCGTCACTGGGATGATTGAGGTTTTCAGCAACATCAGCGCTCAAAGCGGCCTCACGAGCTCCACCGACATTGCGGGCGGTATCTACCAGAGCCTTCTGACCACAGCAGCCGGGCTTATCGTCGCGATCCCCTGCGCCCTTGGATACAGTTTTCTTTCGTCCAGGGTCAACGACCTCATGCACGACATGGAGCGTGCCGGCATTGAGGTGGTCAATCTGATCACCGACCACAGGCACAACCCGACGATTGTCGAATTTGAGTCTGCCGAGGAAACCTCTCACCGCGGTTAAGCACGCGCCGCCCCGTGAAACTCCAGCGCACCGTCCACTTTCGTCCCGAGCTTTTCCACGTTTTACCCGTGGTCAACGTCCTGTTTTTAGCGCTCCTGCTCTTCGCCGTGAGCTCGCGTTTCACGTTGCAGCCGGGGCTCACGCTGAGCCTGCCCGCCTCCCCCTTCACCCTCGCCCCTCAGCGCAATCCGCTAGTCATCAGCATCACGGCCGCCCCGTTGCCCACCGTTTATCTGCGCGAGGACAAAGTCACTCCTGAGGAGCTCGATATCCTCCTCCAGGACCGCCAACTCGTGGGGCGCCCGATCATCTTGCGCGCCGACCGGGAGACTCCGTACGAACGCATCGCGGAGATCAGCAATCTGGCCCTGCGCCGCGGATTTGCTGTCGCGCTTGCCTTTTCAGCCCCCACAAAGCCCTGAGGGCCAAAAATAAGCTCATGGCCTCCAAAAGCGCTGAACCGGAGGGCTCCCCCGCCCTCACCTTCCTCTGGGCACCTCCCGGAGCCTGGTACCGTTCGCGCCTTTTGCGCTTCCTTCTGGTTTCCGTGCTGGGCCACCTGCTGGCTTTTTTGCTCTTTCAAATTGTAAATCGGGAAATAGTCACGGCTCCCGAAAGGGAGCGTGAATTGCAAATCCTCAGCAGCGATTTGCCCGAACACCAAGCCCTTCTTCAGGCCGTCGAGGCCGAAGTGCCCCTTGGCGCCCTTTCCCACCAGTTGCTTTCCGCCGAAGGCCTTTTAAAGGGGACCTACCGCTCGGCGTTTTTGGACTCCCACATTTCCCCCAAGGAACCGCCCCGGTGGAACCCCGCGCCTCAAAAACTGACACCCCTTTTCCCCCGTCGCAACGCCGTGCTCGGCCCCGAAGCCAACGCCGAGCCGCCTTATCCAGGCGGTCTGGTGTTGGACCCCGAGCTCGCAAAAAGGCTCGTCGCAACGCCGCAAATCCCCGGCCCGCCCTCAGGAAAGCTGCTGGAAAGCCCTACATTCCTTCTCGGCATTGCGGGAACGGGGGAGGTGCAGTTTGTTTTTTTAGACAAGAGCAGCGGAGATTCCGAGGCCGACAGCGAGGCTGAACGGGTATTGCGCCAGGCTCGCTTTGAGAGCGAGGCCACCGGCATCGCCTGGGGGCAGGCCACCTTCATTTGGAAGAGCGCCCCATGATCAGGGTCAGCATTACTTCCATGGTTTTGGTTCTTGTATGCACAAGCGCGGGGATTGTTGTTCTGCTGTGGCTTCTGAGCGAGTGGCTTCGCTCCCGCCGAGAAGCGCGCCTCCGGAGGCGCGCCAAAAAATGCCCTCTCTGTTTTTTTGAATTCCTCACTGCCGCCCCGCTTCCCCAAGCCCCTTGCCCGCGCTGCGACGCGCCCACTGAGTAGCCCTCCCTCGGTTTCCTCCGCCAATCTGCGGAACCAAACTTCCCTTTTTTAGAATGAAACAATCTTCCCAAAAACGTGTTAAGGAACACTACCAAACCCTGCGCCAACTCACCCCTGAAGCCCTCTGGAACCTTGAAGTTCCAACGTTCAACGCAGCCCCGCCCTCCGAACGGATCCAAAACGTGTCTGTGGTGCGGGCCGTGGGGGTTGTTTTTTCGGAGACGGGTTCCTCCGAGCAGAAAGCCGCAGCCCTCGCCTGGCTCAGGGAGTTAGTCCACGATCCCGAGGAAAAAGTGCGCCGTTACGCCATGGCGGCCCTGCCCAAGCTCGGTTCAGGGGAGGAGGAGGAAACTCAGCTCCTTTCCCTCGCGACCAAGGCCTCCGGCCCGAGGGAGACGCAATTTCTAGCCAAAACTCTCGAACGCATTGGCGGCAGCGAAACCCTCAAGGCAGCCCACGCCTCTCCGCTAGGCCCGCTCGCGGTGGACGCTCAAAAGCTAGAAGCGAATATCGCCCGGAGGCAGGGTCAGGGAGGCATTTCACTCACCAAGACCCTTGCCCCTTTTAAGGACCTGCGCGTGAACCTCGAGTGCCGCACCGGGCTGGAGCCCATCCTCTTGGAAGAACTCGCGCAGACCCGCCGGCTCAAGAACCTGCTGCGTGTCGTCCACTCCCAGCGGGGCGGGTTGGAGATGGCAATCGAACGCCCCTTTTCCCTCAATGACCTTCACGCTCTGCGCTGTTTTAGCCAGGTCTATTTCGTTCTGGGTGAGCTACCCCCGCTCCCGCGCCAGGGCGCACCGCTTCCCTCCGAGGCCATCGCCTCCCTCATCAGTTCCGAACTGGCGACACACATTTTCACCAGCCTTTCGGAGGGTCCCATCCGCTACCGGTTGGAATTTCCCTCCCGCAAAGCGGATGCGACCCTAGTGGAACACATCACCAGCCGCGTGTTTAAACAAAAGCCGTTTCTGTTGAACGATTCGAGAGAATCGCCGTGGGAGGTTCAAGTCCACGAGTCCTCTCACGGCATTTCAGTGGAACTGCACCCCAAACTCCGCCCCGACCCGCGTTTTGCCTACAGGCGCGGCGACGTTCCCGCCGCCTCGCACCCGCCTCTGGCTGCGGCACTCGCGCGAGTCGCGGAACTGGGCACGTTCAAGGACGAACGCATCTGGGATCCGTTTTGCGGTTCGGGACTGGAGCTGGCGGAATGTATTCTAAGAGGCCACGTCACCGAGATCTTCGGCACCGACCTGAGCCCTGCCGCCGTCACTGTAGCCCAGAACAATCTGGATTCCGTGCTGACGGGCACCGCCGGAAAACCTGCCATCCATCTGAAGGCCTGCGATTTCCGGGAAGGTCCAAAAACATTGGGCGCCAAGGATCTCACCCTGATGATCACCAACCCGCCCCTGGGTAAACGCGTGCCGGTGGCCGACCTGCGGGTGCTTATGGCAGGCATTTTCACTCTCGCGGAACGGGTCCTCCGGCCGGGCGGACGCCTGGTTTTAGTAAACCCTCTGGAAAGACTCCCCCACGGCGGACGGCTGCGCCTCTCGCTTCGGCAGCGCGTGGACGTTGGGTTTGCGCACCTGCACGTGGAAAAATACGTTTTGGACTAGCGGAATGCCAAGAATCGCTGTGAAACCTTGGAAAAACAGGCCCAGATGAACGATTTAAATCGATTGCATCGTTGCTAGCCGCCCAAACCGCCGGATTGCAACAGCCGACCCTCGACAACCGATCACACTGACATCACTCCCTCCATGAAACTCAGCTCAACCCTCCTAACGCTCTGTCTCCTGCTCTTCACTCCGCGGCTTGCAACAGCTCAAGCTGCAATCGCTCGGCCGAACATCCTCATCGCCATCGCCGACGACTGGTCTTTTGGACACGCCGGCGCCTACGACTGCACTTGGGTCAAAACCCCCGCCTTTGACCGGGTGGCGCGGGAGGGCGTTCTCTTCAATCGGTTTTACACCCCGAGCGCCAAGTGTTCCCCGTCCCGCTCGGCGATCCTCACCGGGCGCAACCCCTGGCAACTGGGGCCGGCGGCGAACCATTGGCCCACGTTCCCCCCGGAATTCCGAAGCTACCCGGAAACACTTGGAGCCCAGGGCTATTTTGTCGGCATGACGATGAAAGGCTGGGGGCCCGGGGACGCCAAGGACATCCAGGGAAATCCACGGCAGATGACCGGCATTCCCTTCAACAAAAGGAGCGCAACCCCGCCCACCGCGGAAATCTCAAAAAACGACTACGCCTCCAACTTCACCGACTTTCTGAGCGCCAATACCGATTCCAAGCCGTGGTGTTTCTGGTACGGGGGCGTCGAACCGCACCGCGCGTACGAGTACGGCTCCGGCATCGCCAAAGGTGGTAAAAAACTCACCGACATTCCCCGCGTCCCAGCCTACTGGCCGGACACCGAAACCGTCCGCAACGACATGCTCGACTACGCCTTTGAGGTGGAACACTTCGACCGCCATCTGGAACGGATGCTGCAGGAACTCGAAAGCCGGGGCCAACTGGAGAACACGATTGTCATCGTCATGGCCGACAACGGGATGCCATTCCCTCGCGGCAAAGGACAGAACTACGAAATCGCCAACCACCTCCCGCTGGCCATCCGCTGGCCGGCGGGCATTCCAGCGCCTGGGCGCATCGTGGACGACTACGTCAGCGTGATCGATCTCGCCCCCACCCTTCTCGAAATTGCCGGGGTTGCCTGGAAAGACTCAGGCATGGCACCCGCCACCGGCCGCAGCCTTCTCCCGCTCCTGCGCTCGGACCGCTCCGGAATTGTGGATGCCAGCCGGGACCACGTCATCCTGGGCAGGGAACGCAACGACGTGGGACGCCCCAATGACGAGGGCTACCCCGTCCGAAGCATTGTTAAAAACGGGCTTCTATTTTCGCGAAACTTCGAACCCAGCCGCTGGCCCACCTGCAACCCGGAGACCGGTTATCTGGACTGCGACTCGAGCCCGACCAAAAGCGAAATCCTGCAGGCGCACCGCAAAAATGCAGCCGACCCTTTCTGGGCGCTGGCGTTTGGCAAACGCGGGGAGGAAGAACTCTACGACCTAAACAGCGACCCCGATTGTGTTCTGAATCTGGCATCATCTGCGGAATTGATGCCCCTGAAGGCTACCCTCAACGCCCAATTGGAGGCCGATCTGCGGGCCCAGGAGGACCCTCGGATTTTGGGCCGGGGCGCCGAGTTTGACGCCTATCCCTATGCCAACGACATCCAGCGCGGCTTCTATACCCGCTTTCGTTCGGGTGGACCGCTCCTCAAGTCCTTCAACAAGGACGACTTTGAGCCCGGAAGCAAGGAAGTCCCGGTGCGCAAAGAATAAGGGGGGCAAAAATGCCCTTCCTCGTCGCTCAGCGGCCTTAACAATCCCACGTTTAGGCTGAAAATTAACCGTGCTTATGATGCACGTCACGCGTGGCGAGCCGTTTTAGATAACGCATCGATCGGTGTGTATTTTATTCGGCACCAGCATCACTCCCTCTTTTTTCGGGAGCTTTCTTCTGGAGGCCTTGGAGTTATCAACATTTCGTATGAAAATATGGATATTCCAGCCCGTCTGACAGAAGATTCCGGGCAAGAGGACGAGGTCTAAGCGGGTGGCGTTTCTCGTGAAGTCTCGCTCCTACCAACCGTTCCGACACCAACTGCACACCCTCCCATCCGGCTCAATCGGTGGTAGGACGCGTTGCCGGAATCCTCGCTCGGCGTGGACTAGCACACACGTGTGTTTGGGCAGGGCCCGCAAAATGTGCGGCTTGATTCTGCTCTCCTCTGTCTCGCTGTAATGCGTGGTCCGCTTGCCGTTGGAGAAGCCCCCAAGTGCGTTTGATGATCTGGTTCTTTCCGAGGTGCAAGGGCCGATATGAAACTGGTCAGATCCGGCCGCTTTGAAAGCGGCGGTTTTTTCGGTTTGCGGGCGGTTTTTCTTCACCCCTTCCACACAGATCTTTTTCTTTTTCTCTGTAACAAGGAAAAGATGCAGCGGCCTGAAACAAC
>CANJZW010000057.1 GCA_947479475.1 Chthoniobacteraceae bacterium
AATGGCTTGCCCGATTTGAGCCAGTCAGCGGCCCTGGTCAAAAGCACGGCGGGCGAAACACTTTTCACAACCAGCGGTGGGACCCTCTTTCAAAGGGTGGCCGAAGGCCAGACTGTGGCCTTGGAAATCCCCGTGGCTTCCAGCTACCCGTTAAGGTATAAATGGTCCAAAAAGAAGGGTGCGGGTTGGGAGCTGTTGTCCGGATACACCTCCCTGGTGCTGGTGGATAGCAAGTACTTGCTTAGATCGGCGAAACTCACGGATAGCGGGACTTATAGTGTTGAGGTGGGGTATCTCAATGGCGCTGTGCCGACATTTTTAGCCAGCACCCGGGAGTTGCAGTTGCTGGTGGAACCGGCACCCAGCCCAGCGGCGCCCAAAGTAGAGGTTGCTGGAAAAGCGGTGGTTCCCTCGGGCTCGGTGTACGGGCTTGTTTTCGGAGGGACGGCGATGTTGTCCGCCGTCACCACCGGGACTTTGTCCGGTGGGCCTTTGACCACCCCGACTTTGTTTTCCGCCAATCCCCAGACGCGGTTCTATACTTTCCAGTGGAAGAAGAACGGCGTGGCTCTTGTGGGGCAGACGGGAGAAACGTTGAGGTTGCAAGCGGTTTCTAAGGCTCAGGCGGGACTCTACTCGGTCGATGTTTCGGGTGTAGCCGGCACCAGAACGAGCCCTGCGGTCTCGGTGAGTGTTGCAGCCAGTCCCAGCAGCACCGACAAGCTTTGGAATTTGACGGTGGAGAACGTCAAAAACGTGAGGTATACACTGGTTCCTTCCGCGACGAAGGGCCTGGCTCCCGGCACCGTTGTGTCGATTAATGGCATGTCCTCCGATAGCCAAACCTTGCTGGGTTGGCGGGTGTCCGATTCGACAGGCAAATCTTGGAGCATTTCGCGCACCAGCAAGTTTGTGATGCCGGGTAGCGATTTAAAGATTTCCGCCGTGGTGGGTCGGCCATCCGTTGGAGTGTATTCAGGTTTTCTGAGTCTGGAAAAGCCGTGGAACCCATCACAAGAGTGGGCGATCTCTTCTCCAGAGACACCGGTAACGCCGTCGGCATCGAATGTCCGGGGGTATTACTCTGCCGTGGTCAATGCGTTCGGGACGTTGACCGGTAAGTTCATCGTTGAGGGCAAAAGCTACCCTTTTAGTTCGCCGATGACTTTCAGAGAGGATGGCACGTTGTCCGGGGTGATTAAGGTTCAGGCTCCCCTTTCTAATTCGGCACCGTGGAACCTGAGCGGAACCGCTTCGCTGGACATGGGGTTGGTGCTATCAGGAACCCTTCAGTCTGGCTCCTATTCGATTGCGATTCCGGTGTCTAACGCGGCGCAGCTTGATTCATTGGCGCTGGATATGAGCGTAAGTACTTACGGGCTGCCGGACGGCACGACGATCACGGGTATTGATAAAGGAAACAGCCAAATCACCGTTTCCTCGCCAGCCACCCTAAGCACTGGAACCTCGTCGGTAGCGATGATCGTGGGAGCGAATGCGGCAGCGACGCACAACGTGATGCACGTCAAACTGAACGACGTTGTTTTGGAAAAGACGCCGCCCAAAATGACTTCCGGCCAGACTTTGTACTGCGCTGCTGCCTGTAATGCGGGAGCGTGCAGCGCGTTGATCAAATTCATAGCAGACAGCAGCGCTTCCAGCACATCGATGGCGTCCTCCAGCGCTGCGGCGGCCGCCTCTAGCGCGGGAATCCTCAAACCGGTTGCCGCTTCGAACGGAAAAATCGTCGCCGACCCCACAAGCGGAACCGCCTACTCTGGTGGTGTTGACGAAATAATTAGGCCGACTATTACCCCCACCACAAGCAAGATTACCAGTACTACCCCCGGCCAACGTCTCGGCGGGACAACGAGAATTGCCTCTGACGGTCGGGGGATCATTTACTCGCCGCCCAACAAAAGTAGCCCACCCGATGACGTCTTCGAATATACAGTAGATGGTGTGGTCACGGAATCTGTGACGGTCAAGGTTTTGCCTCCAATTACCTCAGGAACGGGCAACGTGACGCCCGTGCCACCTCCCACGATTACGACTGTGGTTCCAGTCACAGCTTACGACGTCGCAACCTATACCGGGGCCATTTTCCGATACGGTCCCAAAGATCCATTGAGTTGCTTTGGCCGCGGGGGTGTTCTTTCGTTCAAAGTTTCCAATCTCGGCCTTGCCACCTTTTTAATGATTTTACCGAATGGGGATCGTAAAACTTACTCCGGATACATAGGGCGGGCATGTGTGAACCTCGACAAACTGACGCCCGATCCGATCCTGCCGTTTGTGTCGAGTGCCGACGTGCCCAGTACCGACGGAAGTGCAAAAACGGATGCTTTTGGCACTCCGCTGGATATCACTGGGACGGCGGTTGAAATCATGCTGGAAACGGCGGTCCGCCAGACCTCCAGTATATCGATTCCAATCTGGTCGACAGGCGACTCCACGGCGGAACCACTGTTTGGTGCGCTGCTGATTTCGGGCAAAGTTCTTGAGGGGTGCCTAGGTGTTTTAAGTCCGTTGCCTGTGATCAAAGCCGGATTGGAACCCTCGGACTCAGAATACACGCACAATTATGTGAGGGGCTATTTATACGACGCGAGTCGTGTTCCCGCGGGGAGCAAAACGTACCCGTACATGTTGCCGGCTAAAGTCACTCTTTCAACGATTGCGCCAAGCCCTGATGCTGTCACTTTTCCGTTGGAAGACACTTCAAATCCGAGCCTTCTAGGAATGCAGACTTCCATGGGGAACTTGGCTCCGGATACTAACCGAGACTTGGCGCTGACACCGTCTGTGAGTGCGAAGCAACTTATATCAAGTGCTTTAATTTTGAAGGATGAACCTAATGTGGCCGGTCTGTTATCCGGCGCATACTTTGAGGTGCCTTTACATTACATTTTCATTTCACAAACGGGAACGCCCCAGTCAACAGGCCCTTCTTGGGCCTACGCTAATCCGCTGCCGCAACCTCCCAAAGTGCTTAGAACCGTGTTTCTTGATTATATCAAGGTGTCTATCTACGCGGCGACTATCCAAGGGGGGCCACGGTCCATCCTGGGGAGCACCGGCGGCGCCGCGGGTTTCCTGATTCGGGGAGCAGGTGGGCTGGATAGTCTCAAAAACGTACTTGGAAATGGCTCACAGGATCCGTTCTTAAAGGCGCCGTTCTCCACGTACCGGACCGAGGGAATCCATATAAACGTGTACGAGCCCAACTAGGCTCGGCCGGCTCTGTGAACGACAGCTAGGGCTCCGGGGTGGAGACGCGCTCTTTAACGGAGCCTTTGGGAGGGAGGTGGACTTTATTGGCGGGATGCAATAGACCAGACCCAAGATTTGGCCCGTCTGCCGGTGGTTGTATGGGAAATCCCTTTTTTTAGCGAAATTCCAAAACCATGCCCACGCAGTCACCTCGTTCCCCCATCGGCATCATCTTCCTGACGGTTTTCATCAGCATGGTTGGGTTCGGGATTGTGATCCCGGTGCTCCCCGTCTACGCCAAATCCGAGCCTTTTCTCATGAGCCCCAGTCAACTGGGCTGGCTGGTGGGAATTTTTTCGCTGGTGCAACTTTTTGCGGCCCCCTTGTTCGGTAAGTTGTCCGATAGAATCGGGCGCAAACCCGTTTTGTTGGTGAGCGTGCTCGGCACGGCGGTGGGGTTCTTCGTCATTGGAAAGGCGGACGCTGTCTGGATGCTGTTTTTGGGACGCATCATCGACGGTGCAAGCGGCGGAAATATCGCGACGGCGCAGGCGTGTATCGCCGACGTGACGGCGCCTGAAAAACGGTCCCGCGCCATGGGAATCATTGGGGCCGCCTTTGGACTGGGCTTTATCATGGGGCCAGCCCTTGGGGGAATTTTGGCGAGTTACTCCCATGCCGCGCCGTTTTATGCGGCGGGTGCGCTTTCGATTCTCAATGCGCTGCTCATTTGGGTGCGCCTGCCGGAGACGTACCCGGCGGAGGCCCGGGGCGCGAATACGCAACAGGCTTCGCTGGGTGAGGTGTTTGACGGCGGCCGGGGGCTGTTTATTTCGCTTCTTCTGGTGGCTTCGCTGCTTTCCACCACCGGCTTTGCGTTCATCCACGTGTTGTTCGCCTTGTTTTGCGGGGACCAATTTCAGTGGGGGCTGCGGGAGACGAGTTATGCGTTTGCCTACGTTGGGGTTCTCGCGGTGCTGGTGCAGGGCGGTCTCTTGCGCCGCCTTTTGAAACGCAACATTGAAAAACAACTGGCCGCTGTAGGTGCCTTTTGCCTGGCGGGAAGTTTGTTTTGGCTGCCCCGCGTCTCGGGGACGGGCGCCTTTCTGGGAAGCTGCGCCCTCATGGCGCTGGGGAACGGACTGCTCACCCCGACGTTGAGCGGCATGGCCTCCCGCTTCGTGCACGGGCGCGCGCAGGGGCGTCTCATGGGGATGATGACTTCCGCGGGAAGTCTCGGACGTTTCCTCGGGCCGGCCCTCGCGGTGCTGCCCCTGCCGCTGACCTTTTCAGAAATGGCGCGCCCTCTTACCGGGGAGATGCTGACCGCCGTT
Source organism: Chthoniobacteraceae bacterium (assembly GCA_947479475.1). Classification (GTDB taxonomy): domain Bacteria; phylum Verrucomicrobiota; class Verrucomicrobiia; order Chthoniobacterales; family Chthoniobacteraceae; genus Chth-196. The sequence goes on from CANJZW010000057.1 coordinate 4,548, forward strand.
CAGGCGGGTTACCTGCAGGCCTTCACCGCCGGAGCCGGCCTTGTGGCCGCGTCCCTGGTGTGTATCCTTTTGCTTAAGGTTCCGGTCCAACCCGAGGCGCAGGCCTGAAACCCAGTAACGCCTCCTATGAGCATTCCCCAGGAAGACACTTTTGCCGACGTCGTCACTAAAGCGATGCGCGGCCTGCTCCAGACCGACGCCATGGTGGCGGAGCGCGCCGGACTCGCCTCCGCACAAGTCGTGGCGTTGCGCACGGGCGAGTGGGACTCGGCGGTGGGACGCGGCGTGGCCGATGTGCTGGGCCTCCATCCCGGGGCGTTGGAGGCGTTGGCGGAGGGACGTTCTGCACCGCCCGCTTTGCGTGTCGCCGGACTGGAAAGTTTTTCGACCGCCTTCGACGATATGTTGGTGAACAGTTATCTCGTGTGGGATGCCGCCACCCGGGAAGCCGTCGCCTTCGACACCGGCGCTGATGCCGCTCCGATGCTGGCTTTTCTCCAAAAAAACGGCCTCTCCCTCAAAGCCGTCTTGTTGACGCACACCCACGGAGACCACGTGTTTGAGTTAGACCGTTTGTGCGCCAAAACGGGGGCACCTGCCTTTGTGAACCAGCGCGAATCGCTTCCCGGAGCGGAGGCCTTCGAAAGTGGTCGGCAGTGGCTCGTTGGGGGGCTTCGGATGACGAGCCATCTCACCTCAGGGCATTCGCAGGGCGGCACAACGTACGTGGTCCAGGGTCTGGAGCGGCCCGTGGCGATCGTAGGAGACGCCCTATTTGCGGGCTCCATGGGCGGGGCGAAGGTGTCCTATGAGGATGCGTTGCGGACGAATCGGGAGGTCATTTTTTCACTACCAGCCGACACCGTGTTGTGTCCCGGGCACGGCCCGCTCACGACGGTGGGTTGGGAGAAGCAGTGGAATCCGTTTTTTGCCTGAGTACAGGCCGGGTGGCAGTTGGATAAGGGGACCGAGCGCCCCGGCGCCTCGGTGTACTGAGCGGATGCCTCGCAGGTGCCCCGCCGCCGCCGCCCTGAAACGTCTCAGTTTCTCAGCGCTCGGGACCGGGAGCGGTTTCGAGTGTGTGAGTGAGGCCGAATTCCAGAAGTTTGGCACTGTCCTCCCAAATTCCCGGCTTGTCCGTGTGCATGACCACCGCGATGGCCTCCCGCCCGTTCCGATAGGCGGAGCTGGCTAGAACTTGCTGGGCAGGGATGGTGTAGCCGGTCTTCACCCCGGTGCAGCCTGGGAAACGTTCCAGAAGCCGGTTGTGGTTGGTGAGCAGGCGCATTCCCGAGGGGGCCTCCCACTGGGCTTGTTTGGTGCCGACAATTTGGCGGAACAGGGGCTGGTTCATCGCCGCGCGTGCAATGAGCGCGAGATCCCGAGGGGTGGTGAAATGGGCGGCGTGATGCAGGCCGTGGGGGTTGGCGAACTGGGTGTTGGTGCAGCCCAATTCCCGGGCGCGGGCTGTCATCTTCTGGGCGAATGCCTCGATGCTGCCGCCGTTGTCCCGGCCAAGGGCAGCCGCCACATCGTTGGCGCTTTTGAGCAGCAGCCCGTAGAGCATCTGGCGACGGGTAAATGTCTCGCCAGCGCGGATGTTGAGACTGCTTTCCCCAACGCGCGCGTCTTCGAGGGTGACTTCCACGGCTTCGTCCAGATGGCCGGCCTCAATCACCAAAAGCCCGGTCATGATCTTGGTCGTGCTTGCCGGATAAAAACGGGCGTCAGGGTTTTTCTGATACAAGGGCGCCCCGGTGAACGCATCGATGACGATGGCTCCTTTGGCGGCCAAATCCAGATCATCCTCGTCCTCCTCCACTTCCTTTTTGGGGACGGGAGCTGCGGGTTTTTGTGGCGGTTTCGGTTTTGGTTTCGGTTTTGGCGCCGACTGAGGCGTCCGTGCGGGGGCAGCCTTTTTATGGGTCTCGCCGTTGGAGGACGGCGGGGACAGGAAAAAGAGGCAGAAAATGGGAAGTAGCAGGCGGCTCAAACGCATGGGAAGGGTCAGAGTGTCTCAAACGTGGAAATTTTGCCATCCACCATCATCCAAGGGACAAATCCCGTGAAGGCGACGCATTCGGCGGCGGCCTGTTCCACGGGGCCCACGCAGGGGATCGCGATCAGGTCGGCCAGTGCTCCCGGTTCCAGGCAGCCCAATTCGCCCGCTTTCCCGAGGGCGCGGGCGGGCGCGAGGGTGACGGTGTGGAGAAGGTCTTCGGCGGACAGGGCGGGTTCGCGGAGTTGGAGTTTGCGCAGTTCGCCGAGGAGGCTGAGGGAGTCGGTGCTCGCGAGGGAGTCGGTGCCCACGCAAATGTTCAAACCCAGACCGGCGAGTTTGGTGAAGGGAAAAGGGGGGTGATTAAAATAAGCGTGGCTTCCGGGGCAGTGGACGACGTGGGGAAACTGGTCGGGAGAAAGGGTTTCAAGCAGTGAGAAATCGGAGGCCTTCAGGTCGTTGAGATGCGCCAAAAGCCAGTCCTTGCCGATCGCCCCGTTGCGCCACAGCCAGCCGAAGGGGGTGTCGTGCCCGCAGTCGTGCATGGGGCGCTGGAGGCCTTCAAGAAACTGGTGCAGGGGGCCGGATCCGTTCTCGAACATCTCGGATTCCTCCAGAGATTCGGAGACGTGAGTGGTTAGGGGCATCCCGTTTTGTTCCGCGCAGACCCGGGCAAGCCGGTACAGAAGCAGCGAAGCGGTGTAGGGAGCGTGGGGGTTGAGCCCGAATTGCGTGAGGCCGTCCTTGCGGGTTTCAAAAAAGGAAAGCGCACCCGTGACCACCTCTTCGGAGGTGATGCGATGGCGGATATCGATCATTTCATAAAACCACCACGTCCGCAGCGGTGCGGGGGGAAGTTGGGGGACGAGGTCCGGGAACGCCGCCATGCTGCAGATTGTCGTGGTTCCGAAGCGCTGGGCCTCGGTGTACCCGCGCTGGATGGCATCGAGGATATCGTCGTTGGAGAGTTGCCGTTTGATCGAGTTGAGTCGCTGCACCCACTCGGTAAATCCAGCGGGCGCTGTGATGGCGTTGCGCAGGGTAGAGTAATCCAAATGGCAATGGGCGTTGATGAGCCCCGGCAACAACGCGACCTCGCCTAGTTCGCGAACTTCCTCCCCCGGCAGCGCCGGAAGGTCGGCCGCCCTGCCCAAGGCCGTCACCCTGTTGCCTAGGACGCGGACCGCACCTCCAAATATCGGCGGCGCCGAGATCGGCAGAACAACGCGGGCACGAAGAAGCATACGGAAGCGTGACTAAAGAAAGCCTACGGCGAAATTCGCTCGACGCTCGCGGAGGGCACCCAGCCGATCTGGCGGTCTGCGGCTTGGGCGCGAAGCCATCCGCCGCTGCTGTCCAAGATTCGCAGGCGGCTGCCCGCGGGGAGGGAGTCCAAGGCGCGGGCCGGGTTGGCCGGTGCCGCCCGAAACACCACAGAGCGGTCGAGGACAAGGGCCGCGTCGCCTTCGGACCGGGCGTGTGCCATCCAAGCGCCCCCGAGCAAAATAAACGCCGCGCCTAGAAGCGCGAAGAGAGCCGCCAGGGTGTGGCGTTTTGTGGCGCGGGCGAGGATCAGGGCGGCAACCAGGAGCCACGCGCCACCTGCAGCGATCCAAGGCTCGCGGCGGAGCGAAAACGCGGGCTGCATTTCGTTCCACCAAGCTTCCGCCTGCACCTTCGAGCCCATGGTTTCGCGCGAAGTTTTAAGCGCCTTTTTCGCGGCGGTGTGCCCCGGGCTGAGGCGTAACGCGCGTTCCCATTCGAGCATGGCCCGTGCGGGATCTGCCAGCGCCTCCTGGACTTTTCCCAAATTGTAACGGGTGGCCGGCGAATCCCCCTCCTGCGCCAAGGAACGGTTGTAGGCCGCCTCGGCCTCTTGGAATTTCCCGTCCTTGAACAAGGCGTTTCCCTCCTCAAAGGGTGTTGCCTGGACAGAGACACCACCTAAAAAGAAAGCGCCCGCGCACAGCAGGAGGGCCGTGATTCTCAGAAAAAGCGCTTTCATACGACGTGATCCAGAAGGGACAGGATGCGGGTGCGATCCTCAGGCTTCAGCGAGCCGGAAGAACTGGCGCCGGCAAAGCGGGCGGTGGCATCCGTTTCAAAAAGCCACTGGATCTCATGCGCCACCGACGCCTCCGGGGAAAAAGCCACAAGGGCGGCGGCGGCATCCACGGCGGCTTCGGGTTGGCCGGAGCGCGCGGCCGTGCGCAACTGCACGACGCGCGTGGCAAGACGCAGGAACTCGCCGCGGTCCTCTGTCGAACGCAGGGCGCTCTGCAGCGAGTGGGCCTGCCGGAGCAATGCCGGCCCCGGTCCCATGCGGGCGCGCGCACGGCTCAGGGCGATGGCTGCGGCTGCCCCGCCGAGGGCGGCTGCCACGAGGGCCTGCAGCCCCCAGAAGGCGTTGCGTGATTTCCAGAACGAGGCATCGGCTGCCACTGGAATCAGGCTTTCCTGAAGAACGGTCTCGGGAAGGGGCTCCGGCTTGGGGGGCGCTTTTGCGGGGGTTTCTTTGACAGGCTGTGGCGCGGGTTCGGGCGGCTTGAGGCCTTCCACCACCAGCTCGCTGGTAGCACTTTTGACAGTTTGGTAAGTCCCGGTTTCGGGGTCGAAGGACGCGAACTCAAACACGGGGGTTCTGGTGTGCGCCTTTTCCGGGACGATCGCCAAGCGGAAGGTTTTCACGCCGCGGAAACCGGTTTCTTCGCTTTTGGAAAAAGTGGCCTCAGGCGGGTAGACTCGCCACCCCTCGGTCTCGAGCATTGGGGGCGCTTCGATCCGGGAGAAGTTGCCTTCCCCCTCCACTTGGATGGTGATGTTGAGGGGTTCGCCAGCCTTCACGCTGGTCTGCCCGGTGGATGTGCTGAAGCGGAAACGGCCGATGGCCCCGCGGAAGGAGGCCGGCTTTCCTTCGGCAGGCAGTTCACGCACTTCAACGTGTTGTTCCTCGAGAATCACTTTGCGCTCCTGCAGCGCCGTGGGTTGGGCGTCGAAGGGGAATCCGTTGAAAAGACCGCCAAAAGGGGACGGGTTGTTGGTCGGTTTTTTAGGAGCCGCGATCTGGATGTTGAAGGTGAGCGGGCCGATGGGGATTTTGCCGCTTTTGATCGCAGTCATCACGGTACGGAAGCCGCAAAAATGGTAGGGCTGCCCGTTGCGGTTTTGCTGGCTTTGCTGGGGCTGCTGGAAGGCCGTTTTCGTAAAGGCGTCCGTCTCAAATTCAGGCATCTTTTCAATGCGCCAGCCCACCCCTTGGGGTACTAAAAGCCGTACTTCCGCCGGAAACGACTCCCCGACGTAGATCGCGCGGCTGGGCAATTCCACCTCCGCCAGGGGGCCGGGTTGGGCGGGGCCGCCTGCAGGATCCTGCCCCGCCTCCAACACCTGCACTTTGATCGGTTCGGTACGGTACACCTTGCCCTCCACGCTGATTTCCACCGGAGGGATGGTCATCTCCCCTTTTCGAGTGGGGGTGATCAGGTAGGTGTGGGTTAAGGAAACCGACAGAGAGGTGTTCACCAGCCGCATCTGCGTGGAGGCCCCGATGTGCTGGGCCTGCGCTCCGTCCACCGCGACGTTGGGAACCTGCGCGACGCGCTGGGAGCCGTTGATGGTCACGCTCAGGTGCACGGGCTCACCCACGGTGGTTGAAGCCGGTTGCACGGCCGCGCTCACGGAAACATCCGCCGCCCTGCAGGGTAACCCGGCAGTGGCCGCGATGAACGCAAGGACCAAAAGGACCAAAAGGCCGACCGTTCGTAAATTAGCTCTCCAAGGAATACTCATCGTCTTGCTCCGTTCGATGGGATTAGCACGCACTCACCCAAGGGTTACCACGTTTTGGTCTTTCGCTCGCGGGAGGGGCCTTCCTGCTTGTCGGGCGCCCAAACCTGCACCCGGCGGTCTTCGCTGCGGAGCGCTTCCATCAATGCAGCGGCCTGTTCGCGCGTCATCTTTCCGTCGGCGGCCTGGGCGATTTGGGCGTCCTTCTCGGGGTTCCCCTCCTTGTCCCCTTTGTCCGGTTTGTCCACGGTCGGGGCATCCTTCAAGTCGCCGCGTTCCTTTTGTTCGCCGGCCTTTTCCTCGACGGGTTTGGGGGGCTGCCCGTTTTGAGCCGTGTCCTGTCCTTTTTGGTCTTCTTTTTCCCCGCCCTGTTTCCCTTCCTGCCCTTCTTTTTTCCCGGGCTGTTTGCCTGGCTGTTTGTCCTGGCCTTCTTCGCCTTTTTTGTCGCCTGGATCCTGGTTTTCGTCTTTGGAATCGTCTTCTTTATCGCCCTTTTCGTCCTGGCCTTCTTTCTTGTCGCCCTTGTCCTTATCCTTATCCTTGTTTTTGTCCTTTTTGTCTTTGTCTTTGTCCTTTTTGCCGTCGTCGCCCTGTTGTTGCTGCTGCTGTTTTTGTTCGAGCAAGCGTTTCACGTAGTCTCTGTTGACCTTGGCGTCCTCAAAGCTGGGGTCCCGTCTGGAGGACTCCTCATAGTGGGCGATGGCTTGTTCGAGCGTTTGATCGTCCTGCCCGCGGCGGCCTTGGCGCGCTTGTTGCACCAGGGTGTTGGCTAGGTTGTATTCTGCCCGGCTGCGAAGCTGCGGGTCCTGAGTCGCGAGCGCTTTCCCAAAGGCATCAATCGCCTCGGCCCATTTTTGATTTTTGTAGGCGGCAACGCCGAAGTTAAAGGCCCGCTGAGGAGAGTCGGGATCGCCCTTTAAATCGTCTCCAAAAGCCTGTTGGGCTCCGGCGTAGTCTCCGGACTTGTAAAGGTTGTGGCCCAGCGTTGCGGCGGCCTCCGCGCTGGTGACGCCCGCGAGAGAGAGCAGAACCAAGGCAAGGGTGCTGGCCAGTTTGCGGCGTGGTTTTTCGGCGAGGAAAAGCCCGGCGGCTAGCAGCAAAAGCGCCCCGCCCAGCGGCCATTGGTAGCGGTCGACAGCGTGGGTTTGCGTTTGTAAAAGCACCTCATGTTCTTCCATATGGTCTATTCCCTCCTGAGCAATGCGCCGCATCTCGGCCGGTCCGGAAAGTAGGCGTGAATAAAAGCCCCCTCCCGCTTCGGCGATCTGGAGCAGCCGGTTTTCGTCCAGCTTGGACTGCACGACGTTTCCTTCTGCGTCTCTAATATACTCCATTCCGCCCTTTGGGGAAGGGACCATCAACACCGCGCCTTCCGGACTGCCCACGCCGACGGTAAAAATCCGCATTTTAGTTGATAATTCTTGGGACAACGCCACGGCGTCTGCCTCGAGGTCCTCGCCGTCGGTGATCAGTACGATGGCGCGCTGGCCGCCCTCAGAGCGGTCGAAGGCGTCATCGGCGCAACGCAGAGCGCCGCTCACGTTGGTCCCGGGCATCGGGATGATTTCCGGGTCGAGTTCGTGGATGGCGGTGATCACGGCGGAGTGGTCCGAGGTGACGGGCGCCTGAAGGAAGGCGGATCCTGCAAAAGCGACCAGCCCAATGCGGTCCGCCGGCAGCTGGCGCACCAGATCCTCGGCGGCCAGCTTGGCGCGTTGCAGCCGGTTGGGGGGAAGGTCAGTGGCGAGCATCGAGCGGGAGACATCCACGATGATGATCACGTCGCGACCCCGGCCCTTGTTTTCGGCCTCCACCTCGCCCCATTGCGGCCGCGCGAGCGCCAGCACCGCCAGCGTCAGGCCCCCGAGAAGCAGGGCCACTCGCAGCGTCCTGCTTGTGGACTCTCCCACCAACTGCGCATGGAGCCGGGCTGCGACGAGTTTTTGCACAAGGTGCCGCGCTTTGCGACCCGCAAAGACCCACAAAACGGCGAGAGCAGGAATGGCGAGCAGGGTCCAGAGGACGGCAGGAGCGGCGAGTTTCATGGCAGTTTCCTCCCCAACGTAAACGCCCAGCCGAGGGCCGCGACGATGCAGCCGAGACCGAAGGCTAGCGGCCAGTGGAACAGGTCGCGGAAATGCCGCGAACGCTGGGTTTCAATGGGTACTTTTTCCAGCTTGTTGATGTCTTCAAAAATGCCTTTGAGAGCGGCAGAATCCGTGGCGCGGTAAAATTTGCCGCCGCCGATTTCAGCGACTTTGCGAGTCTGACTTTCATCCACCGAGACAAGGACCTTTTGGTAGACGGTGTTGCCGAACATGTCCTTCACGGGAATATCCACGTAGCCCTGCGTGCCCGCGCAGATCGTGTAGATTTTGATTCCTAATGCCCGGGCGGCCTCTGCGGCGGTGTTGGGGGAGATCTGGCCGGCGTTGTTATCACCGTCTGTGAGCAAAACGATGATGCGGGTGTGGGCATCGGTATTTTCCCCGAGCCTGCGGGTGGCGGAGGCAATGGCCGACCCGATGGCGGTGCCATCCTCCACCATACCAATACGGATGCGTTTAAGGTTTTCCTTCAACCATTCCAGGTTGAGGGTCAGGGGGCTGACCAGATAAGGCCGGCCGGCGAAGGCGATCATGCCGATGCGGTCGCTGGAGCGGTTTTCCAGAAACTCCTCGGTGAGCTGTTTGACGGCGTCGATGCGGGAGGCGCGTTTGCCGCCGATGGTGAAATCCTCTGCCAACATGGAGCGGGAAACGTCCAGGGCGATAAGGATGTCGATGCCGCTGGATTTGACCACCTCGGTGTCCTTGGCCAACTGGGGGCGGGCCAGAGCGACAACAAGGGCCGTCCAGCCCAAAAGTAGCAGCCCCAGACGGGCGCGTCCCTTGGAAGAACGTACGGGCCGCCCGACCTGGCGCAGCAGGGAGACGCCCGGGAAACGCACGGCGGCGACGGTGCCGCTTCCTGCGAGGCGCCAGGCGAGCACTGGGACCAGAGCCAGCAGGCTGAAGGCCCAGGGACTTGCCCAGACCAAATTTCCCCCCGGCGTCATACCAGCTCCTCCTGCACGAGTTTGTAGGCTGCTTTGAGGAGGTCTTTGCGCGCTTCTTCCGAGGCCTCAAGGCGTGAAAACTTGAGCGCATCACAGTGGCCCAGGAAAAGCCGCATTTGTTCGCGCACGGGCAGCGCAAACCGGTTGGAACGTTCGGTGGCTTCGAGAAATTCCTCGGTGGTTTGCCGTGGGGCGTTGAGGCCGTGTTTGCTTTCCAGAAACCGGCGGATCACCCCGGCCACGGCGGCCGCGAACTCCTTGGGGGAGAGTTCCAGGCTTGTCTGGCTGGAAAGATGGTCCAGCGCTTTGAGGGCGGTTTTGACTGGGTCCGGCGGCGGCGGGAGGGGGCGCGCCCGCTTCAGCCAGCGGCGCAGCAGCCAGAAGAGGAGCGCCAAAAGGAGGACGCCGCAGAGGACCGCGAGCGAGGTGTTGCGTGGGGTCCAGAACCCGATCTCCACTGGGGGCACGATGTCCAGGAGTTCGCCGGGAGGTTGCGCGCCCGGGGGCATGGCGCCCGGGGGAGGGCCGCCGGTCTTGCCGGGCAGAGGAAGCGGCGGCAGCGGGGGGAGGCTCTGGGTTTGGGCCAGAAGAGCTCCCGGCCAAAGGGTCAGGATCCGCGTAAAAAGAGAGCGGCTCATACGGTCAAACGGAAATGCCCGCGCGGCGTTCGCGGGTTTTGAAAAAGGTTTGAAGGGCGGGCAGCCAGTCCTTGTCGGTGCGCAGCGCCACCCGGTCGACCCCGGCCTTGCGCAGTTCCGTTCCGAGCGCCTCGGCCCGGGCGCGGACGGCGGTTTCGAAGGCCTTGCGCACGGCGCGGTCGCCTGTGGCGATTTCCAGAAGCTCGCCGGTTTCGGCGTCTTCCAGGCGCACGGTGCCGATTTCGGGCAGGGTTTCTTCGCGGGGATCGGTCAGGGGCAGGGCCACGAGGTCGTGCCGGCGGGCGGTCAGGCTGAGCTGGCGTCCGAAGGTGGGCGACTGGAAGTCGCTGAACAGGAACACCACGCTCCGCCGGTGCAGCAACCGGTTCAGGCGTTCCAAGGCGCCGCTGACGTCCGTGCCGCGAGATTTCGCCTCAAAAAACAGGATTTCGCGGATGATGCGCAGGGCGTGCCTCCTGCCGCGGCGTGGAGGGACGTACAGTTCGACGTGATTTGAGAAAAGCAGCAGTCCCACCCGGTCGTTGTTGCGGATCGCGCTGAAGGCGAGCACGCAGGCGACTTCCGCGGCGAGTTCGCGTTTGCTGCGGTCGACGCTCCCAAAGTCCCCGGAACCACTGATGTCCACCACAAGCATCACCGAGAGTTCGCGCTCTTCGGTGAATTTTTTCACATAAGCCTCTCCCCGAACCTCCCCGAGGCGCGCCGTGACGTTCCATTCAATGCTGCGCACCTCATCTCCGGGCTGGTACTCGCGCACTTCCTCAAAATTCATGCCGCGGCCCTTGAAGATACTGCGGTACTGGCCTGAGAAAGCCGCCTCGACACGCGCGCGGGTCCGAAGCTCGAGGCGCCGGATTTTGCGTAGAATTTCTTTGGTGTCTTCCATGAAACAAATGGCCTGAATAAGGACTTAAGGCGTTTGAGGCGCCTGGGGCGCCTCGTTAAAGCGCTGGTGGGCGCTTTCTAAAACCCGGGCCTAGGGCACTGGAAGATGATGCAGCAGCTTGGCGATGATCGTTTCACTCGTCATCTCCTCCGCTTCCGCTTCGTAACTGATCAAAATACGGTGCCGCAGTACGTCCGCAGCGACGGATTTGACGTCGTGTGGCGTGACGAACCCCCGTCCCGCAAGGAAGGCGCGGGCACGCGAGGCAAGGGTGAGGGCGATGGTGGCTCGGGGGGAGGCCCCGTAGCGGAGCATTCCATCGAGGCCTTGAATTCCAAAGGAACCGGGCTCTCGGGTGGCAAAAACGAGGCTGATAATGTAATCCTTCACTCTGTCGTCGACAAAGATGGAGTTGACCATTTCGCGGGCCCTGATGATGTCCTCGGGATCAATGACGCGCTGCACATCGGTTTTGGGATTGGAGGTGCCCATCAAGTCCAGAATGGAGCGTTCTTCGGCCCGGGTCGGGTAGCCAACCTTGAGCTTGAGCATGAAGCGATCCAACTGCGCTTCGGGCAGGGAATAGGTGCCTTCTTGCTCCAGAGGATTCTGGGTGGCCAACACTAAAAACGGGTCCGGCAGCTTGTAGGTCTGGTCGCCGATCGTTACTTGGCGCTCCTGCATTGCTTCCAATAGCGCGCTCTGCACCTTCGCGGGTGCGCGGTTGATCTCATCCGCAAGAATGAGGTTGGAGAAAAGCGGCCCCTGCTTGGTGGAAAACTCCCCGGTACGCGGGTTGTAGATGAGCGTGCCGATCAAGTCGGCCGGCAGAAGGTCCGGAGTGAACTGGATGCGCTGAAAGCCTGTGTGAATGCACTGGGCCAGTGTTTTGACCGTGAGCGTTTTGGCGAGGCCGGGGACGCCTTCAAGCAGAATGTGCCCGTTGGTGAGAAGCCCCACCAGCAGCCCCTCAATCAGCGACTTTTGGCCCACCACCACCCGGGCGATTTCAGTTTGCAACGGTCCCACCCAGTGACTGGTGAGCCGGATTTGTTCGGTAAGTTCCTGTGGCGTGGACATGCTCTCTGATCTTGTGACAGTGAAGTGACTTGGACGTTCAGTCTTTAAGTTATGCTAATCTATCGCGCTGCCTACGCAAATTTCACGCTCTCCTATCACCTCTTTTTGCCAAGCCGCCGGCTAACCCCACCACGCCCGGCCGAATGCCCCCCCAACAAAGCCTGAAACGGCGTCAAAACAACCCTCTGGAAGCGCAATGAGGCGGATCTGGTGGCGAGTTGCCACAGGCTCTGGTTTCTGCAAGCCGCGATTGATGCATCTCACCCACCGCTTGGTCTTCATCGCCTGCAGCCTCAAAGCCGACCCTATGCGGACGAGGCTGCGAGCTGCTACTTAGCTTTAGGCCGGTTGGTGGGCGCGGCGGCGGCAAAGCTCACCGTCACCGATTCCGAGGTGACAGAGGCGAATTGGTTCAGGACCACCAACTTGTATTTCCCTGCTGAGGACGCCGTTGTTTTGGGGATGGTCAGGCTCACCGAGGAGGAGGAAGCCAAGCTCCAGCGGCTGGCCACGCCGTCCTTGACCCACTGGTAGTACATGGGAATGCCTCCCGAAACCGTGGCTGTCAGCGTGAGGGAGTCTCCCACCGTGAGCCCTGTGGGCGCCGCAGGCTGCTGGGTGATCACGGGAGGCGCTGAAAGAAGGACCTCCACCGGTTTGGTGATGACGGCGCCATAAGCATTCCTGGCTTCGAGCCAGTAGGCACCGGCATCCGCTCCTGTAATGTTGGAAAAGCTTAACGTGGCCGAGGTGGCTCCTGTGATGGTACTCCCCGTGGAGGAAGTGCCGTTGGAGAGGGTCGCGAAGTCCTTTTTCCACACCAGCGAGTCTGCCCCGCTGACTTCGGCGGACAAGGTGAAGGACGTCACTCCCTGGGCAAGGCGCAGGGAAGAGGGCGCCTTGGTGATCACAGGGGGTTGCCCAAGGCTGGCCACATAGACCCACACCTTGTCTTGCCCCGCGCTGAGGCTGGAGTCCTTTGAATAAACGAACTCAATGCGCCGGGTTTCAGCGCCGTTCAAACGGAGGGTTTGTTTCACCCAGCCTGTCTCGCCGCTAAGGTAGAGCGCTGTGCCCTGATCCCAATCTCGTTGCAGGACGCCATTCACGCGGCACCTGATCATGTCACCCTTGGTCAGGGTGTTGTTGAGCGGTTCGGTGGAGGTTTTCCAATAGAAGGTGAGAATGCTCCAGGGGGCGGACGCCTGTTTGGCCTGCGTCTGCGGCGTGTAATCAAAGCTCAACGTGGTGGCCCCTCCGTTGGTGATCGCCCCACTCTGGGCGACGGTACCGGTGGTGCCGTCCGCCTTGAGAACACGTACGCCAACCCAGGGCGCCGTCGGCGTGGTGGTGGCGGTGTTTCCAAGAAGTGCATCCGCCAAGGGCAGACCGCTTTGGGTGATGTTAATGACAATACTGACCGAGGCCGTGCCGGAACTATTGGTTGCCACGAGATTGAGCAACCCCGGCCCGTCTGCCGCGCCCGGAGTTCCTGCCCCAGTTTCCTGAGTGGGGGTTCCACTAAGGACGTGAGTTTGCGAATTGAAAGAAAGTCCGGCTGGCAGACGACTGCTGGAGGAGACGGTCACGGTGCTTCCGGCGCTCACACCGACGGTGTAGGAGACGGGAATTCCCGTGGATGCATTCAACGTGGTTACCGTATTGAAGACGGGGAGGGAGATGATGTTCTGGAGGGATCCGGAAAGGGTGTATTTACCCACAGAACCGTAAGACGAGTACCCCGTGGTGTAGCCGCCCGTCGGCTTGGCGCCGGTCCCTGCCGGGCGCACGATCAAGCTGTAATCTCCGGCGGTGATCACTTTGTTGATGGAAGCGGTTAGGAGGTCTGGCAAATCAGAGAGGACAACGGTGCCGCCCTTGGAATCCCGCAGCTCGAGCTGGACATCCACGTCGCTTTCGGTTGTCGCCGCGCGAACCGAGGCGAGGAGCTGGCCGCCCGCCGTCTTGAACTTGTAGGTGTCTACGCTGCCAGCGGTTCTCAAAAGGCCTGTGGCTTCAAACGTGTTGCCGCTCGCGCCCACCGGCAGGGCTCTTTCCCCGTTGAGGAGTTCGTTTTTGACATACCCAAATTGATTGGCCGCCTTGCCTATGATCGCCAGGTCGTCCTCCGTGTTGCTGGCTTTGGCGTACTCCCCCTTGCTCCACTGGACGAGGCTGCGGGAGTAACCGGACCCCATGATGGGCGCCCAGCTGGTGGGAGAAGACAGGGTGCCGCCGTGGCCGGAGTAGTAGTCCGTGACGAGCGTCTTGCCATCGTCACTTGTCTTGCCATCGTGGTTCAGGCCGACGGTATGCCCCACTTCATGCGAAAGCGCCTCCGTGACCGTTTTGACAGATTGGTTGAAGACCCAGCAGACTACGTCCGAACGGAAGCCTTTTCCCGAACCGCTCCAGCAATCCACATAAGCAACTCCGCCGGCGTTGGGGGCGGCGGTGTCCGTGGGGGTCACAACAACGTGCATCCGTAGTCCCGGGGACGTCGCCGCGTACAGCGAGGCGTCTGTCGTAAGGGAGATGTCGAACGGGGCCCAATCTTGAGAAGCATTGTTGAGGACTTGCGTGATCTGCTCGCTGGTCAGTAAAGAAGGCGCGGCATTGATCGTCCGTCCCTCGTTACGTGAGGTCCACAAGGGATCGGTCACCGATTCGCCGTCAAAATCGACGTAAATGACCCCGCGCGCTCCCGGACGGGTGTTAATCATGGGCACCACCACTGCCGCTGCAACGGAGTTGCGCGCCGCGTTGTCGGAGGCTGCCATGGCGCTTGTGGCTTTGGGTGCGGGGAAACAAACCAGGGAACTCAGGCGGCGTTCGACGAGGATCAATTCTGGGCCGTCCATCTGGATCTGGTACCCAATTCCATCCTGGGGCAGGAGCATCATGCCCGCAACTTGGTCGAAGTTTGTGTTGAGGCTGAAGCTGCCCTTGCCGTCGGCGAGGAGGCCCCCCATCCGCAACCAGGCGCCGTCTTGTTGGACGACGTTCACGGTCCCCTCCAGAGTCTCGCCGGAAGCGGTTGGAAGAGTCACTGCGTCACCCTGTTTGAGCTTGGCCCAGCTCTTCGCTTTGGTTGCGTCCAATTTTACAACCCGGCCCTTGTCAGCGTCCGGGTTGCTTGAGGGGGGCGGAAGTATTTCCCCCGCAGGGCTGCCTTTTGGGGTCAGCAGCACAACGGGATGGACCGATGATTTGGCCGTGTTCGAAGGAGGGTGCCCTGAAGGCTGAGCGGCGGGACCTGTGGAAGGGGTTGCCTCCGGAGAAAGCGACGCGGAATCGGCCACGACCGCGACCTCGGATTGTGCGGGCTGCGTTTGATCCAAACGCTGCGTGGCGAGGTAGCCGAGCGAGCCCACGATGGCGACCGACGCAGCCGCGAAAGCGACTTTTTTCCAACGATTGGATGTAATGCGGCTTTTCATAGGGAAGGTTTAGTTTTTGCAACCACGGCTGAGGCTTCATTTACAGCAGGAAATGCGCCAACACGCTGAAATGGAGGAAGGAAACACGAAAGCTTTACAAAGGTTCCCGCTCGGAACGAGGCGGCGGCCGGTTTGCTTCTGGACCGCGCCCTTCCCTTGCCAATGTTCACGAGCAGGTGATGACAAACCAAAGACTCAAAGGCAAATCGGGTGTCACTTTTGTCGCCTCTTCGCCGAATCTCGATGCCGCAGAACCCAGGAGCGGGAGCAACCCAGCCCGCGCACAGAATTCTCGACGATCCAATGATTGAGTTTGGCGCGTGTGCCACGCCCTCGACGTCAGTTCCGCTGCCCGCTTTGCAAGGACTTCGTTCAGCCCGGGCAACCCACCCTACAGACATTCAGCCAAGCAAATCGCGTTGCGTTTGCAAGCCCTAGCAAAGAATCCAGCGCCGCCAGGCGTCGACCTGCTACTTTACTTTCCAATGTGGAGTCAGCTTTTGCGCCCCATCGCGGTCGGCCTTAGTGCCATCAAGGCCTGGGTTAAGGGGAGGAGGCATTCGCTTCAGGCCAGAATCTCCCGCACCACATTCCCTTTCACATCGGTAAGCCGGAAATCACGGCCGCCGTGGCGGTACGTTAGCTTTTCGTGATCAAGGCCGAGCAGGTGGAGCATCGTCGCATGCAGGTCGTGAATGTGGACCTTCCCATCGACCGCCTCGTACCCGAGGTCGTCGGTCGCGCCGTGGATATGGCCGCCTTTAACTCCACCACCGGCCATCCACATGCAGTAGCCCTTGTTGTTGTGGCCGCGTCCGTCGGTGGTTGGATCCTCGGGCGTGCGGCCAAATTCACCGCCCCACAGCACGAGCGTGTCGGCGAGAAGACCACGCTGGTCGAGGTCTTGGAGCAGGCCCGCGATCGGTTTGTCGATCTGTCGGCAGTTTCTCGTCATGCCGCCGGTGAGAAAGCCGTGGAGATCCCAGTCCGTGTGCGTGATCTCGATGAAGCGCACGCCTGCCTCGGCGAAGCGTCGCGCGAGCAGGCACTGCCTACCGAATGCCTGCGTCTCGCCCTTGTCGGCGCCGTAAAGTTCGAGCGTCCTCGGACTCTCGCCGTCGAGATTCATCACGCCTGGAAATTCTCCCTGCATACGAAATGCGAGTTCGTAGGATTCGATGAGCCCCTCGACCCGCGGGTCGGCGGTCTTTGCGAGCAAATCGCGATTCATGCCCTGTAAAAGATCGAGCTGGGCGCGCTGGCTCGAAGCGGTGATGCGCGAATTCGTGACATCGCCGAGCTTGAGTTCCTTCGGCGGCACGCTTGCATTCCCAAGCAATGTCGCCGAGCACGCCGCGGGCAGAAACGAACTGGAATAATAGCGCAGTCCGCCGAGCGCGGTTAGCGGATTGATGGAGATAAACCCCGGCAGGCTCTGGTTCTCCGTGCCGAGGCCATAAACAGCCCAAGCGCCCATCGAGGGCCGGATGAATTGGAAGCTGCCCGTGTGCATTTGTTCGAGCGCCTGGGGATGATTTTCATTGTCCGTGTGCATGCCGCGGAGCACGCAAAGCTTGTCAGCGTGCCTGCCGATTTCCGGGAGCAACTCAACAATCTCCGTCCCGCTTTGTCCGCGCTTTTGGAACCCCCACCGCGAACCGAGCAGCTTGCTCTTCCCTTGCCGTCCCTGCTTTCCGTGAGCGGCGGTGAGTGCGGGCTTCGGGTCAAATGTCTCCATGTGCGATGGCCCGCCACGCATGCACAGAAAAATGACGCGCTTTGCCCGCGGCGGAAAATGCGGGCTCTTAACGGAGAGCTGCCCTGCGCTAGCGCTCGCAGCACTTTGCGCCGCAAGTCCAGTGAAGGCCATGTAGCCAAACCCGGCGGATACGGTGCGCAGCCAGTTGCGGCGGGAATAGGGAAAAAGCGGGGGGATCATGACAATACGGATTTATCTTAATATTCGGAACTCGGCGGACGCAATGACCGCCTGGCAAAAACTGGCCCAGCGAGCTTCGCGTCGCTGCGCGGGATTGGGAGGTGTCTTGGATTTCGGGTCGGGAAGAAATTCATCCGAGCCCGAGAGGAATCTCTCAGCGCGCGCGCACTCGACATCGGTCGGCGCGCGTGCGAAGGCGAGTTGATAGAGGCTTACCACGCGCTGGTCGTCGCGTAGGGTGGTGTCCTCAAGTAGGCGCCGCGCCGCATGTCGCGACTGCTCGATGACCCATGAATTGTTCATAAAAAAGAGTGCTTGTGCAGGGACTACACTTTCATCGCGCTGCGCGGCGGGGCGCTCCGGCGGCGCGAAATCGAATAGCGAAAAAACCTCCGGTAGCAACCCTCGCAAGACGGGTAGATAGACGCTGCGATGGCTGCCGGTGAAATCCGCGGTTGTGACGAATGGCTTAAATGTGGAAAGCTCGGCATCGCGTCGCGAATGGAATTGGCTGAGGAAAGGTTTCTCCGGGGGAAACGGATCGAGCTGGCCGCTCACCGCGAGGATCGCATCGCGCAGACATTCCGCTTCCAGACGGCGCGGCGCCATGCGCCAGAGGGAGATGTTGTCCGGGTCACGCTCGATATTTGCCGCCACGGCCTCGGAGCTTAAGCGGTAGGCCCTGGTGAGGACGAGGGCGCGGAGCAACCGCTTCACGGACCATCCGTGCTCCATAAACCGGCACGCCAGATGATCGAGCAACTCGGGATGCGAAGGCCTCGCCCCATTTACGCCGAAGTCATCCGGTGTGGTGACCAAGGCACGACCGAAAAGTCGCTGCCACGCGCGATTCACAAAGACGCGCGCCGTGAGCGGATTTTCGCGATGCGTGAGCCACTGCGCGAGTTGCAACCGTCCGCTCTGCGCCGCATCGGGCGCGGGCACGTCTTGGAGCATGATAACCTGCAACATGCCTCTTGGAACCACATCGCCGAGATGATTTGTGTCGCCGCGGATGTGGATGCGGCAGTCCTCGCATTGATCCCGCTCGCGCGCCGCCATCGCCCAGCCCGGCTCGGGAGGCGCGCATTCATTCGATACCTCTAGCGCTTTTTCCATTGCGGTAATCCAGCCATCCCAATCCTTCACCTCCGCCTCCATGCCCGTGATTTCCGCGGTGAGCTTTGCCTTGTCGGCGTCCGGTTTTTCGATCTCGATCTTCGCCGCGGATATCCGACGCACGATCCTGTAACGCGAGGATCGCGAGGTAGACAGACTCAGAGTGTCAGCATCGAGCTTGTGGTAATATTCCAGCGCGGCAGGAGCGAGCGCTTCCGCATCGGGCCCAATAGCCTGCCACTCCGAGTGATGATGCGCCGTCGCCTTGATTCCCCGCGTGCCCCAGCCATAAAGTGGCTGCGTGCTGCGCAGGATGCCGGCCAGCGCGTAGTAATCTGCGGTCGGAATGGGGTCGAACTTGTGATCGTGGCACCGCGCACAGGCGACCGAAAGACCAAGCACGCTGCGCCCGATCACTTCGATTTGCTCATCAATCACATCCATACGGAAAATCTCCGCGTTCAGCTCTTCGAACGCCTTCGCACCCATGGAGAGAAAGCCTGTCGCGATCCGTTGGGAATCGCGCTGCTTCAGATCGCTTGCGGGCAGCAGGTCCCCCGCGATCTGTTCGCGGATGAACTGGTCATACGGTTTGTCGGCCTGAAACGATTCGATCACGTAATCGCGATACCGCCATGCATGATGGTTCACGATGTTCCGGTCGCGCCCGTTACTGTCTGCATACCGCGCCGCATCCAGCCAGTGACGACCCCAGCGCTCGCCGAAATGCGGAGAGGCAAGCAAATGATCCACGAGCGCCTCAATGGCCGATTGCCGATCGCGCCCCGCCGCGTGGACAAAAGACGCGACTTCCCCCGGCGAAGGTGGCAGGCCGATGAGATCAAAGTATAAACGCCGTACGAGGCTGTGCGAATCTGCCTCGGCGGATGGAGTGAGACGCTGCTCCTCCAGCTTCGCAAGCACAAAGCGATCGATATCATCCAAAGGCCATGTGCGATCTCCGACCGCGGGTGCTGGCACGCTCTTCGGAGGAATCAGCGACCAAAACTTGCGGCCCTCCTCGAGGCTCATCCCACGCTTCTTCGCGACCGGAGCCGCTCCCTCGCGCGGATCAGGCATCCCCATCTTCACCCAAGCTTCAAGATCGGCAATCTGCTCCTTGCCGAGTTGTTTCTTCGGGGGCATCTGCAGGTCCTTGTTCATCCAATTCACTGCAGTGATGAGCAGCGACTTCGCCGGATCGCCCGCAACCAGAATCTGCCCCGTGTCGCCGCCTTTCAGCACGCCCGCCCTCGTATCGAGGACAAGACCGCCCTTCTGCTTCGTCTCCGCGCTGTGGCATTCGTAGCATTGCTCGACAAGGATTGGGCGGATCGTTTTTTCGAAAAACGCCAGTTGGTCAGTTGTCGGCTCAACGGCATTTAGAGTCGCAAGCGGTAGGACGCTGAGTGCGAGGACAAGAAATCTCAGGCATTCGCTTTTCGCCTTAATCCAACAACTCGCGCGCGCCGTCTTCTCGAAGGGCCAGCTAAAGACAGGGTTGCTTTTCCGTGGAGGGAACATAAGGCAAACTCTCTATGTATTAGAGTGTTTTGAGCTAAAACTTAGGCATTTGTTGCCGTTGATACGTTTTTCCCCGAATCCGACGAGCATCCTTCTTGGTGGGCAGGGAGTCAGGCCGCGAAGCGCGGAAAATAGAGGCTGATTGGGTGCGATCGATTATGCAGCCTTGAATTACAAGGACGCACTGAAAGGCTGGGCAGTGTGCGTGCTCCATGGAGGTGAACGATACGACTAAGGACCACTGGGATCTGGCTCGGGAACATCCATAGCAGCGAATCACACGCTTGCGCAACTCGTTCATTTCGGCAAGTGTAACGCTGATGAAGGAATGGTCCCTCACCCTCCACGGCCCCAGTGGGGTATTGAGCACACTTGATTCTGGGGAGACCCAGTTTGTGATCGGTACGGAAGAGGCCTCCGATGTCCTCACGATTATCGGCGACGATGTGGCCGCCAGACACGCTTGGGTATGGGTTGCAGACGAGCGGATCCAGGTGGAGGACCTTGGTGGAGGGACGCTGGTAAACGGGCATCCGATCACGGAGCGCGTGGAGGTACAGTATCCGGCGTCGGTGCAGGTGGGCTCGATTACGTTGGTCGTGAAAGAGAAGGTGGCGGAGGTGAGTGTTCCTCAAAGACCGGCATCGAAGAGTGCGTCCAGCGCGAGCACGGCGGTGACCATCGTGACGAGGCAGGGAGCGCAGGCAGTCGTCAACTCCGGGGCCACGGATTCAAACAAGGCTGCAACATTGTGTGAATATACCCTCGTGCGTGAAATCGCCCGTGGAGGAATGGGAAAGATCTACTTCGGCGAGGATCCCGGGCTCAAACGGGAGGTCGCGGTTAAAGTGAGCAGCGTGAGTTACGGAGGCGAGGACCCCAGGTTCTCGAAGGAAGCAGAGATTCTTGCCCACCTGGCGCATCCGAACATTGTTCCGATCCACGCCATCGGGGTAGATGCTCAAAGCCGCCCGTTCTACGCGATGAAGCTGGTCAAGGGGCGGACGCTGCAGGCGGTGCTCAACGCGATCCACGATGGCGACGCTGCTGCTGTGAAGGAATACACGCGGGCTGCATTATTGACCGTGTTCCGCAAAGTGTGTGATGCGATGGCATTTGCGCACGCGAAAGGTGTGTTACACCGGGACCTCAAGCCGGAGAACATCATGGTGGGTGAATACGGCGAGGTGCTGGTTATGGATTGGGGGCTCGCCAAGGTTCTGGGGGGCAGGGAGAACGTTGGCGCTGGCAGGTCGCAGGCGAATGACTCGGGCGACTATGGCATAACGATGGAGGGCGAGGTCATGGGAACACCGCAGTACATGTCACCGGAGCAGGCGGAGGGCATGGTGGAAGCACTGGACGCGCGTTCGGACATTTATTCGCTAGGAGGAATCCTTTATGCGATATTGACGCTGCGTCCACCCATCGACGGGACGACGCTCAACGAGGTGCTTACCAAGGTGAAGAAGGGCGAGATCAGCTCAATGGTCACCAAGCGTGGTAGCAAGGGAGACGTGACGCTCGGCACACCCGTTGCGATGGGTATGGAGATCCCAGAAGCGTTGCAGGCGGTCACGCTCAAGGCAATGGCGACGGACCGCAAAAAGCGCTACGCTAGCGTGGAGACGTTTGCCGTCGATATTGAGTCGTACCAAAACGGGTTTGCGACTATGGCCGAGGATGCAGGGCCGTGGAAGCGTGTGAACCTGTGGGTGGGGCGTAACAAGGTGCTGGCAGGTTCTGCGGCGGCGATGCTTTTGGTGGTGAGTGCGTTTACGATGCGGGTGGTTCAGAAAGGGCGTGAGGCGAGTGAGGCGTTGCAGAGTCTGCGCGAGACGGCGCCCACGTTTGCAGTACGTGCCCAGGACGCGCTGCGCGAGGGTGAGTTTGAGGAGGCACTAAAAGCAGCCACGTTTGCGGTGAAGCTTGAACCAGACAACGGCGGGTATCACGCCCTGCGAGGGAACGTGCTGCAGGTGCTTGTGCGCTGGCCGGAAGCAATGTTGGCATATCAGGCAGCCATTCGCCATGGGGAGAACAATAAAGCTCAGGCGAACCTGTCCTTAACGGAGTCGCTTCTAGCACAAAACAAGAAAGATGGGGAGGCGAAGGCAAAGGGAACTTTGTTTGAAGCCCTCAATAGCCAGGGGCGTCAGTATGAGGCGATGGCTTTTGGGAAAGAGTTGGGCGACTTCTGGAAGGACAGGAAAAAGGACGCGAGTGCGTTGCCTGAGTTGGTGAAGCTTTTGGAGGCTAAGCTGCTGCCGGTACCAGGGACGGAGGTGCTTATGAGCAAGACGGAGTTAACGGTGGGAGAATGGAAGCTTTATGTGAAGGCAGAGGGGTTGCCCGACTGGCAGCAACCCAGCAAAGATTGGGAGCAGAATGACGAGCATCCGGTGGTGCGGATCAGCTGGAACATGGCTAAGGAGATGTGCGATTGGTTGAGTGCGAAGACAGGAAGGGATTGGCGCCTGCCTACCAATGCTGAGTGGGAGGCGGCGATTGGCACGTCTACGTATCCATGGGGGGAGTATTTTCCGCCCAAGTGGGACGACGGAAACTACGCAATATTGGAGGATGGGAAGCGGGATCCAAAGAGTGTTGGAGTGGACGGGATATTCGGGACGGCCCCAGTGGGGTCGTTTAAGCCAAATGCCTTGGACTTTTACGATCTTGGAGGGAATGCGGCAGAATGGATGTGGGACGGTTTGGACAAGAAGACTGGCAACCGGGTCCTGCGGGGGGGCATCTGGAGCTACGACGTGGGCAACGCGCGGAGTGAGGACCGCTACAGCCGCACTCCCGCGGCAGCCACCAGCAACTGCGGCTTCCGCTTGGCCCGAGGGCGTCCATAGCAGCTAAGAGGGCTGAGCGAGGGGCAGAGGCTGAGTTGCGAGCGAGCTGAGCCCGCCGCACCCTTCGGCCGCCGTTTGCCGACCTCACCGGCTCCGCCAGAATTTCCATTTCCTAGTTTTCCGGAATTTCGGGGACATGGATCGGTGCGTGGTCCGGAAAATATGGTACTCGGGACTTTAGTTGTCCCGCGTAATCGGGACCATGGGTGACCCTTTGTTTCAATTCCCTAGTCGGGAATCCGGAAAGATGGAAAACCGTAATTTCGGCCATCCTCCCAGACGCTGTCCGGGGTTGGCGTTGGTACACTTTTAAGATCGCAGGATCTCGCACAAGGCCACAAACTTATGCCCTCACTCCCGATGCGTTCTTTTTTTGCGGCTCTGTTTTTCGTTTTAGCAGCTTGTGCCTACTCTGCCCAAGAGACGCCGAAAGCCGTCGTGAACCCAATGCATCGAGCCGTGCTCAAAACGCACTGTCAGGGCTGTCATGGTGAACAGAAGCAAAAGGGCAAGTTCCGGGTGGACGACTTGCCAGAGTTCATCGACAGCGTGCAGGGGGCCCAGCGCTGGCAAAAGGTTCTCAACGCCATGAATTCGGGCGAAATGCCGCCAGACGAAGAAAAGCAGATCGAGAGTCGGGTAAAGGCGGATATTTTGGAAGACTTGGCCAACGGGATTGTCTCCGCGCGCCGGAGCCTCAGTGATCAGCACGGGGTCATTGCGTTGCGCAGGCTCAACCGTCGCGAGTACGGCAATACATTGCGCGAACTTTTAGGCGCGAAAATAGACGTCAGTGAGCTTCCCTCGGATACCCGAGGTGGTGGATTTGACACCGTGGGAGCAAGCCTTTTCATGTCGGGCAACCAGTTTGAGCAGTACGAGGCCCTTGGACGAGAAGCGCTTGAGGAAGCGTTTGCACTGCAGGCGGCGGCCAAGGTTGAAAAGAAACTCCGGTTTGAGGCGGAGAAGACACTGGATTCTTTCGCAAAGATTAATGAGGGGGCCTACGACAGAGTCAGGCGGGCCAGTCTCTGGATCAAAGGGGTAGATGAGGCTGCTGCACGTCCGGAAAACGCCACGATCGTGGAGGAGCTCCGAAAAACGGAAAAGACGGACACGTTTCTGCGCAATGCGTGGAGGAAAATCCCCGGGGCCCCAGCGCCCGAACAGTTCGGATTTAATAACAACGTCAACCCGGAGGTCCTTAGCGACATGCCGAGTCAGATTAAAACACAGTTCATGGCCTATGAGAGGCACTACTTTGAAATGACGGGATTGGATACCGGCGCCTATCTCACCATTCCCGCCAAACCCTGCTTCCCTCCGCACGCCAACACATGGATTCCTCTGGTTATTCCAAGTGACTGGCCCATTGGTGACTACATTTTTCGCGTTCGTGTGGGAGCGACCGAGCAGGCGACGCCGGAGCGACGCTTCCTCGAATTTGGAAAAGACCCGGTCACCCATAAAAAGACTGCGTCTCTCAGCACCCACCATATCACCGGCACGATGGAGGCGCCGCAGGTCATCGAAATTCCTTATACGCTTACGAGCAAGCTCCGCGAGGGAGGCAACCGAACGCTTTTCGTTCGTGAAAGAGGAGCTGGCGATGTGCACAATGCCGTCGCCAGGTTCCAAACTGCCCTGAGTAAAAACGGGATTGGTCCAGACCTTGCCCTCTGGGTGGATTGGTTGGAAATTGAGCGGAAGTTGACTCCGGAAAACGAGACTCCGCCGGGAATGCGCGCCCTTAGGGGAATCCCGCTCGAAGACAATGCCCCCGCTCCTTCCCAGGAAGCATTGGGAGCTGCTTTGGAGCGGTTTGTATGGGAGGCATTCCGCGGCGTGCCTGCGCCCAAGGGAACCGTGGACCGACTGTTGAATGTCTACAATGCGCGCATCAATTCTGGAGCCAAACACCGCGCCGCTCTGCTTGAAACGCTGACTTCAGTCTTATCAGCGCCCAGATTTTTGTACCGTCCCGAACCCGAGTCCAACGAAGAACGCCGCGCACTGAATGCAACTGAACTCGCCTCCCGGCTCTCCTATTTTTTGTGGGGAGCGCCCCCCGACGCGGCTTTACTCGCACTGGCGGGCGGTGCCGATTTGCTGCTTCCCGACGTGCTCCACGCCCAGGTGGACCGCCTATTGAATGACCCTCGTGCAGAAGGTTTCGTAACGCCATTTACAACACAATGGCTGCTTTTAGACCGGCTCGACCTTTTTCAGTTTAACCTCGGGCGTTATCCGCGCTTTGACGATAACACGAAAGAAGCGGCCAGAAATGAGGTGCTCGAGACCTTCGCTTATTTGCTCAAAAACAACGCCCCCATGAGTGATCTTCTCAAAACAGATTACGTCATCATCAACCCGGTTCTGGCCCATTATTACGGCCTGGAGATCGGGCAAGGGGATGAGTACCGAAAGGTAGTCTTGCCTGCGGGTTCACCGCGCGGGGGACTGCTTGGCATGGCTGCGATTATGGCAATGGGAAGTAACGGAGAGCACTCCAATCCGGTCGAGCGTGGCGTATGGGTGCTCCGTAAGCTACTCAACGATCCTCCGCCTCCGGCTCCGGCAAATGTTCCCGAAATCTCCCGTTTGGCCGGCAAGGTCTTAACCACACGGGAGCGGCTCCAAGCGCATCAGGAGGATCCCCAGTGCTCGAGTTGCCACCGCAAAATCGATCCCATCGGCTTTGGATTGGAAAACTTTGACGCCGTCGGACAGTGGCGGACGGCAGACTCTTACACCGCCTTGGATTCCGCTGGAAAACCTGATCTGAAATCCAAAAAAACATGGAGCATTGAGGCCGCTGCCATTTTCTACAAGGGCCCGGCATTTCAGGACTACCAGGCAATGCGCGATATTTTGGCGGTACGCACGGAGGGGTTTGCTCGCGGCTTCAGTGCGGCGCTTATTGAGTATGCTTTGGGGCGGCCCTGCGGCTTTAGCGATGAAAACCTAGTGGAGGACGTTGTAAGTCAGGCCAAAGAGAAAGGCCTCGCGGCCCGTGAATTCATTCATGCCCTAGTTCGCAGCAAAGAGTTTCACTCTAAATAATAGAACAGATTTTCCCATGAACACACCACTACCCCGTCGCCATTTTCTGCAGACAAGCACCGCGCTGATCGCGTTGCCGTTTCTGGAGTCGCTCGGCTTTCGTAAATTCGCTTCTGCGGCCACGGGGGCCAATGCACGGCCTCCGAAGCGATTGCTCTTTATCGGCTTCGGTTGGGGCGTCACCGAAGAGTCGTGGTTTCCAAATGTGACGCAAAAGGGGGCCGATTACGTCCTGCCTGCAGGTCTCCAACCCTTGGAGCGCCACAAGGCGGACTTCACTGTCGTGCAAGGCTTGGTGAATAAATACAACACCAACGGACACTACGGCAGCACGTTTTGGCTCACCGGAGCCAACGAGTTCGGGGAGCCGGGGCAGAGTTTTCATAACAGCGTTTCAGTGGATCAGGTCGCTGCGGAGCACTTAAGCAATGACACACGGTTTGACTCCATCTCGCTCGACTGCGGTGCCGCTGCTGGTTCTTCGGGCCATGGTCCGGGATTATCTCTTTCCTGGAACGGTCGTGGGAAACCCATTGGGGGCCCTCGGAATCCGCTAGAGGCCTTTCATCGGCTTTTTGCCAAGGATACCACGCCGATCGAACAGCAGAAGGTAATGCTGAGCCAGAGACGCAGCGTCCTGGATAACGCGATGGAGGAAGCACGAGATCTTCAACGCGGTCTTGGAAAAACAGACAAGGCCAAGCTGGATGAATATTTTCAAGGAATTCGCGCCATCGAGACTCGCCTGAGCCGGGATGAAAAATGGCTTGGGGTGCCCCGCATTGAAGCGCCCCTCTTGGAGCCAAAGCCGGGGCTGGCCGGGTATGAGGAAATTAAACTGATGTACGACATCATGGTGGCGGCCCTTCAAACCGACTGCACTCGGGTACTGACCTATAGGCAGCCGGTGAGTACGTTGCTCACCAGTCTCGATATCAAACTGGATTCCCACACCATGAGCCATTATCACACCGGGCGCGGAGAAAAGGAAGAGGTCTCCAAAAGGCGTGATCTTTCTCAAAGCGAGTTACTTGCCAGACTCTTCGACAAGCTCAAGAGCACGAAGGAAGCTGATGGAACATCCCTCTTTGACCACACCACAGTGGCTTATGGGAGCAACATTCGTACGGGCCACACATTGGACAACTGTCCAACGATTTTGGCCGGCCGGGGAGCGGGCCTCAAATTAGGGCAAAACCATGTGGTGACGAAAGACACGCCCCTCTGTAATGCGTGGCTCACGCTCTTGCAGGGGGTGGGATCAAATGCCGAACGGCACGGCGACAGCACTGGCGTAATCAAAGAATTACTCGCGTAAACGGGACACCAAAAGTTTTAGGGCTAAAGTGCTTTGGCGCATTGAATTTAGCGCTCAGGCTGAAAAGCGTACCGGTGGGTCAAAAAGCGAATTATCATCCCTTATGTTTAAAGCACCCCTCTTCGCTCGCTCTAACCGTCCGATTTCCATTTTACTTTCGTTGGTTACCGCCCCGCTGGTTTTGCTGTCATCCTGCCTGGCGGATCAGTTTGTGCTGTTCGACGTGACTTTCCCCTTCACGCAGGAGAACGCAAACAACTCTACACCGAGTAAATCCCACTATGATGTGAGCGAGCCTGCGCTGAATCCCCAACGGCGCAAGGATTGGACCGCCCCGGTGGATTACCGCAATGGGACAGTGCATGTTCGTCTCGAGATTATCGACAAGCCTGAGGGCGGCGAACCCACAACCTGGACTGTTTGCTATATTCCAAACCGCGATCGAGGCCAGGGCTAGCGCTATGGTTGTTTCGATACAAACGTCTACAAGGAGAAGGGGGTCTACCATAAAGACATCCCCATGACGGCTTTTGGGCACAACGATGAGATCATTTGGGCTGAGGGGATTAAACGGATGGACTTGGTGCTTAAGGACAGCGTCAACAGCCACGCCCATAAACGGCCGGATCCTGAGAAATTTTTCCCAACGAAAGTTCGCATGACGCTTGTCCAAGTGTCGGCCGATGCGAAGTACGACCCGAGTCTGGTACCTGTCGCTGAACACTTCAAAGTGCACCACCAATGTTCGAATCAAAGTGCACCACTTGAGGGATGTTTTTGGTTACGGGATTTGATTCATTTTTGCAAGTGCTCTTGATCGTCGGCCGCGGTTTCTCGGCTTGTTCCCCCCAGAGG
>CANJZW010000058.1 GCA_947479475.1 Chthoniobacteraceae bacterium
GAGAGTTATCGCGGCCCCAGGCCGAAGTAGAGACGCCAGGCGGGCATCCATCGGAGTGCGGCGGCGGGAGAAAACGCCCGCCCCGTACTCCGGCGGCCCTCCACTTTCACACCGGCAGGACCCATCCGCTTTCACACCGGCCCTCGCAGCAGATAGGCGCCTACAACGGAGGCACGCTGATTTTGGGTGGAATGTCCATTGATAAGCCCGTCCTTCAGGTGCTTAAAGGAAACGGCACAGTCAACGGTGATATTATCATTGGCTCCGGAGTCGTGGTTCAACCCGGGAACTCACCGGGCCGCCTTAGTTTTGTCGGTAATGTGATCGCGATGCCAGGAAGCGAATTGCAGTTCGAATACACGGCCAATGCCAAAACAACTGTTGGAACCGGGGCCGTCGATCATATCGCAGTCACGGGTTCTCTGCGCGCAAAGGGAGAAATTGCGGCGGTGGCGTGGGACGCGAGTGGGAAACCTCGGGTCAATGACTTCAAGAAACATACGTTTGATATTCTCTCGTATTCTGTGGGAACAGTTTCAGACGTCACCGGAGCCATCCCGAGCTATATAAACGTGGGGGGAACATTGGTTCAAAGCGCGATGTTAGCGGCTTCGGTAAGCTGCGGAACCGTAGGGCTCATCCAAATGTCCGTGCAACGCTTGCCGTTCGCGTCAGTCGGAAGTGGCAACATTTCAAAACTGGGGGCCTTTTTCGACGCCAACCTTGAGCGAAGCAATGGCGCCATTGCGGATTTCATCACGCGTCTGGACAGCCAAAGCTCATTTGATGGAGTGCGCGCGCTTTTGGCGGAGCTAAACCCCGGTCTATACGCGGAATTGCCTAACATCGCATTGGGGCGTCTAAAGGGCGTCCAAAGCGGATTGAGCGGTCGTTTGAACACTCTTACCCTGGGATCGCTTGATGCACCCGCAGAGCGTGAAATGACGGCCTGGACAACCTCCTACGGTTCATGGCAGCGACTAAATTCAAACAGCGCTGAAGGCACGCCCGGCTACTTGGGAAGCCATTACGGCAATGTGTCTGGAGTGGAACGCAAAATGGGGAACTTGACGCTTGGCGTGAGTGGCGCACTGGGGGGGAGCACTGCGAACTTAGGACAGAACTTGGGATCCCTGAAAGCGGAGACATGGCACGCCGGTTTGTACGGAAGCACTCCTCTGGGACCTGTGACGATTGATGCTGCCGCTTCCTATGGACTTGGGGAAAACACCTTAAAGCCGATATCTTCAACAACACCGCGGCAGGTTAAATTCCAAGATACAGAGTGGCTTACCCAAATAGGACTTTCTGTTCCGATCAAAAGCGGTTCCCTGACAGTCACCCCATCGGTGCATCTGCTTTCTTCAGGTTACAAGCAGGATGAGTTCACGGATACCGGGGCAACTCCAATGACGATGAAGGTTGCGGCAAACGCGTCTATGGCAAATACAGTCAAGACGGGGGTCCAAACAACAATGCCCTTCACCATACTCGGACATACTGTGCGCTTGAGTGCGTCTGCGGACTGGCTGCGTTATTTGAAGAACAAGAACCGTAGTACGAGCGTGATGTTGGGAGGCTTGGACGATGCCGCTGTGCAAGTCGACGGTTCGACGCTGGGCGCCGACTCTTTCGAGGTTGGGACGACTGCAGAAATATCGATCACCCGACGCACGACATTACGGTTCAATCTTCTGCGTGAGATGCAAAGCAAGGAAACAACGACGAACGGGAATGTGACCTTCAGCGTTGATTTCTAAACCGCCGCACCCCCGTCCGTTCCATTGAAAAGAGACGCGCCAGGATCGGTAACCCAAACAATCCAATCTGGTTCTGAATCACCCCTCCAAAGAAACAGAGGCGTCTAAAACTGGCGTCTATTCCTTAACGAGCGGATGGTCCTTCATGAGCTCGTCCACCGTGCAAAAATTCACGCGGCCGGGATAATTTGCCCGAACTTTCTGCACTTGCTCAGCGGACACAGGCGCGGCCTGATTGCCGAAACTGTTGCGCACAAAAGTGAGCACCGAAGCCATTTCGCCATCGTTCAACATCCCGCCAAACGGCGTCATGGGAACTTGCCCGTCGTACTTTTTGCCATTGATTTCCAGCGGCCCCATCAGCCCGTAAAGGGTAAGCTTGATAAGACGGTCGGTGTCGCCGCTCACCCACTGGCTCTTTTCCAAGGACGGAAACGCGGGGTCAAGCCCCTTCCCGTTGGGTTGATGGCAGGTCGCACAATGCCCGTCCCGGAAGTAAACCTTTTGACCTGCAAGAAACTGCGTTTTCGCCTCGGCACTCAAGTGCGCGGGTGCGCGGAGTTCGAGGTGATCGGAGGTTTCCTTCTCAGCCCCGCCCTCAAGCCGGGTGGTGGCCGTTTTAAAGGCGTTCGTGCTCCATTGGTCCAGAGGTTGGGCACCTCCTATCGCGACGATTTTCCGCGCGGCGCCCGCATCCGGCAGCCACGATGCTGCGACGATAGCCTCCAGTCGGACCCGCCCGTGTTCGTCGGCCGCCGCCTTTTCCAAAAGCGCGGCGTGATCTCCGATGCGGTGCGTGCTGTAGCGCAAGACCCGGACCGCCGCCGCCCTGGCATGGAAATCTTTTGCGTTAAGTAACTGGCGCAGCAAAGGCTCCTCAACCTGATTGATACCCCAGGTCGTCCAGAGCGCTTCGAGAGCGTAGTGCTCGTAGTTAGGGTCCTTGATATCCAACGCAGCGACCCATTTCCGCAACGCAGGCAAGACCTCAGACGAGGGCAGGCCGCGCAAATGACGCCGCGTCCGGTAGCGGGTGCGCAACTCGGGCTCCTTCAAGTTTTCGAGCAACGTCGCCACGCTGGCACCGTCGATCTGCGCCGGCTTCACCAGCGGCCGCGAAGGATACGTGATGCGGTAGATCCGTCCGTGTGTGTGGTCCCTGAAGGGGTCGCGCGCGTTGTGCTGCATGTGGCCAATGAGCGGATTCTGCCAGTCAATGACGTACAACGAACCGTCTGGGGCGAATTCCAGGTCCACCGGGCGGAAGTTGCCATCGCTGCTTTTGAGTAATTCCTGGCGGAAGCTCGTCTTCCATCCTGTGCCATCGTCTTCAATGCGATGCTGCTTGATCCCAAGAAAACCGATGTTGTTACAAAGGATGAGGTCGCCCTGAACGTCGTCTGGAAAATGCCTGGAGGAAACCACTTCCAACCCTGAAGTGGGGCGCACCTTTTGTCCTTCTGGGATCAGGTCGGGAGTGGACGGCGTTTTGGAACCGAACGTGGGTTTGACCGAAACAGGCAGCATCCAGTTCAGACTCGGACCGGAGGTGTGCAAAAAGAAATCCTGCCCCCACGCGTCAAACACTGCCCCCCAAGGATTCGGAATGGAAAGCTGGGCCGTGCGCTCCAGTTGACCACGTTGCGGGCTGTAGCGGAAAAACCCGCCATCCACGCACCGGACCGGCCCGTAGGGCGTCTCCACGTTGGAATGCAGGAACACCCCTTCGCACAAGATAAACGCGCCGCTCGGATCGGCCGTGTAGGCGCTGATGGCGTGGTGCGTGTCGTGCGAATCGAAGCCGCCCAGCACGATTTCACGGGTGTCCGCCTTGCCGTCCCCATCCGTATCGCGCAGCAGGACAAGATTCGGTTCCTGCGAAACGTACACCCCCTCCGGCGCGAACTCGAAGCCAATGGGCAAGTGCAGGTGATCGGCGAACACCGTTTCTTTGTCGGCTTTGCCGTCGCCATCGGTGTCCTCGTAGATGAGGATCTTGTCGTTCGGCAGTGCATCCCCCGGCCTGTAATGCGGATAAATCGGCATCACCGCGACCCAAAGACGACCTTTGTCGTCGAAGGACATCTGCATGGGGTTGGCGAGGTTTGGGAACTGTTTCTCGCTTGCAAAGAGCGACGCCTTGTAGCCTTCGGGAAGGATGAACGACTTCAAACTGTCCTCCTCCTCAAGGAACTTGTCGCTGCCGTTTTTAACGCTCGGCTGGTAGTTCGTTGGCACTTCAGGCAGCGGATGCGTGCCGCTGTCGTTGACCACGAGGTCCTTCTTTTTGCCCAACGCAATGTTGTGAATGAGCGTGTCCCGGATCGCGGCCAATTCACGCGTTTTCTGGACTTCATCCGGATAGTTCTGCGGCCCAAACGGGTTGTAGCGCTGACCATGGGAGTGGACGCCGTTCACCAGATGGTAATCGTTGTTCCAGAACCACTCCTTCTGCATGACCGCTTCGTGGAGCAACTTGGGATCCGCCTTCGAAACCCGCGCCTGTTTTCCATACAGGCCGTTAGCCAGAATTTCGGCCACCCGCTTGTAGCCCTCTTCGTTCGGAATAAAACCGCCGGTCGTCAGCGGTTGAGTGGCCTTTGCGTAAAGCGCCTTGGTCGGATTGAACAGGTCAATGTACGTCAGCCCGTTTTTCTTCGCCACACGCTCCAGAGCGCCCGCGTACAAAGCGAGGTTCGCGTTTTCCTTCTCGCCGTTGGGGAGATCTCTTTTCGCAGACTGATTCTCAAACGCCACCGGCGACACAAGCACCACACGCGGCGCCGCCTTCGCGTTGTAAGCTTTGCTTAGCGTATGCTGCACCCAGGCTTCGACTTCAGCCTCGAAGTTCGCAACGCCTGCAGGCCCCGCAAAGGACTCGTTGTACCCGAAAAAACCCACCACCGTGTCCGCCCGCAAAAAGGCCAGCCACTCATCCGGCATCGGGAAAAACCCCTTCCCATGGTGCACGTTCAGCTCTGGGTGAAACTTCTCGGCGCCGGGAAACGCCCACTGCGTGGCGCGCGAGGGATGCGGACGGAAACCCGGCGTGTCGCCGACGTGCCCCATGTTACGCACAAAAAGTTCCGCCTTAGGAAACCGCAACTGCAGCTCCGTCTCCAGACGACCGTAATAAACGTCCCTCTCCGCGAGACCGTTCCCGACGAAAACCAGGCGCTCCCCTTTCACCGGAGGCGCAACGGCCTGGGAGCGTTTTGCCGTGGCGCTGTCGGGGATCGGCATCAGCGCATGGGGCGCGTTCTGGGGCGCGGCGTTCATCGCCTCCGCGAAAAGGGAGACGGGCAGGCCGGCAAAAGCAGCCATTGCAATAATGCTTTTAGTCATAAGTAAAGAGTTTCAGGAAAAGGGATTGGGACTTTGAAACAAACAGCGTTTCGGATCAAGGCCGCTTGAAGCCAAAACAGAAGCAAGCTCGTGCTCGGCGAAGCGCGGACGCGCACGTTTAAAACAGGCACGCCGTGTCCTCCCCTCCAGCCTGCGAAGAGGGACGCCGTGACTGGACTCAGGCCAACAATGGCGCGATGACGTTGGCCTTCTCGACCCCCGTCAACCGGAAGTCCAGCCCTTGCGAGCGGAAGGTAAACCGCTCGTGGTTGATCCCAAGCAGATGCATCACCGTGGCATGCAGATCGCGGACGTGGACAGGATCCCGGGCGATGTTGTAGGAGAAGTCATCGGTCTCGCCGTAGATTGCTCCGCCCTTGGCGCCGCCACCGGCCATCCACATTGTGAAGCAACGGGGATGGTGATCGCGCCCGTAATTTTCGTGGGTGAGACCGCCCTGGGAATAAACCGTGCGGCCGAATTCGCCGCCCCAGATGATGAGGGTGTCCTCGAACATGCCCCGGCTTTTGAGGTCGTTGATGAGGCCGAATGTGGCCTGGTCGATGTCCTGGCACTGGGAGGGCATCCGTTTGCCAACGTTGCTGTGGTGGTCCCAGTTATTGAGGTAGAGCTGTACAAAGCGCACGCCCCGTTCCACAAGACGGCGCGACATTAAAGCGCAGTTGGCGAAGGTGCCCGGGGTGCGTGCCTCTTCTCCGTAAAGAGTGAAGGTGCTCTGCGGTTCTTTGGAAAGATCGGTCAATTCGGGCACGCTGCTCTGCATGCGGAAAGCCATCTCGTACTGCTGGATGCGGGTACGCGTCTCAGGATCCCCCAGGACGTCGAGGTTGATCGAGTTGAGCGCGTTGATGCTGTCGAGGCTCCGGCGCCGCAGCGTTTCGGGAACGCCGGGTGGATTGTTGATGAACAAAATCGGATCCCCCTTGCTGCGGAAAGAAACCCCCGCGTGCTCGCCGGGCAGATAACCGCTGCTCCACAGTTTTGAGGAGATGGCCTGCTCCTGCTCGCGGTTGGTGGGGTTCGCCACAAGGACCACAAACGTGGGCAGGTTTTGATTCACTGCACCAAGCCCGTAACTCACCCAGGAACCGATGCAGGGGCGGCCGCCGATCTGGGAGCCCGTCTGCATTTCCGTGATGGCGGGTTCGTGGTTGATGGCCTCTGTGAACATCGAGCGGACAAACGCCATGTCGTCCACACACTTCGCGGTTTGGGGCAGCAATTCGCTCACCCACATCCCGCTTTTGCCGTGCTGGGCGAAGTTGAACTTGGAGGGCGCCACGGGGAAGCGCGCCTGCCCGCTGGTCATGCCCGTCAAGCGCTGCCCGTTGCGGATGCTGTCGGGCAGGTCCTTGTCGTACATCGCGGCCATTTCGGGCTTGTAGTCGTAGAGGTCTAACTGGGAGGGCCCGCCCACCATGTGAAGATAGATGACGTACTTCGCCTTCGGCGCGAAATGGGGCACAGAGCGGCCCTCCGTTGCCGAAGCCTGCGCGCCGCTTTGTCCGAGCAGTGTTCCCAGCGCCGCCGTGCCTAGCACGTTGGCGCCGGTTCCGAGAAACTGGCGCCGAGTAAGAGCCAGCTTCGCTTCGGGCGAAAGATTCCTGAACAAATGAGAGTTACAATTCATCGAAAAAAGAAGTTAAGACTTTTGAAGAAGCGCAGGCTACTTGTTGAGAACCTCGTCCAGGTTGAGCACTTGGTTGCATACCATCGTCCACGCGGCAAGCGAGGCCGGTGCAAACCCGGTGCCGGGCCGGGTTTCGCCGACGGCCAGAAGCGCTGCGGCATCCTCGGGATGAGCGGTGTAATGGGATAAAAAGTCTTTGCTGCTCTGGAGCAAAATCTCCCGCTCCTTCGCGGTCGCCGCCCGTCCCAGCGCGCGTTGCACGATGTAATCCATGGCCTTGGCCCCTTCGTTTCCTCCGGCGAGCAGCGCGTTTTCGGCCAGATGCCTCGCCGCCTCGACAAACTGCGTATCGTTCAGGGTAGCAAGCGCCTGCAGCGGGGTGTTCGTGCGCTCGCGACGCACGCAACTCACTTCACGGCTGGGAGCGTTGAAGACATCCATGGTTGCCGGCGGCGCCATGCGTTTCCAAAACGTATACAGGGCGCGACGGTAGAGGGCGTCTCCTTTGTCCTGTTTGTAGTTGCGCGTGTCGCCGCCGGGCAAGCCAACCACCTCCCACACTCCCTCAGGTTGGTAGGGCCGCACGGAAGGGCCGTATATTTTTGAGGACATCAACCCGCTTGCCGACAGCGCGTAATCCCGCACCATCTCGGCGTCCATCCGGAAGCGCGGGCCGCGTGAAAGCAACGCGTTGTCGCGGTCCTTTTCCAGTTTGGCGGCGGTGACGAGCGCGGACTGCCGGTAGGTGGCGCTGCTGAGCATCAACTTGAAAAGCCCCCGCACATCCCCGCCATTGTCCCGGAAGTCAGCTGCCAGCCAATCCAAGAGCTCCACGTGGGAGGGGTTCATTCCCATGAGGCCGAAATCCTCCGAGGTTCGTACCAATCCCTGCCCGAAAACCTCCTGCCAAAACCGGTTCACCGTGACGCGCGGCGTGAGCGGGTTTTTCTTGTCCACAAGCCACTGGGCGAGTCCGAGCCGGTTTTTAGGCGCCCCCGCGGGAAGCGGATGCAATGCCGCCGGGGGCAGCGCTTCCACCTCGTCCCCCAACTTGTTGTACTGCCCCCGGATCATGATGTTCGCCACAGGCATCTTGTCCGAGACTTCCTTCTGAATGTGTGTGATCACACTGCGGTCCTTGATCGCAGTTAATTCGGATTCAAGCTTAGCCAACTCGAGCGTTTGGGCGCGGTAAGCCTTGTCGTTCTGGGAGAGGAAGTGCTCCAAAAGAGCCTCCCTTTGAGCGGGTGAGCGTTTCGCGGGTTCCAGGGCCAGCGCTGTCAAACCTGTTGGAAAAGCAACCAACGCTCTCACGTCCGCCGCGGGGATCGCGCGTGCATAGACGCGCACGTCCTGCACCGAGCCCTCCTCAAACGACGCCCCTGCACTGCGCTGCCCCACCAAAAACGGAGTCTTCGCGTTGATGACCGCCGTTGGCTTCAGCGAATTGGTGGCGGCCTTGAGTTTCTCCTCTTTGCCATCCACAAAAACTTTGACCCCCGCCTCCTTGCCCGAGCCGTCATAGGTGACGAAGACGTGCTGCCAAGTCCCTGGCTTAGCCACATTCCCAGTGGTGAGCTTCAGCGCGTTATCGGGGAATGCATCGACGATGTGGACGGCAAAACTCCGGTCGGCCTGATATAAATCATAGCCTCGAAAGGCCTGCTTTGCATCCATACGCGCGAGGATCGAACCGTTCACCCCAAACTTACCCACCTTCACCCACGCCCCGTAGCTGAAGCCCTGTTTGAGTTCAAAATCGCCTACATCCCCCAGGGACACGCTCACTCCCGCTTTGAACACTGGGGCCGAGCCCAACTTGCCACCGGGCTTCCATTCCGGCTGCCCTGTGATCGCGGGCGTCGCTGCCACGTCTGAGGCTCCGAAGGCCTTTGCCGGGCTGCCCGCTCCCTCATTCAAAGGCGCGCGCACGACCAACCCGTCGTGCGGCAGTTCCGCCGCGACCACTTCCGGTGTCGCCGTGGAAAGCCATTTCTGAAACTCGGGCGTCGCCGCCACCTTGCGTTGTTTTATGGCCTCGCCTGCACTGGCAACCAACCCCGGAAGCGCTGTCCAACGGGTCCGGTCCGGCTCCGAGGGCACGACCAACACCGGCCCCCTGCCGTCCTTCACATTCCCGTCCATCGCACCCTGTGTCGTATTCCGGAAAAACGCGGCCATCGAATAATAGTCGCGCTGGGTGATTGGGTCGAACTTGTGGTCGTGGCACTGACTGCAGTTCATCGTGAGCCCGAGATACACCCAGCCCATCGTCTGCACCCGGTCGGAAGCGTACATCGCGAGGTTTTCCTCCGCAATGGTTCCCCCCTCGCTGGTGGTGATATTGCAGCGTTGGAACCCGGTGGCAATAAGCTGATCTTCACGTGGCGAGGGCAAAAGATCCCCCGCGATCTGCTCCATGGTGAAGTCTGAAAACAGCTTGTTGGAGCTGAACGCACGGATGACCCAGTCCCGGTACAGCCACATTTCGCGGTAGTTATCAATGTGCAGTCCGTGAGTGTCGCCGTAGCGGGCCGCATCCAGCCAGTAGCGCGCGCGGTGTTCTCCCCAGGCCGCGGTATGCATGAGCCGGTCGATCCAATCCGAGATCGCCTGCTCCTTTTCCGCCGCATAGTCAGACACGAAAGCCTCCACCGCCTCGGGCTGGGGAGGCAAACCCGTCAGATCCAGATGCAGCCGCCGAAACAAAGTGCGCGCATCCGCTTCGGGGGCGGGTTCCAGCCCCACCGCCTCGAGCTTTGCGAGAACCATCCGGTCCAGCGGATTTTTCGCCCACTCGGTATTTTTCACCTGAGGCAGCGGCGCCTTCTCCGGGGTAATGAATGACCAATGCTTCTGCCAGGGCGCGCCCGCATCAATCCAACGTTTAAGCAGCGCCACCTCCGCGGGTTTGAGCGTCTTGTGGGACTCCGGCGGAGGCATCACCTCGTCCTTGTCCGTGCTCAAAAGCCGCTTGTAGAGCTCACTCTCCCCCGACTTACCTCGCATCACGGGCGCGGGATCGTCTTTCCGTTTCTCAAAAAGCCCCGCCTCCGTATCCAAACGCAGACCCGCCTTGCGTGTGCCCGGATCAGGCCCGTGGCAGAAGAAGCAGTTTTCAGCGAGAATCGGGCGGACGTCCCTGTTGAAGCTGATCCCTCCCGGGGTATTGGGCGCCCCCGGCACGAGTGCAGCGCCGGAAGCCACATGGGCAAGGCCTGCCGCCACAAGAGAACAAACGAAGATGTAGGGAATTTTGAGCCTCATGCTTTGAATAAAAAATACAAAAGTGAGAGCCATACCGAAACTCTCAAAAGGTCAACCCGTGAGAGGCTAGAACCTTTGCACGCAACCGCAACTAACCCGTGAAAGGGTGCGGTCACTCGGACCCGGTGGGTCTTGAGGGGGACTTGGGCTCGCCCAACCCGACGGCTTTGCGGACTTCGGAATTTCTAGCCAGCCGAGGGATCCTTATTTTCCCGCGTCCACGAACGCTATCCAAGCGCTAGGGAGCTAGGTCCCCAATCATAAAGGCTTTGCCGTTAGCCTTTTTCGAAAAAACGCCCTCCACGGAGACATTATCCCCGTATTTAATCATTAAAAGCTCACTCTTATCACTCGAAACCCTGGATCTATTACTGTAATAATAATAATAATGAGGGTAGTTAGTCGTCGAAATCTGAGTGTTTTTTTGAACCAATCTGATAGAATTGCCCTCGGCAATCAGTTCAACACTCTGGGCTTTTCGTGAGGACGTTCCGTAGTAGGAACTGGATCCCCCAGAATCACCCCCTCCGTTTGGAACGAGTTTCCTGGCCACGTTGATCTCGCAATTGAGCTTATTATCAAGAACAACGATAATATCAAAGGGGTCGCCTCCGCCCAGTTTGCCCACCTTGGTCACCGTGCCCTTGACCGTTCCCCTTGAGGGCAATGCGGAGAGTTTGGCGAGTTGGTCTACGGTCCAAGTGCGGCCTTCCTCCGGTTTTGAAACGACCGTTTCGGGCGTAACAACGGGCTTTGCGGCATTCCCCCTGTCCGCCTCGCCTGGCGAAGGCGCTCTCTGCCCTGAAGCTGAGGAGACGGCATTTTGTCTGGTAACTTCTGTCACCATTTTTTCAGCGAGCTCCTTGCCAATTAAAGTTGCTAGAGTAAACGGCCAGTTGGGGAACTTAAATTCGCCTGAATTTCGTTCCCTCATCACCTTGACGCGTGCCACAAATTCTTTGTTCAAAGCTGATCCCGCCACCCCCAGGTCCGGATACACCTCTATGGCCTTCTTAGTCCAATTTTCATAAGCCGCATTGAACTCAGCCTCAGCGCTCTGCCCCGCGTTCGGTTTCAGACCGTCCGGGGATTGCCCCGCCACCACTGGCGGCGAAACCGGTGAAGCGGCACCCTCGCCCTCGGCTTTTTTAAAGATTTCCAAGCCCTGCCGCACCTTATCGCACCCAGCCAAAAGCACGCAGGCACAACAGATAAAAACAGACAGAAATGCACGCATACCTGAATTAAGGTTCATGAAACACGCTTAGTTACGCAAGCATATTCCCCATCCCTCAAAAGGACGAAAACAGGCTCCCCCAACGCAAAACCCGGCGGTCAGGCGAGGCAGGCCTACTTCGTCACCAGCCAAATATTCCGGTAATACACCGGATTGCCGTGGCCCTGGAGCTGGATGGCTCCGCCTGTGGCGTCCTCCTTTTTCCCGCCACCCGTCGGCCCCGCAATCTCCACCTTATCGTGAATGAGCACGCCATTGTGATTGATTGTGATCACCGCATTCTGCGTCTTACTACCGGCGGCATCGTATTTGGCAGCGGTAAAATCAATATCATACGTCTGCCAGCGCAGCGGAGGAAAACACATATTCACGGCGGGCGCTGTCTTGGAATAAATCCCTCCGCATTCGTTATTGAGGCCCTTCAGCCCAAAGCTGTCGAGCACCTGCACCTCGTATCGGTCCTGCATGTAGACGCCGCTATTGGCACGGTCCTGGCCACGTCCGAGCGGCTTGAAGGGCAGGAGAAATTCGACGTGCAGGGTGTAACTCTGGAAGTCGGCTTGTTTCGTCTTGGAGCCGGAAGCAAGCAGGTTGCGGTTCAGGTCGTCAAAGTGTCCCCCGACGAAGGCGTCGCAGTTGGAGCCGTCGAAGAGCACCACCGCGCCAACAGGAGCTTTGGCCGATAACGTCGGGCTTTCCCGCTGCACCTTCTTGAGGCTGACGTTCCCTGCAGCACCGTCGACGCTCAAGCCATCCTGTGTCAAAGCAGCCTTCCAGGCATCACTGGCAAAATCCACTTTTCCCTCGCTCAGCTTGCCCTCGATTTCAACCTTCTCAGACTGATCCCAGCCTGCGCCAGGCAATCCCCCGTGAAGGATGACGGCACGAAACGTATCGGCTCCCAATGCAATAATTTGCACCCCGAGTTTGTCGCCGGCGTATTCGCCCTGAAGGTTAAAATCAGGCCCCTCCTTGAGCGCCTCTTCAGCGGTCAGGTAGGTCGGCGGTTTCGGCTTTGGATCCTGGGCAACCAGTTGCGGGGAGAGAGCCAGGCAGAGGGCGAAAAACAGGGGGGATTTCATTTTTAGAGGGAATATCAGGCGGATTCAGACAAGAGGGAGACTACTTCACAAAGTTTTGCTGCCGCAACCAATACAGGCAAACACCCGCCCAGGGGTGTAGCGGTCCGCCGTTGCGTCCCCCGCCCAAACCCATGCCATGCCCGCCTTTTTGGAAAATGTGCAGCTCAAACGGCACCCCATGGCTCCGAAGGGCAGCCGCAAACTGCGTGGAATTTTCAATTTTTACCCCAGTGTCCTCCCAAGTGTGCCAGAGAAAGGTCGGAGGTGTTTCCTTGGTCACCTGTTTTTCATTGGAAAGCAGCTCTACCAGGGCGGGATCGGGTTCCGCGCCCAGCAGGTTCTTTTTGGAGCCGCCATGGGTAAATTCCCCCATCGTGATCACCGCATAACACAAAATCCCAAGGTCGGGCCGGGAACTGAACCGTTCGACGGGGTCGGCGGAATCGGCAACTCCAGCGTCAAAGTGGGTCAGCAGCGTCGAAGCCAGATGCCCGCCCGCGCTCGAACCCATGATCCCAACGCGTTTGCCGTCAATCTTCCATTCGCTTGCCTTCGCTCGCGTCAGGCGCACCGCACGCGCCGCGTCGTTGAGCATCGCCGGGTGCCGGTACCCTTTCGAGCCCAGGCGGTACTTGAGCACGATTCCCGCTACGCCGTTTTCCGCCAACCATTCCGCGTAACCCGCGCCCTCGTGCGGAGCCAAACCGCCGTACCCTCCGCCGGGGCAAATCACAATCGCCGCGCCGGTTGCTTTTTCGGGAGAGGGCAGGAACACCGTCAGGGTCGGGATGTCGGTCTCGCTCGTGCCAAGGGCCCCGGGGGCTCCCTCTGGCCAAAGCGGGAGGGGTTCCAAGGGGGCGGCGAAGCAGGACGCGGACAGGACCGCGCTCAGAAGCAGGATGGAAGTAAGGCGCATAAAAGGTGGGCGGATGAGATAGCGTTTCCAGCGAAACAAAACGGACAATTGGCTTCAAAGCGACCACTCAGGAACGATTTGCTTAGGGAGCTTCTCCTTGGTGGCAAAAGGAGCCGCCCGTTTGACATCAAATCAATGTAGCAATTTTTTTTGGCATGACAAAAACTCAGATTCAGGTCCCGGAGGAATTATTCCGACGTGTTCGTGCTTTTGCAAAAAAGCGCGAGTGGTCCCTGGCTGAAACATTCCGCCGAGGCGCCGAATTACTGCTCCAAATTTACCCAGAGGATCAGCCAGCGTCTGGCCATTGGAGCCCGCCGACGTCCTCGGAGGTCGGTTGGCGCGGGCTGGATGCACCCGCGCTTCGTGATGCCGCATTTGCGGATCTCGACCCGCTTTTTAACCCGGCAACCCCTCCTCGGAACGATGCTCTCCATTGACGCAAATCTGCTTTTGTACAGCTTCAGCGAAGGATGTCCACAGCATGCAAAAGTCTTGGCTTGGGTGTAATCGATCACTCCGAGGGAGGACGTGGCACTTAAATTGATGCCCTTCAACTGGCGGCCTTTTACGGAATACGCCGGGGCTCCCTGCCGGAAACCCACTCGATTCCACGGGCAAATCGCAGAGTCAGATAGTCGGAATGCCCCCCGCGGGGCTGGAAATAGACGCTCTTCGTATGGGGTGAAATCACCCCCCACAGCGCCTTGGCCCCCTTTTGCGCTCCGAAATCGTCGTACTCCGGACCATCCAGGTACACCTTCTGCTCCGCGCCAAACACCTTGGGATTGCGCCGCGCAAGCACCACCGGGTCCTGATCAAGCCAGCGGTTCCAAACCTCCGCCCGCCACTTCCCTTTTTCGTCGTAAATCCACTCAAAGTCCCCAGGGGCATTCGCACCCTTTGGCGCATAGGCTGCTGAAAGGCCAAGCGCCAGTTCCACCGCTCCGCTGGAGGGCATGACGCACCGATCCCTCGGCGCCTTGTACGCTTCCAACTGCCGTTGAGAGACGTGCATCGCCCACTGGGCCAGAAGCTCGCGGTGAGTTACCTCAAAATCGGTATCCGGCGACAATGCGACCACCCCGCCAAACAGGGCGGGCCGCATCATCGCCAGCCTCAGCGCCCCAAAGCCGCCACTGGAATGGCCAGCCACAAGACGTTCACGCGCAGACCCTGGCGCACCGTAGGCTTTCTCAACGGTGGGGATGACTTCATCCAAAACATAGTCGGCATAATTGCCCTGGGCCGGGGAATTGAGATATTGCGAACCGCCCCAGCGATTCCGGCAGTCCACCACCACCATTCGAACAGGCAAACCTTCTTCTGAAAGCCGCTGCAAAGCCCTCGCAAAGGATTCCCCTCCAGAACCAAGGAACGGCTCGGAGCTCCCACCAAACCCGGGCAGATAATAAACCGTAATAAAGGCCGTCCCTAGCGCCGTGTTTTCAGGAGTGAAAACAGCCACTCGGCGCTCAACAGGATCCCCAAGTGGATTGCCCCTAAGGGTGACTCCGGGCACGGGCACGGACTCGAAATGCGGGGCGGAAATGCCCACGCCAAGCCCGAGAAAAAAAAGGAAGGCGGCTACAAGACGGAAACAGCCGGGGCGGTAGAGGTGCATCACCCACCTTCCCTAAAAAACCGTTTTTGAGCAACCCCGCGCTCTCACAACCTCCACCGCTCAAGCGAACAAAGACGCCCCGCCAAGGACGAGCGGACAGCCCCTCTCTCCTTGTTTTGGCCTACCACAAGGCGGCCGATGCACCGCGCGTCCAAAACCAAGGCAGGGACGCTACCGTTCCTTGAATCCCATCCCAGCGCAAAAAAATTCATTCTCCCCCGAAAAAAGCGAGGGGGTCACCCAGTATTTGTCCACCCCCCCATGGCAAAGTGGTTGCCATGAAAGCACACCTCCCCGCCCGCTTGAAAAAGTTCATCCAACGCCTCATCCTGTCCGTCGCTCCAGTCCGCACGCGCAGAAGCGCCCCCCAGCAACTCGATTTGTTCCCGGGTTCCCCCCAGTCGAGGCAAACGCCAAACAAGCCCGAAAAGCCCCGCGGCGAAAAAGTCCGCCGCACCCATGCTGCCCCCCGTTTTGAAAACTGGCCGCCTTCCGCCGCCTGCTGATTTCGGGAGGCCTCAGGAGAGTTCTTCCCGCAAAAACTGAAGCAATAATTCCTGGCGGCGCACGTTGCTCTCTTCTGCGAGAATCCTTTGACGTTTGGCTGGATCCTTCACAAGCGCCGAAGCCGCGATATCCGTCAGCGCGTCTGGATCCTCAATCCGGGCCAGATGTTCGCCCATTTCCTGAGGCACAGGCAGGCCGCCCCTCTCCAAAATCACCCGCAAATGCACCAACCGCTCCTGGCGCGCGTCGATGCCTTCGTCCTCGATCAGGCCCACCCTTTGGACGGAGGCCATCCGGAACGGCACCAACTGCGGCCACCCGGTGAACTTGACCCGATCAATTCCCTGAAGGATGAGGTGGGAGGAGCCGTCCTCCTTTTTGACACAGGCTCGAATCAACCCGACGCCCGCGACCGGACAAAGACGTTCCTCGTTTTCACGGAGCGGTTGCGCGACGGCGAGCAGGCGGTCCGTATCCAACGCCTTTTCGAGCATCGCCTTGTAACGTTGTTCAAAGATGAAAAGCGGCAGCAGCGTGTTCGGAAACAGGGTGACCCCTCCCAACACCATCACCGGCAGCGTGTGCGGCACCTCCAGCTCTCCTGATCCCGTCGCCTTGTTCATACACCTACTTAAGCACATCGAAGGGTGGATGACAGGCGATCATTTCAGTCGTTCTGCGGATGGCCAAAAAATCAGGCAAGCGACGTCACCAACCGCACGGAAAAACGCTTCGGACCCGGTTAAAACTACGCGCGTTTCAGTCTCCGCCGAAGCGCGCCGGCAAGGTCCTCCATCTCCTCCACCTTTAAAAGGTAAGCCACGGCAAAAAAGACGCATCCGCCGAGCGCAATAACGCCCCCTAACTCGGCTGCCCGGAGCATTTTCCCGGCATCAGCCCAATCCGAAGCCATCCAACGCGCCCCCCAGGCGCACACGCCCGCCAGGCCCGCGCCCGCAAGCAGCAACTTGAGCGAGCCCACCACCATTTTGCCCGTTTCAAGCGACCCCGTTGCAGCGCGCATCAGTGCGTAGAGTGCGAGAAAATTTCCGATCGCCACACACCCCGTCGACAGGGCGAGTCCACGGTGACCCAGCCCCAGCTTGAAGGTGAACAGCCAGTTCAGAACGAGGTTCACCCCGATCGCCCCGAAACTCACAAGCATGGGGGTCGTCCGCCTGTCGATCGCGTAGAAAGCCGGGGCGAGCACTTTGATGCCGGAATAGGCGGCAAGCCCGACGGCATAAAACTGAAGGGCCGCCGCCGTCTGATGCGTGGCCACCGCATCAAACTTTCCAGATTCGTAGATTAACGAAATGATCGGGTCTGCCAGGAAGACGAGCCCAAGGGTGGACGGCACCGTAAGAAGCAGCCCGAGCCGTAGCCCCCGGGCGATGGTGCTGCGCAACGCGTCGCGGTCCCCCGTCGCCGCATGGCGCGCCACCAGTGGGAGAGTCACGGTCCCGATAGCGACGCCGAAGAGCCCGAGAGGCAGCTGCATGAGCCTGAAAGCGTAATCCAGCCAGCTCACCGGCCCATCCCCCGGAATGTGCGAGGCGAACTCGCTGTTGACCATGACGTTAACCTGCACCGCACAAGCCGCGATGACGGCCGGCAACATCAGGCGCAAGACATGGCGAACCCCCTCGTCGCTCCAGCCGAAATCCGGGCGGAAGCGGTACCCGACTTTATAAAGCGCCGGGAACTGGGCCACGAGCTGGCCGCAG
This sequence comes from Chthoniobacteraceae bacterium, assembly GCA_947479475.1. Lineage (GTDB taxonomy): Bacteria > Verrucomicrobiota > Verrucomicrobiia > Chthoniobacterales > Chthoniobacteraceae > Chth-196. The sequence continues at coordinate 17,117 of CANJZW010000058.1, forward strand.
CCGCCGATGAGCGTCCCGAGCGAAAGACCGATCAAGGCCTTTGAGCCGAACGTGGGATCGAGCCACCAAGCCAACCCCACCCCGCCGACAATGGATCCGATATTGAAAAAACTCGAGGCCATCGCTGGGGCGCCAAAAACATCCTTGGAATTGAGCAACCCCATGGCGAGCGCCGCAAGGGACACGAGCAAAATGAAGGGGAACATGATCTGCGTGAGCAGAACGGTGAGGGCGGCTTTTTCCGGGGCAAACCCGCCCGCGAGCGTCCCCACCAGGGCGGGCGCCAAAAGAATCCCGCAGAGCACCAGCACACTCAGGACGATCGTGGCCAGCGTGGCGACCTTGTTGGCGAGCGCCCAGGCGGAAGCGTCATCCCCGGTGGCTGTCTTCTTGGAGAACACCGTCACAAACGCAGTGGAAAGGGCGCCTTCCGCAAACAGATCACGCAGTAAGTTGGGAATCCGAAACGCGACTTTAAAGGCATCCATCGCCAACCCCGCACCAAAAAGTCGGGCAAGAATAAGCTCCCGGGCAAGGCCCAGCAAACGGCTGCACAAAACGGCGAGGCCCACAACGCCTGCGGCTCGGGTATTTAATTCACGACGGGGTAAACTCACTAGATTCAGGTTGAAGGGCATTGGCTGCCGCGCCAAGCCCGGGCTTGGGGTACTCGGGCATTATATCACGGACGGAAAGGCTTCAACACAGGCTCGGCACGCGGAGGGGCCACCGGCTCCGCTCTCGGAGGAGACTCGCCGCCCGCGTGAACCACCGGCACCGCCTGAGGCGGACCACCAGCCTGAGGCGGACCAGCCGCTCCGGCCTGCGCCTGCCACTGCGCCGCGGCCTGCTGGCTGGCAACTGAAGGCGCGTCCGCGGGCGCGCGCATCGCCATCGCGGGATAGCGCTGCTCGGTGGCGGCATTCATCACCTCCACCCAGACCGGAAGCGCCATCGTGGCGCCGTACCCCTGCGCAACCGTGCGCTGTGGCTTGTCAAACCCAACCCACACGCCCGCCGTCAGACTGGTGGTAAATCCAATAAACCAAGCGTCCTTGTAGTCGTCCGTGGTCCCCGTTTTCCCGGCCGCAGGTTTTTTAAAACCGGCCGCCCTCGCCGCGGATGCCGTACCGCGGTCGAGCACCTTGGTCAAAACCCCTGTGAGGGTCGCGCAGGCACCCGGCTGCAGCACAGCGCGTGACGCGGAGGGTGCGCGGTACAATGTCGTCCCGCCCGAATCGTCCACCCGTTCAATGAGGAAGGGTTTTCTCAGGCGGCCTGCGTTTGGGAAGACCGTGTAGGCCGTCGTCATCCGCAACAGGCTCGATTCAAAGGCGCCCAAGTAGGCGGAGGGCCGCATTGGCATTTTTTCCAACCCAACCGCCCCCGCCACACGCGCCACCTCCGCCAAACCCGCCTGCTCCCCCACCCTGACCGTCACCGTGTTCCGGGACTGCACCAAGCCCTCCTCCGCCGTCATCAACCCCTTAAATGTTCCATCAGAATTTCCAGGGGACCACGTCGGGGCGCTCCGAATTTCCCCACGCTGAATGGGGGCGTCGCTGATGCTCGAACCCGGGCTCATCCCCCGTCCAAACGCCGCCAAGTACACAAACGGTTTGAACGTCGACCCCACCGGGCGCTCCGAGAGCAAAGCCCTGTTGTAGCGGCTGTCGGCATACTCGCGTCCCCCAACCAGAGCCCGGATGCCTCCCGTTCGGTTGTCCAGCACCACCACGGCCCCCTGCAAATAGGCGGGCTCCAACTCCGCTTCACGGGCCTCCTTGGTGAACTCCGCCTTTCGCGGATGGCCGTACTTCGGCTGCGCCTCGATTTTGCTCAAGTGATTATTGAGCGCTTTCTGGGAGGTTTCCTGCAGCAAAGGGTCCAGCGAGGTGTAAATCCGCAGGCCGCTTTCCCCGATCTGGTCTTCAGAAAGCACTCTCGCCAGTTCCCGAACCACCGCATCCATCACATAGTTTTCCTGAATCGTCAGACGTCGCTTGGGGTTGAGGACAATTGGCGCCTCCCTCGCGGCCTCCGCCTGCGCCTGCGGAATGACCTCCAACTTCACAAGCCGGTCCAGCACCGTATCCCGCTCTCGGAGCGCTCCGGTGAAATTGGTCACAGGCGAAAAACGGGAGGGGCCGCGGATGATTCCCGAAAGCATGGCCGATTCTCCCAGCGAAAGGTCCAGAGCGTGTTTGTTGAAATACGCCTGACTGGCGGTCTCGATCCCAAACACGCCCGCCCCGAAGTAAATCCGGTTCATGTAGTGCTCAAGAATTTCGTCCTTGGAAAAATACTTCTCGATCCGGATGGACACAAACGCTTCGAGAATTTTCCGATGCAGGGTTTTGCCGCCAAGAGGGAAAGAGTTGCGGGCTAGCTGCTGAGTGATGGTGCTGGCCCCCTGCGCTGAAGAACCCGAGACCACATTCCTAACCACCGCGCGCAGGATCCCTATCGGATCAACTCCCGCGTGTTTGTAAAACCGCGAATCCTCCCGCGCCAGCAGTGCCCTGACAAAAAACGGCGAAACCTGCTTCATTGGCACAACCAGACGATTTTCGCCCTGCAACCGGCCGTAGGGTTTTCCATCCCGGTCAAACACCGTCGACCTCTCCCGGATTTGCTGCACGTCGCTCATGTCGAGTTGGGCGGCCCAAAAAGCGTACACGCCCCCGACCACGGCGCCCAGCAGAGCACCCCACATCACCAAAAACAAAAGAAGGCGGCGCAACCGGCGACCGAATTGGGACGGTGGCGGAGGGGAAGGGCGGCCCGGAATCCGAGGACGGCGTGGCTGTTGGGGGGGCTGCGGCACGGGTAAACGAATGACGGTTTTTCAGAATCCTAATGAATCCGGAAGCGAAACCTAACGAATTTATCGCTCAAACCCACGATATCCTATTTCACAGCCATCCGCACCACACGGGACCCGATCCCCGTAAAAATATCCCAAGGTATCGTCCCCGCACGTTCCGCCATTTCCCACAGAGAGAGAGCCTCGCCCGCCTGCGTTCCCAATAAGACCACCTCGCTCCCCGCCTCAACCTCCGGAAGCCCGGAGACGTCGACCATGATCTGATCCATCGTCACCCGCCCAAGCACCGGGCAGCGCTGGCCGCTAATCAGCACCGCCGCGTCGCGCCCGGATAGGTGCCGCCGAAATCCGTCGGCGTAACCCGCGGCAAGCGTGGCGATGCGCATCGGTTCCTTGGTGACAAAAGTGGAGCCGTAGGAAATGCCCCTGCCCGCACCCACCTCCCGCACAAGCGTGACCCTGGTTTTCCAATTCATGACAGGTCTGAGGGCTTGCTGGAATTCAGGTCGGGGAGAGCCCCCGTAAAGGGTGAGCCCCGCCCGGAAAAGCTCCCTGGCCGACTGCGGGAACCGGATCATTCCCGCACTGTTCGCGATGTGGGCGGGGCCCTCCACCAAACCCTGCGCACGCATCTCGAGAACGAGGGCGTCAAAGTGGAGCGTTTGCTGGAGGGTGAAATCATCGTCTTCATCGGCGGAGGGAAAATGAGATCCCAACCCCGTTACCCTCACACCCGGGAGCGCTCGAATGGCGCGCGCAAGCTCCACCGCCTCCGTTTCCCAAACCCCAATGCGGCCCATGCCCGTATCCACGGCAAGGTGAATGGCCACAGGCGCCGAACCCGCACAGGCAGCGTAGGACGAGGCTTCCTCAAAATTCGACACGACGGGCAAAAAGCCTTCCGCGGCAATCTGCGACCGTTCCGCCGGAAGCGCCGGCCCGAGGATCAGCACGGGAAGGTGAGGCGCCAGCAACCGCACCTGCAAGGCCTCATTGAGACTCGCCACCCCCAGCCAATCCACCTGCTCCCGAAGAATCGGAACCGTGCACGCCACGCCATGCCCGTAGGCATCAGCCTTCACCACCGCCATTAGCGCGGCACCCTCCGGAGCACGCAACCGGAGAGCCGCCACGTTATGCAGGAGCGCGCTGCTGCTGATTTCTGCCCAGCTTCGCGGGTCGTTGGAGAGTGCGGAATTCACAGCCTCTGTCTAGTCCGGATTTTATTTGAATGAAAGCGCCGGAAATCATCCAAATCCAAAGACCTTCACCCCCACAATACCCTCCTTCGGCGATGTATTTATTGGGGAGGAACGTCACACGACGAGAGGTATGAGCCGACACAACACTTTGCGCGGGCCAGCTTCAGACAACGCTTCGGGCCACACCAAACGCTCACGAATTTTGCTCGTGGACGACCATCCCCTGCTGCGTTTGGGACTGCGCACGCTCCTTAGCAAAGATTCCAGCCTGCAGGTCGTCGCTGAATGCGAAGATGCCCGCTCCGCCCTCGCCCACCTTCGCGCAGAACCCTTGGACGCCGTCATTCTGGATATCACCCTCAACGGAGGGAGCGACGGCCTGGAGTTGATCAAAAGCATGCTTTCGGAGCACCCAAAAATACACATCTTGGTGCTCAGCGCCCACGACGAGAACCTCTACGCCATGAGGGCCCTGGCAGCCGGCGCTCAGGGCTATGTGATGAAGGGCGCGGCAACAGAGACGCTCAAGGCGGCCATCCACACGGTCCTTTCAGGTCAAATCGCCGTGAGCAAACACCTAGAGCAGCGGCTCGTCCACCACGCCGTCTGCGGTGGCCACCGCTCGGATCCAGCCGCTCCACTCTCCGACCGCGAACTGGAAGTTTTACTGCGTATCGGAAAGGGACAGGCCTCCTGCGAAATCGCCTCCGCGCTGGGCATCGCCCTCAAAACCGTGGAAACCCACCGCGCCAACATGCGACGCAAGCTCCTGCTCAAAAGTGGCGCCCAATTGCTCCGCTACGCCGTCGCTTGGAGCCACGCGGAAGACCATGGCCAGACCCAACGCACGATGTTTGCGCGCCTGTAACTCAGCGCGTGATGTTTTCGCGCGTATAAACCTGCAGCGAACAGGTCGCCTGAGAGTACAGCGCACCCAACTCGGACTCTTTGGTGATCCAGATTTCATCCCCGTCGGGAAGCGTGCTGGAGTACTTCCATGTGTATCCCCGGCTGTTCTCTGAGAGGAACTGCTTGATTTGGGCTTCAGGAATCGGAAGCGCCTTTTTCTGAGAAACAGCATCCAGTTTTTGAAGGAAAATGCAGTCAGCCAGTCCATGGCTGAAGGTAATGTAGATCCGCATCTCGTTCTTGGCAAAAAGCAGGCCCTTTTTAAGAATTTGAACAGGCTTGCCATAACGCTCTATGCACCGTTCCCGAGACTCCCCGATGCGAGCCTGGGCCTCAGGCAGGCACAGCACGAAGCATAATACAGATAAAACAAATGATGCAGACGGCACGAATCTCACTCCAGCAGAATATCCAGCGGAAGGGGCCCGTGTAACGCATCTTTTCAAATTCTTTACATTCCTTTTGATGGACACACGCCCAGCATCGGATTTCCTAATGGCACCCCCTATGCTCAATCGCCGTCACTTTCTCTCCTCGTCAGCCGCCCTGTGTGCGGCCCACTTTCTTCCAGCCAAAGCCACCGCGCAAACACCCCCGCCCAAGCGGCGCGTGGGGGTCATCGGCCACACAGGCCGAGGAAATTACGGCCATGGCCTCGACACCCTCTGGCTGCAACTGGACCAGACCCAAGTTGTCGCGGTGTCGGACCCCGACCCGCAGGGACTTGCCACCGCCCAAAAACGCCTGCCGGGAGCGCACCCGTTTGCGGAATACCGCCGTATGCTGGAGGAGACGCGCCCCGACATCGCCGCCATTTGTCCAAGGCACGCGGACCAGCACCATGCCATGATTTTGGCAGCGATTGAAAACGGGGTGCGGGGAATTTACATCGAGAAGCCCTTCGTGCGCACCCCCGCGGAGGCGGATGAGGTGGTGCGTTTGTGCAAAGAAAAAGGCGTGAGTTTGGCGATCGCCCACCGCAACCGCTTCCATCCCGCCCTGCCCGTCGCGGCCGACCTTTTGGGGTCTGGGGCGTTTGGCACGCCTCTGGAAATCCGAGCCAGAGGCAAAGAAGACCAACGCGGCGGAGGCGAAGACCTTTGGGTCCTGGGCTCGCACGTGCTCAATTTGGGGGTGTTTTTTGGAGGCAACCCGCTGTCCTGCTCCGCTTCAGCCTATCAGGCGGGCAAACCGGCCGGCCCCTCCGAGATTTACGAGGGCCCGGAGGGGCTGGGGCCGATTGTGGGGGATGAACTCCACGCCCGCTTTGAAATGGAGCGCAGAATCCCGCTCTTTTTTGACTCCAAAAAAAACGCGGGAGACCGCTCCGCTGGCTTTGGCTTACAGGTTGTCTGCACAGGCGGCATCCTCGATCTGCGGATAGACACGGAGCCGCTGATCCAGGTACTCAAGGGCAACCCCTTCAAGCCCGGGCAGGAAGCTCGCGCCTGGATTCCCGTGACCAGCGCGGGGCTTGGAAAACCCGAGCCCATCGCTAATATTCGCCCCCTGATCGCTGGGCACCAACAGCCGGCGCTGGATCTACTTTCTTCCATGGCTTCCGGCAAACCAACCGCATGCGGGCCCGAGGAGGGGCGAATCGTGGTGGAAATGATTCACGCGATTTTCGCTTCGCACCAGCGAAGTGGCGCAGGTGTTCCCCTGCCACTGACCCACAGGGGGCACGCTCTGGTTGGCTAAAGCCGCACCATCCAGGCCGTAAAACCCCGCCCGTAAAACGTCTCGGCCCGCCTTGGCCTTGTCACCACAAAGCAGGGGCGTTTAGCGGGCAAAACCCGTTAAATTGACCGCCTAACGACACCCAAACTACAACGCAAGTTGTAGAATTGGCCGTTTGTGTCATGCTAAAGGACTATGAACTCAAGATCGTACTATGTGCGGCTTTTGCAGATGACCCTCCTTGCTGTGGCGCTATTTTGGGCGCCGGCGAAAGGGCAGGCGCAACAGGCGCAACAAGCAGGGGCGGCTTTTCCCGAGTTTGAAAACGAGTTTTTCAACGACTTCACGTCATCCGCGTCCAGTGCGCAGAAAATTGAAATCACAAGAAACCTGCGACTTGGCTCTGAAAGCAGCCAGATCCACACGATGATCGTGGTCATCCGCAAAATGGCGGACTACCCGTCGATGCCGCAGGAGGCGCTCGCGCTAGCCTCTCGTTTGGCTCAGGAACGCAAGATCGGAAGCCAGAAAACCCACCAAGGAATCCTCGCTCTCTTCTGCTTGGAGGATCACAAATTTGCGGTCGCAAAATCCAACAACCTGCCTCAATCCCTCTCCGACAGCGTAAAAGACGCCCTCTCCACGCGGATGCGCAATAAATTTAAAGAAGGGCAATTCGGACAGGGTTTAGTGTACGCGGCCGAGGACATCGCCAGTTCCCTTCCCAAAGCAAAAGCCGCGGGAGTTCCCGCAAAACCACAGGCTGTGCTAAAACCCGCCGCAGGCCACCCCGCGGCTCAGGCGCCCCCAGGAGCCGAAACATCCAGCCTGCTGGACAAACTGCCTTCCAAGGCCAGCGAAATTGGTTTGGGCACCATCCTTCTGACTGTTTTTGGGGGCATCGCCATCTGCTCCCTTCTTAGCCGCTTATTCTCGGGCGGGGGCGGGGGTGGGGGTGGCGGTTTCGGATCCGGAGGCGGATCGGGATTGGGAGGCATGCTCGGGGGGCTTCTGGGCGGCGGACTTCTGGGCTACTGGCTGGGAAACTCCTCCTCCTCTGGCGGCCTCTTCGGCTCGCATTCTGATTCCGGCAATTCCTCCGCTGGGGACAATGAGGAATCACGCCCCTCAGATTCCGGCGGATTTGACAGCTTTGGCGGCGGAGACTTCGGGGGTGGAGGCGATAGCGGCGGCGGCGGCGGTTCGGAAGGAGATTTCTAACGCCCGCGAGTCACACCCTGCGTGTCTGTGGGGCGCTGTGGGCTCAGGGGGGGGCGCCCGGGAGCCTTCTAAACTCACTCTCCAAGCCGCTGCACGCGCTGCACGCGGTCGTTTTCGTCGTACGTCACCTCGTACGAAAGTTTTTTACCGCTGAACATCGCCTCCGCGGGAGTGCCAGCGATCTCCCAAACTCCTCCGGTTGCCACGTCCAGTGTGCCATGGGCGAAGGCCCGCCCGATCTTCGCCTCCTTGCTGTAGCCCTGGGTGAAGCTAAAAAGATCCACCCGCTTGAGCCCTACCAAACGACTCGTCATGGGTTGCCCCAATTCCGCAATAATTTCGCGGCGCTTGGTTCCGGCCGTCAGGACGGACAGATCGCGTTGATCAGGTTGATCCGCTGCCATGAACACAGAGCAACCGCCCAGAAAGAGCGCACCAATAAGCCCCGCCAATTTGAGAAGATTGACTGGAGAGGGGCGCATCAAAACGCGGACCACCTTGCTAGGATTGGTTTGCATGGAGGGAAGAATACACGACGCGTCCCCGAGCTTGCGAGTGAACACGTCGCAGTCCCTATTGTAACCCAAAGCCAAAAAGGAGCAACCCCGCGGATTTTACGCGCCGCCTGAGCGCAGCGCCTTGCGAATCAGGCAATTCTCCGCAGACACAGCCTCCCCCCTCCGATACCTTTGCAGAAGCGTCCGAGTGCGCTCAGCCAACATGCGGCGAACCTCCCTGCGCGCCCCCTTCTCCCTCGGGATTTTCATATGGTCGTACTCCGTGGTCGCGTGCCGAAACCAGGCGATCGCGGCGGCCTCGGCCCGCCTCTCGATCGGAATGCGTTCGGTGCGAGCCACGGTACCGCTTCCCACGGGGACGGCATGCGCGCTGATCGCCCCTGCCAATTCCAGACCGAGTTCCGCAAAAGCGGGTGAGAAAGCCAAAAAACGCGCGACTTCCAGGGTGAATTCCCCCGCGTACTCCTCCTGTTCCACCGCCCTCTTTTTCCGGGCGGCCTCCAGCTTGCGCGTGTACCCAGGGTCCGCGCGCTCGACCAGAAGCGTTTGGCGAATGGACTCGATCACCTCTGCCGGAGCCCAAAGACCGCGTGAGAAAAACTTGTTCCCCCGTTTTTCCTGCACCGTCCAAGTCGCCCCCGCTTTTTTCACACGCCCCGTCAATCCCGCGTCACCGGGGGGCAAAAGCGCCCAGCCTTCGGGAACTGCTAAAATTTCTCCTGTGGAGAGCCGGACGGTTCCTTCTCTGGGACCGGGGGCGGAAATACGTGTGAGAGTTGGCACCGACCGGAGGTAACGCCTCTCAGCCTTTCTGCCAAGTCCGGAGCGTGTATCAGACTCTGGAATGTTCGGCGGCACCCCGCCTGCAAACCGTCTCTCCCATGACCCACTGGCTGGTAACCTGGGTGGCGATGGCCCTTTCGGGGACTCCCTGCTGCCCGTTGTGAATCATCGAAACCAAGAGATCCACCGCAGCCTCCCCCACGAGGTCGTTGCGCTGATCCATCCCAGCCCAGTGCGAACGCTGCGAGCGCCACTCGTACTGAATAAGGCCGATCTCCTCTGGCACCTTCACCTGACAGCGCGCCAGCCACCGCTCCACCTCGTGATACAAGGTGAACAAAACATCCGGACGGGTCTCTTTGAGCCAACGGGAAAACACGCCCAACTCCCGGCGCGCCTCTGCGATTTGTGTAAAGGGGGGCAGCGGATCCTTTCCCCACCGGAACCGCTGTTGACCAATCAAATACCCCGCGGTGAACCGACCGTCGATGAGCGCGTCGATGACAGGATCCAGCACCAGCGCGGGACGCCTGTACCCTAGCGCCCACGCCTGTTCGTACGCCTTCAGTGCGAGGCTGTATTGATCCGAACCCGCAAAGGATAGCTCCGGAGAACGCACGCGCACCCCGGTGACAACGGCAGGAAACTCCGCCCACACCGCCCGCATCCTTTCGGGAAGCTCGTTGGAACGCAACAACCCGACCACCAGGCCACCGCGGATCCCGCGTGCCCGCAGAATGCCGGCGAGGCGCTTGCCGCTAATGGTCGGGTCGTGCAGCCAAAACTCGTCCAACCCGTAGCCAAGCTCGGCGGCGCGTTTTCGCGCGCCCGCAACGTACACGGGAACGGTGGGATGGGTCCGAAAGGCGCCACGGTCCTCGTTGGCATTGAGGAGGGCGAGAGTCGCCTCGAAGCGGGCCGACCCGGTCCGGCGCAGTTCCGCCATGAGACAACCCACCGCCGCATTGCGACGGTAGCCGATCGCATTAGCCGCGGCCTCCACCTCCTCGCGGGTCGCGTTGGAGATGCGGGGACTGCCCCGCAGAGCAAGGCTCACCGTGTTTTTAGAAACCCCGGCCGCCGCCGCCACCTGAGCCATAGAAGGACGCCGCATCCATGTATTACTGTCAAACAAACCGCAAGCATGCAACTCCGCAACGGGCTCCTAAATTAGAAACTCCTACCTTACCCGGCAGAGAACTCCTCAACACCGATTATCCAAACCTTTATGAGTCACTTCCCAGAAATCCCAGTTATTCGTTACGAAGGAACCTCCAGCGACAATCCCCTGGCCTTCCGCCATTACAACGCTGCTGAAAAAGTGGGCGACAAAACCATGGCGGAGCACCTCCGTTTTGCCGCCGCGTACTGGCACGTCATGCGCAACGGGCTCTCCGATCCTTTCGGCGCGCCAACGGCCCTCATGCCTTGGGACGATGGTTCCGACTCTCTTTCCAACGCCCTCAAGCGCGTGCCCGTCTTTTTCGAGTTTCTCGAAAAAACGACTATTCCTTTTTACTGCTTTCACGACCGCGATATCGCACCCGAAGGCGCCTCTTTGAGCGAGACGCACAAGAACCTCGATGCGGTTGTTTCTGCCTTTGAAACGCATCAGAAACAGACTGGCAAAAAACTGCTTTGGGGCACGGCCTGCCTCTTCGCCCATCCGCGGTATGCCCACGGCGCCGGCACGTCCCCCTCGGCCGACGTGTTCGCCTACGCGGCCTCGCAAGTCAAACATGCGCTCGAAGCCACTCACCGTCTGGGCGGCGAAGGGTACGTTTTCTGGGGAGGGCGCGAAGGGTACGCCACTCTGCTAAACACCAATATGAAGCGTGAACTCGACCACCTCGCCACACTGCTCCACATGGCGGTGGATCACGCCAAGAAGATCGGCTTTACGGGACAGTTTTACATCGAACCCAAACCCCGCGAACCCTCCACGCACCAGTACGATTCAGACGCGGCGGCCTGCTTGAATTTTTTGCGCGAATACGACTTGCTCGGGCACTTCAAGCTGAACCTTGAAACCAACCACGCCACCCTCGCCGGCCACTCCATGGAACATGAAATGGAAGTCGCCATCGCCGCAAACGCCCTTGGTTCGGTCGACGCCAACCGCGGCGACACCCTTCTGGGCTGGGACACGGACCAGTTCCCAAGCGACCTTTATTTGACCACCAACATCATGCTGCGCATTCTCAAAATGGGCGGCCTCACCACGGGGGGACTCAATTTTGACGCCAAGCGCCGCCGAGAGTCCCACGAAACCTCCGACCTCTTCCACGCCCACGTCGGCGGAATGGACGCCTTCGCCTACGGTTTGAAGGCGGCTCACCGCGTCCTCGAAAGCGGAAAAATCAACAGGTTCGTCGCCCAGCGTTACTCCAGTTTCGACTCCGGCATCGGCGCGAAAATCGAGTCCCGCGCCACCTCTCTGGACGAACTCGACGGGTATGCCCACGGCATTCAACCGCCCGTTCTCCAAAGCGGCCGGCAGGAAATGCTCGAAAACCTCTTCAACGCACAAATCTTCGGCTAACCGCCCGGAAAACTCTCCAGAGAACAAAAGCGATCGGCAATGCGCCGGTCGCTTTTTGTGTTTTCAGCCCCCCCCCCAGAACAGTCCCCCCCCAGAACCCGCGTGTTGCGCGAGGTTCGAGACTGCAAACGAGATCGGCGCCATTCTTTACCGAAGCGCGACGCGGCACAAAAAGTCCGCTGAGGTTACTTTCTCCAACGCCCCGAACGCTCGGCCAGCGCCGGAAGTTCTTCCGTGCGGTACTGGGTTTTACCCTCCGCGCCCCACATCGGCACCCCCGTGGCTCGCAGGAAATGCGCATTCATACTTTCACCCGTATGACAGCCCCAACTGCGCACATACGCATCCTTCGAAAACATGCCCGGACGCAGCTTTGGCAGATCATTTTCGTGCAGCCAAACCTTGGAGCAGCTGTCGATGGCGTTGGAGTAGTCAAACATCCAGCAGGCTTTGTTTGAGTGCCCAAAGTACTCCAGGTCCGCAATCTTCACCTTTTCACGGTCCCTGCCTTTGTTCAAATAATCAAGCAGCTCGGACGTCTTCGAAAAATAAATGCGCCGGACATGATACGCATCACGGACGGAGTCGATGAGTTTTACCAGGTCTTTTTTTTCTTCCTTCGCCCGACGCAAATAAGCCGGTTTGTAGACCAACCAAGTGATCTGTGCCGCCGAGTCCGTCTCGCGGATTTGCTGAATCCGAATGCGGGCGGCGCGCACAAAGTTCATCCACCATTTGTCGTGCGGTTGGCTCTTGTACTGCTCCCATTGGGAAAGGGAAACGCCCCCGGAAATAATAATAATCTCGGGCTCCGAAGCCGCCTGCAGCGGCGCTGCGATGGCGAATAGTCCGCCAAGAATAAAAAACATTCGGCGCATAGAATTCAGCGAAGCCATAGAACGGAGGGCGTTCAACCGCTTAGATAGTCTGGCTTAGGTAGCCGCCATCCACGCGAATATCGGTTCCGGTGATAAAACTCGCGGCGGCGTGACTGGCTAGAAAGACACAGGCCCCCACGAGTTCCTGGGCCTCGCCAAACCGCTTCATGGGAGTGTGCCCCCAGATTGCCTGAGTTCGTGCGGAGGGTGAACCGTCGGGCTGAAACAGAAGGGTGCGATTTTGTTCAGCGGGGAAAAAACCGGGGGTGATGGAATTAACGCGCACTCCCTTCACCGCCCACTCCCGCGCGAGGAATTGCGTTAGATTAAGCACCGCCGCCTTTGCCGATGAATAAGCAACAACCCGAGAAAGAGGAAGATGCGCGGAAACACTAGCGATATTGATAATACTCCCCCTGCCACGCGCACACATGCCGGGACCGAAAACCTGGCAAGGCAGCAACGCGCCGCCCACAAGGTTGAGGTCAAAGGCGGAAACCCAGTCCTGGATTTCGATTTTCTCAATCGGTAAGGCGTCCGTGACCGTCACTTTTGGATCATTTCCTCCGGCCGCATTAACCAGGATCGTCGGCGCTCCCAATTCAGACGTCACCTTTTCCAAAGCCGCCTCCAAAGAGGCGCGTTCAGAGGCATTGGCTTCCGCAAAAATGGCACGCCCCCCAGCCGCCCGGATGGCCGCCACGCGCGCCTCCCCCCGTTCGGCATTTCGACCCAAAACCGCCACCCTTGCACCCGCTGCGGCGAGGCCTTCTGCAAGAGCCCCGCCCAAAACCCCAGTGCCTCCAAGAACAACGGCAACGTCTCCAGACAAATCAAAAAGTGTACTCATGTTGGTAAGTTAGATAAACACCACTAGAGCAATATCTGCCGACCTCCAAGGCAAGAGTCTGTGAGCGGCATCGAAAGCGCCCAAGTATTTCCACAGGCCACGAACCTCTTTCACCTCGTGCCCTGGTCAAGAGTCGCCAAAACACCATCCGTGGACTTAAAAGGAAGGATCGTGTTTGACGTGGCAATTATCGGAGGTGGACCCGCGGGGGCCTCATGTGCGGCATTTCTCGCCTCGGGGGGACTGCGCGTTTTGCTGCTGGAACGCTCCATTTTTCCCAGGGAGAAAGTCTGCGGCGACTGCCTGAACCCTCTCGCTTGGGGTGTACTGGATCAACTTAGGCTCCGCGAAAAGGTACTCGCCTGCACACACTCGGTGCTGGAGGGGGTGCGTTTTTTGGGAATCGACGGCACCTGTGTGCGCGTCCCTCTCCCCCAAGGCACCACCCCTGAGCTCGGTTTGACCCGTGCCCGCCTCGATCAGGTCCTGCTCGAGCATGCAGGGAGTTGCGGCGTCGAAATTTACGAGGACGCTACGCTGAAGTCTCTTGAGCGCCTTCCCCACGGCTGGCGCCTGCAGAGTGGGGCCGGCGTCTTTGAAGCCAGCCAGATCGTTGCCGCCGATGGCCGCAATTCAACGGTGGCGCGCCTCTTGGGTCACATGCCCCCGCCTCTGCCCATGGAACGCATCGCGGTGCAAACCCATCTGCCCAGTCCCGCGGGCCTGGAGAACGACGTCCTCCTCCAATTTGTCAAAGAGGGCTACGCAGGCCTCGCTCCGGTCGGTGGCAACACGGCCAACCTCTGCCTCGTGTGCCGCCCTAGCGATCTCCAGAGCATCAAACACTGGGCCTCCCGGCGGTTCGCCCTTTCCTCAGAACAAACGTGGAGAAGTATCACCCCGCTGCGGCGAGCGCCTCTACCAGCCACCGGGGATCGACTCTGGTTCACGGGAGACTCCGCCCGAGTTGTCGAGCCCTTCACGGGAGAGGGCATCGCCTACGCGCTGCGGACGGGTGCGCTGTGCGCGGAAGCTCTTTTGGCGGGAAACCCAGAACAATACGAAGCCGAGCACGCCGCCTTGTACCGGGGCAGGCTCTGGGTCAACCAGCTCGCGCGATGGGCGTGTTTACACCCCAAGGCCGGCTCCGCCCTCGTGCAGGCCGGTCGCTTCTTCCCCAGTATCTTCAGCCTTCTAACCCAAAAAGTCGTCGCAAAAACACCCGTCTAGCCTCTCCGGGCTCAGACATCCTGAAGTCACAGGAATTGAGATGATCTGTTCCTGATCTCGCTCGGCTCTATCTACTTCTGTAACCTGGAGGAAAGAAGGGGGAATTGAGATCAGCAAGATTCCTTTTCCAACGATAGGGTTCAGGTAGACGTCAGAATTTTGGCGGGAGACCCAGAACAATACGAAGCCGACCACGCCGCCTTGTACCGGGGCAGGCTCTGGGTCAACCAGCTCGCGCGATGGGCGTGTTTACACCCCAAGGCCGGCTCCGCCCTCGTGCAGGCCGGTCGCTTCTTCCCCAGTATCTTCAGCCTTCTAACC
>CANJZW010000059.1 GCA_947479475.1 Chthoniobacteraceae bacterium
CGAGGGACAGACACCTCCCCGAGGGACAGACACCTCCCCGAGGGACAGACACCTCCCCGAGGGACAGACACCTCCCGAGGGACAGACACCTCCCGAGGGGGAACAATTATCCTCGGGAGTCTGGCTAACGCATTCGCACGGCAAAATATTGAATAAACTCCCATCCACGCCCTGAATCCCGGCTTTAAATCAATTCAGGCCTAAGATTTAAACGCCGAATATGCTTTTACTCTGGGCACTGGGTTAACGGCCTTCCAATCGTTTGCTCGCAGCCCCACCCCACGCTTACGGCTCATGAGGCCCATCCTTCTTATCAGTTCCTCCCTCGCCGCGGGAATCCTTGCGGGCGTTGCCGCACATTGGGGAGACCTTACTTCAGAGGGACAGGCACCTTCCTCATCCTATCGGGAATCCGACGACGATGAACGCGCAGAAGCCGGAAATGCGTTCCGATCCCATCCAGATGCCCCGGCTGACGCACCTCTCCGAGGCGCCTCAGAGGATGCCGCCTTCCGCTCCCTCTCCCCTGAGCAGCAGCGAGATTCGATTGTCCGGATCAGCGCGCGCCTGGTAAAGGGCGGTAATTGCAGCGACCAACTGCTGCTCGCACGTGCCATGGGCGACCTCAGTTACGAGCGCGCCACAGCTCTCTTGGAAACAATGATCAAAACTGAGGGCGTCAAATTTGATCCCGCCGACGTCGCGCGCGGCGCCCTCGCGGAACGGATGGCCTCGCTGGATCCGAAGCGCACGCTCGAGCTTGGAAAAACCTCCGAGGATCCGAAAATCACACAGGCCGCTATTCTTGCCATCGCCCAAAAAAGCGGGGCCGAAGCCCTCCGGGCGCTAGCGCAACTTCCCGACAAATTCCGCGGCAGCGTTGCGGGAGAAATGCGAGGCAATCTCAACGACAACATCGGCAAGGCCGCTGGCAGTCTGCCGGAAATTGCGGCGGCCCTCAAAGAGAACCCCCAGCTTTTAAACACCAAGTCCGAAAGCGAGGGAGCGGTGCGCCGCCTTGTCGGGCAGGTCGCCTCCCAGGCAGCCATGACGGATCCGGCGAAAGCGATGGCGGACTTACGTCAAATGGCGGCAAGCTTGGTCCAGGTCAATCCCGGAGAAGATCGTAAGGCGGCGGAAAGTGCGATGGTGGCGCGCATTGCCTCACAGATGACTCGCACGCTGCGAGCGGACTCTCCGGCATCGGCGCGCGTGGTCTTTAACTCGCTGGGAGATTCGGAGAAAAACGGAACCATGGTCGCGCTCGAAGCTTCAGCTCGCTTCAGGGAAACGGGGGCGGACCCCGCCATCCAGTTCGCCGAAAAACAAACCTCTCCCCAGTTCGCCAAGGATGCGGCGCGCGGCGTTTGGTGGTCGCTGGCCCAACAAGACCGGGGTTCCGCCCTCCAATGGATTGAGTCCCTGCCAGCAGGCCCTTTCCGGGATGGCGCGTTAAATTCAGTGATGCAGGAAGCGTCATTTCGCACCCGTAGTTGGGGGGAAACCGAGGAGGTGGTGAAGGCAGGAACGGAACTCCGCTCCACCCGAACCAAACTGGACTATTTCACCTCCCTCGCCCAGCAACGCCGCGCGGACGGTTCCACTCAAAGCGAATTTGTCGGGAAGCTGGCCATACCGGAGGCCGAGAAAATGGAACTGCGCCGCCGTCTGGCTCCCATCCCATTAAGATAACCCTCTTTCTACCGGATCATGTCTCCCAAAATTGTTCCTGTTTTTTGCGTCCTCTGCGCAGTGTCTGGATTTCAGGTGGTAGGCGCCCTTTCCTCCAAACGTTCGGCCCGCCCCGCCGCAGAAGAGCGCCACGCGGAATCCATAACATCCAAGCGGACCTCTATCGCAGCCCCGACCACAGAGGCCGGGGTTTCTTCCTCCATCCAGTTGCAAGAGGTCGCACCGAAGGGCACCTCCCTTCGCGAATTATCCGCAGACTGCGAATTGACCGGCTCCCCCGCCCAGTCACGGCTGGCGCTGATGGAGGCCATCAGCAAGCTCAGCCCAGGAGATCTTGAAGCCATGCTCGCCAGAGAAGCGGGCAGCACCGATTTTTACAGATCTTCCCGTTTTGATTTTCAATTTGCGGCTCGGCGCCTCTCAGAAATTGCACCGGAGAAAGCCGCAGCCCTCTGGCTGAGCGCAAAATCCTCGCACTTTGGCGTCGACGCCCTGCTTCTACCTTGGGCCAAAAAGGACCCGCAGGCATTCGCTTCCTGGAGCACCGGCCTGCCCGCGGATGCCCAGCGCGCCATGGCCGGCACCTTGAGCCAACTCGTCGCTGAAAACCCCGAACGCCTCACCGGAATCGCCGCCCAGCTCGCAGGCAGTCCCGCGGGGGCCATCGGAGCGCGCGGTGCAATCTCCGGGATGATCTCCAAGGCAGCCAAGGGGACCGATCCCGCCGACGCCCTTGCCTATGCCCAGGCTCTTCCCGCCGGGCCCATGCGCGCCGCCGCACTTGCCGAAATGGCCCGCTGGCCAGGTTTAGACATTGGCGCCCATCCCGAAGTCGCCGAAGCGCTCGCCTCCATCACGCTCGCGGATGCACGCCGCTACGTTCCTCTGCTGACCGGATCCGCGAACAAACTTCCCGAAGGCGGAGTGCGGGATGCCGCCTACAGCGCGCAGTTCGCTGCCGCTGCGAAAAAAGACCCCCAAGCCGCTGCCAAAAAGGTGGATGCCCTCACAGGCACTGCGGACTATCCCGCGGCCGTTCGCGGATTTGTGGAAGCCACTGCGGCCAAGGATCCCGCTGCCGCCGCTGACTGGGCACTGAGCATTAGCACTCCGGGCCCCCAGCGCTCAGCCGCCTTGGAAAAGGCCGCCGCCGAATATTTCCGCCTCAAGCCAGCGGACGCCCGCAAATGGGTCCAACAAGCCCGGCTCACTCCCGCGGAGTACACGATGCTCACCGGCCAGTCCCGCTGATCCCAAAGGCCTCCAGCACCTCGACAAAACCTCCCGTCTGTCGGCTTCAGCCTTTTGGCACAAACTCAAAAGGACGAAAAGTTTTTGGGAGTGGCGAGCAATCCCTACCACCCGATTCTTCGTGGCAGTTGGCGCGTCCAACCGAGCCCAAGAACCAGATTGCTCCGGAAGTGTTTGAAAAACTCAGACTGAAAGAAATCATCTCCGACTAATGGCAATGGAGTGCATCGAATCCAGAGGCCCCAGCGGGCGGCTCACGATTCTTACCGGGAAGCGCGGGATGAAGAGGAGCCGATATACTCCACAACATCTCCCGTAGAGCGATAGGTGGGAATACTGAACAAAATAAAGTAGTTACTCGTCCGTTCCACCGAAGTGTTCGCAAAGACGCGGGAATTCCCCTCCAAAACCACTCCTCTGGACTTGGCGTCTTCATACATTCTATCCACCGCATTGGACTCACTGGCGCTCTTCAACGGAATGAGTCCAAGAAGCTTAAACCCCTGATCCATCCCCGAGGCCCTTCCCAGCACAAGTTTGCAGTCGGAACGGTTCAAATCAACGACCGCAGTTTTAGCTCTGTCGCCCCCCAAATCCTTGGGAGAGGTATTGGTCGAAGTACATCCTGTGATGCAAGAGATCAAACTGGCAGCAAGAACAAGAACAGAAGACTGTACAAAAGAAGCTTGGGATGAATTTGTTGTCATTGCGCCCTAGTGTCTGAACTTAAAACAATAAGCACAAGAAAAACCTCTTCAGGCGCGGAAGGACGAACCTTTTTCACCTTGGTACACCCAAGGATCAAGCCCCTACCCATCGACCCATACCAAACAAACCAGCGGCCCTACTGGCAGGTCAACGCCCCTGTACTGTGCACCCCGCTCGTGCACCGGGGGCGCAGGATGTCAGCCACCCTCCACACCCTCCACACCCTCCACACCCTCCACACCCAGGCGCCGCTCGCTCAAACTCACTAGATCGCGGCGAGGATCGAATTAAAAGTCTGGCTGGGGCACAATGCCGCGGAGGCTCTTGCCAAGTCGGGGCGGTAGTAACCGCCAATGTCGACCGGCTTACCCTGAACCGCGATCATTTCAGCGATGATCACGGGCTCGCTCGCCGTCAGTTTTTCCGCCACAGGGGTGAAGACCGCCTTGAGCTCGGCGTCCTGCGTCTGCGCAGCGAGCGCCTGGGCCCAGTAGAGGGCCAGATAGAAGTGGCTCCCCCGGTTGTCAATCCCGGCGCCGACCTTGCGGGCGGGCGACTTGTCGTTCTCCAGGAACTTGCCATTCGCTTCGTCCAGGGTCTCAGCCAGAACCTTGGCTTTGGCGTGATTTTGCGAAATACCGAGGTGCTCAAAAGAGGCGGCAAGGGCGAAAAACTCGCCCAGACTGTCCCAACGCAGGAAGTTTTCTTCCGTGAACTGCTGCACATGTTTGGGGGCTGAACCGCCGGCGCCCGTTTCAAAAAGGCCGCCGCCGTTCATCAACGGAACAATCGAGAGCATCTTTGCAGAGGTGCCGACTTCCAAAATAGGGAAAAGGTCCGTCAGATAATCCCGGAGCACGTTGCCCGTCACGCTAATGGTATCCTGTCCCTTGACGATGCGTTCCAGGGTAAACTGGCAGGCGGCCGCAGGTTCGAGGATGCGTATGTCCAGCCCGGTGAGGTCATGATGCGCCAGATACTCCCGCACCTTCAGCAGCACCTGCGCGTCGTGCGCTCGATTTTCGTCCAGCCAGAAAACGGCCGGAGTGTGCGAAAGACGCGACCGACTGACCGCGAGTTTGACCCAATCCTGAACTGGAGCATCCTTGGTCTGGCAACCGCGCCAAATGTCGCCCGCGTGCACGGAATGGCTCAGAAGAACTTCGCCGGCTTCGTTCACAACTCGGACGCTGCCGTCAGCGGGGATTTCGAACGTTTTATTGTGGGACCCGTATTCCTCGGCCGCCTGCGCCATCAGCCCAACATTCGGGACGCTGCCCATCGTTTTGGGATCCAGCGCGCCGTGCTGGCGGCAGAAGTTCAGGGTGGTTTCGTACACCCCGGCGTAGGAGCGGTCTGGGATCAGGGCCAGCGTGTCTTGCATGCCTCCCTGGACGTCGTACATCTTGCCTCCAACGCGGATCATCGCGGGCATGGAGGCGTCGACGATCACGTCGCTGGGCACGTGCAGGTTGCTGATTCCCTTGTCGGAATTGACGTAGGCGAGCTTGGGTCCGGAGGCAAGCGCAGCCTGGATATCGGCTTCGATTACCGCTTTCTGCGCGGCAGGAAGGTTCTGGATCTTGGCAACAAGTTCCCCAAATCCGTTGTTTAAATTCACGCCAAGACTGGCAAACGTTTCGGCATGTTTGGAAAGTAAATCCCGGAAGAAAACCTTCACGGCGTGCCCGAACAAAATGGGGTCGGACACCTTCATCATGGTAGCCTTCAGGTGCAGGGAAAGAAGGACATCCTCCGCTTTGGCCCGAGCGATTTGGCGTTCATAAAAGCTCACCAGCGACGTCTTGCGCATAATCGTGGCATCGAAAATTTCACCGGCTTTGAGCGGCGTCTTTTCCTTGAGAACCTGAGTCGATCCATCCGCTTTGACCAACTCAATACGGACGCTGGTTGCGGCCTTGGTGGTGAAAGAATGCTCGTTGCCAAAGAAGTCCCCCTCCGTCATGGCTGCGACGTGGGTTTTGGAATTGGGCGACCACGCCCCCATCGAGTGCGGGTGTTTCTTGGCGTATTCCTTAACGGCCTTCGGGGCCCGCCGATCGGAGTTACCTTCGCGAAGCACGGGATTCACCGCCGAGCCCAGCACCTTCGCGTAGCGGGCGCGGGCGTCCTTTTCGGCATCGGAGGAAGCGACTTCGGGGTAATCGGGGAGTTTGTAGCCCTTCGCCTGAAGCTCGGCGATCGCGGCCTGAAGCTGCGGAATGGAAGCGCTGATGTTGGGCAACTTGATGATGTTCGCCTCTGGTTTGAGGGTCAGCGCCCCCAGTTCGCCCAGATTGTCCGGAGATTTCTGATCGGCCGGCAGCAGATCAGAGAAATTTGCCAGGATTCGAGCCGCCAAAGAGATGTCGCGAGTCTCCACGTGGATCCCCGAATGTTTGCTAAAAGCCTGTACGATGGGCAGGAAAGAGTACGTGGCAAGCGAGGGTGCCTCGTCTGTGATCGTGTAGATAATGGAGGGAGAAGTGGGCATTGTCGTGGAGGTTGGCTAAATTAGATCCCTGATTTAAGGGTGCGGCCATCTCCGGGTCAAAAGCATTAGCAAAACGGCGCGCAACTTCAAACGGACGCCCTGGTCGAGCCACGGCGTTTTATTGGGAGGAAACCACTCGCGCCAGAACCAAGGTGGGGCCACTAGGCTCGCTCCCTGTCGGACCAAAACCACAAACCGTCACTTTAAGGAACGCAACCACGCCACCAGGTTGAGCAACTCGGCTTCACTCAAGGTGGAATCCAACCCCATCGGCATCAGGCTGGTGGGGAGCGGCGTGTCGGAAACGATTTGTGGGTGGGGGATGTTTTTCTCCTGCCCGGCAAAGTCCACGACCAACAGACCCTCGGCTGTGTGGCTGCGGATGACGCCCATGATCGTCTGGCCGTCCGCTGTCTCAAGCACGTGGGTCTCGTAGTCGCGCGCAAGCGTGTTGCTTGGAAAAATAATACTTTCCAACAAATCGCGCTCGGTTCGGATCGCCCCAATTTTGGAGAGGTCCGGACCGATCGCCCTGCCCTTGCCCCCAATTTGGTGGCAGGCGATACACGTTCCGCGTCCACTCTCAAACAACAAACGTCCCGCGGGAGCCTCGCCGCGCATCGCCACTTTCTCCGCCCACGGTCCGAGCAGGCGCTTTTTCGCCTCGCTCGCTTCGGTGGCGACACGCAGGGCGGGCAGCACGACCGCCTCAAAAATGTCCGCCGGATAACTGCTCAGCGCGGTGCGATAGACGCTTTCCTGCTGGCTGGCGATCGCCGGATTTTTGGCAAGGGCCAGTGCAAACTCGCGGGCCAGTCCGGCATCCTTGGACTTGGCAAAAAGCGGGAGCAATTCCTTTAATTCCACCGGCCCCACCTGACCGAACACAGCGGCCAGCGAGGCAAATTCCTCCCGCTTGAGAGGCGCGTTTTTGAGAAGGGTGGCGGCCTGAATGTGCGCGGCTGCGGCCGCCCCCGGATCGGCAAGAACCGCTTTGAGCAGCGCGAATGTTTCGGGGACAAGTGTCAGGCTTTTGACGGCGGAAAGCGCGCGCAACCGGAGGGAAAGCGGTTGCTTGGGATCATTGGCGAGAGCCTGAAGGGCATCGTCGAAGCGGCTGTTTTTAAGCTTTTTGATCGCATCTACAACCAGGGAACGACTGGTTGAAGGATCTGCGAAAGCTTTTTCCAAAGGCTCAACCCAGGCCTCCTGGCTGA
Source organism: Chthoniobacteraceae bacterium (assembly GCA_947479475.1). Classification (GTDB taxonomy): domain Bacteria; phylum Verrucomicrobiota; class Verrucomicrobiia; order Chthoniobacterales; family Chthoniobacteraceae; genus Chth-196. Next base: position 7,363 of record CANJZW010000059.1, read on the forward strand.
CCCCGGCGGTCTGGCCCGCCAAAATCCCGAGAGCGCATTTGCGCACCTCGCTGGAGCTGTGGCCCAGCATTTGAGTCACGAGGCCCTGCGTTTCTGGTTTTGCGAGGAGGGCGGTGGCAAAGCCCTCCAAAGCGCGCAGGCGCGGGGCCGAAACCCGTTCTGCCCCCAACCATCCGGCCAGCAATGGGGAAAGAGACTCTGCCGCCTGCAGGCTGCGAGTCACCACACCCAGAGCCACCCGTGCAAGGTCTGTGTCCATGGAGTCCAGATGTTTGGCCGCTTGGGAAGCGTTGGCCGCCAAAGCCAGCGGTTGTTCCTTCCGCTGTTCGGTGATGGCGAGCAACCGGCGCAGGAGCAACGGCGATTGAGCCGACGCCGTTTCTTCCGGCCCAACCATGCCCGAGGCGACCGCAGCAAATATCGCGGCGTGCTCCAAGGCGGCGTCCAGAGGCTGGGCTAGCAGCGCCAGCAAGGCCACGCGGAGTTTTTCACTCGACACCTTAGTCCTCGCAATGACCTCACACGCGAGCCGGCGCGCGTGAGGATCGGCGCTTGCCAACCCGGCGAGCGGGTCCCCCGCCCTGGCCAGACTGACAGGAGTAACCCCTCCAATAGGAGCATGGGAACCCGTGCGCCGGATCCGGTAGACCGCGCCGGTGATGTCCGGTTTGGCCATGAGGCTGGCCGGGCACCCGCTGCGAAACCAGCCCCCCGTATTCAACAACAGCAGCGAACCGTCTCCGCTTTCCATCACGTCGGTGAGATGAATGTCGGGATCCTCCAGCTTGAGGAACTCGTTTTCAGTGGCCTGGTAGGAGGACCCTTTTTGGGTGACCTCCATACGCACCAGCCTCTGGGTGTTAAAATGGGTGACCATGAACTGCATCGCGCCCCCTGCCCCGCCCGCCGGGAACTTCCGCCAAAAACAGGAACCGCTAACCGCGACGTGGCCAAAATTGTGAACGACGGGCATTGTCTCGAGGGTGCGTGGTGCCCCCTCGATGGCTTTGAGCATATCCGCTCGTTCGTAAACGCCTCCGTAGAGCCAGTGTACAAGCGTGTCGCCGCGCGGATTGCTATAGTAGAGGTTTTGGACGCCCAGAATGTCGCCATCGGGCGTAAAATCGACTTTCACCGGATTGTCACCACACCCAAGCGAGTGCCATTGCACATCGCTGCCATCGGGTGAACAGCTCCAAATACCGCTGGCAAGGCCTTCGTGAACCACGTGGCCCTCTTTGCCAACCGCCTTGTGTCCTTTGCGGCCGTGGCACCAATACAAGCGGCCGTTGGGATGCAGAAAGGGGCCGTGAATATCGGCGGCATTTCCGGTATAATCAAAGCCGCTGACGAGCATTTCGCGTTTATCGGCCACCCCGTCGCCATCGGTGTCGGTGAGTTTCCAAAGCCCGGGAGGCGAGCAGACGTAGAGGGAGCCATTGAGCCAGCAGGCGCCCTGGGGGAAAGTCATCCGGTCGGCAAACACCGTGCTTTTGTCAAAAACGCCGTCGTGGTTGGTGTCTTCCAACAGCAGCACGCGGTTGGGCGGGTTGGCGTCGAGTTGCGCCTTGTTCCAGTTCACCCCGACGGCATCTCCCACAAACAGGCGGCCCTTGTCATCCAGGCAGCCCATGATGGGATGGGTTACCAGGGGCGCCCCCGCAACCACGTCGAGTTCGTAACCCTCAGCCAGCTGGGCGGCTGGTTTTCCCGCCCCCATTTTGGACACTCCAGCGGCGTCCAAACGCACCACCGCAGGCCGCTGGGAAATGGCCGGAATCTCGTCCGCCTTGGCCTTGGATGGAGGCTCCGCAGCCTGAATTGAAAGGCTGCAACCGCCGACAAGAGCAAGCAGAGAAAGGGCATTGAGGCGGAATACGTTGGAATCCATAGGGGGTGCGCAAATCTGAGCAGGCATCAGCGGTGGGTCAACCATTCGCCTCCCAATGCATGCGTATTCTTTCAGGCCAAATGCCTAAACAAACTCGAACCGGCGGTCCCCAGCCAAACGAATGACTAATTTCGGGCAACGCGAGTCCGCGAAGGACGGTTAGGAATCCATTAAATGCGCTTTTGCAAGGGATGACCCGTCGTTTACGCGTTTGCGAAACGCACCGGGGCTTAGGCCATTGGCTGTCTGGAAGGCGCGTGTGAGGTGGCTTTGGTCGTAGAAGCCGCACTCCAGGGCGATGGTTCCCACCGGATCGGAGGTGTGCTGCAAACGCCACCGCGCCATCAGCAGGCGCACCCCAAGGAGATAACTGAACGGCGTGCATTTAAAGCAGCGCAGGAAATCCCGCTGAAACTGACTCACCGAAAGATGACAAAGGCCAGCCAACGTTTCCACCGTGAGGACCGTTCCGTACTGCTGGATCACATGATCCAAGGCTGGCGTCAAACGCGTGTAGGAATCCCTTCCGCTGGTGCTGGTGCCCTCATGCGCGCGCATCACTCCCGCGAGCCCGGCGAGTTCACCCTTTGCATCGCGCAAAGGAAACTTGCTGGATAAGAACCATCTGGGCAAACCGTCTGCGCCGGGCACCAGCCAGACGCGGTCCTTAAGCGGTTCTCCGGATAGGAACACTGCGCGGTCCTCCTCTACGTATTGAGCCGCAAGGACGGGGGTGTGAAAATCCAAATCGCAACGGCCGATCATTTCCGAAGGCAAAGCACAGCCGTGCCATTCGGCCATGGCCTTGTTGACCCTCGTGAAACGGGAATTGAGATCCTTGGCGTAAAAATAGACGGAGGGCAGACTATCAAAAAGATCCAGCCACTGAGCGGGGCTGGAAACGGAGTTCCACCAGGATTTCATGCGGTTTTATTACAAAAAAATGCCGTTCTTCTGCAAGCTTCTACGGCCTAGATACGCCATGATAAAAGTTTTACCTCATCCCCAGATCTCCCAGAGCTATGTTTGACTTCCTTTCCGAACGCAGTCCCGGTTTGTGCGGTGCCAGCCACCTCAAGCGACGCGAATTCCTACAAGTGGGCTCCCTATCGGCCCTAGGGCTTTCTCTTCCCCAATACTTGGCCGCAAAGGAAGCGGGCGCCGTCCGAGCCGGCCACGACGAAAACGCCTGTATTCTTCTCTTTAACCTGGGAGGACCAAGCCACGTGGATCTTTGGGATATGAAACCCGACGCACCCTCCGAGGTGCGCGGACCGTTCCGCCCGATTTCCACGAAGTCCCCTGAAATCCAGATTTCCGAGGTTCTCCCGCTGCACGCCAAAATTGCAGACCAGTTTTCCTTGGTGCGATCCTGTCACCACGACGGGGCTGCAGTCCACGATGCGGGTTGGCAGATGCTCCAGACCGGTCGCCGTTTTACGGGTGGGGTACAGACCCCGCACATGGGGTCGGTGGTGAGCCACCTCCTCGGAAAAAAGGGCGATTTACCTCCCTTTGTAATTCTCCCAGAGTTGATGGGGCGCGGGGGCGGCAACCTGCCCAACGGTCAGGCGGGTGGTTTTTTGGGAAAGGCGCACGATCCTTTTGCCCTGATGGCCGACCCTTCCAAGCCCAATTTCAAGGTGCCAGACCTTCTGCCCCCCGACCTCATTGGTGCCGTCCGTATGGAGCGCAGGCAGCGCATGCGGGAAGTGGTGGAGGGAGCGGTCAAGCAGTTTGAGGCGAGTGAGGACGCCCGCCTCATGGACGAGAACTTTCATGCCGCCTTTCAGTTGATGACAAGCGAGCAGGCCCGCAACGCCTTCGACCTCTCGAAGGAACCCGATTCCGTCCGGGACCGGTACGGAAGGAACCGGTTCGGGCAGTCGTGCCTTCTGGCCAGACGACTGGTCGAGGGCGGGGTGCGTTTTGTCACGGTAAACACGTTTTTGACCGTGTTTGGTGAGACGACTTGGGACATCCACGGCTCGAAGCCGTTCACCTCCATCGACGGGATGAAAAACATCGTCTGCCCCCTTTATGACCAGGCTTATTCCGCGCTGATCGAGGATTTGCAGCAGCGCGGTTTGCTCAAGAAGACGATGGTGGCCGCGCTGAGCGAATTTGGCCGCACCCCAAAGGTCAACCCTGCCGGCGGGCGCGACCATTGGCCCCAATGTTTCACCGTTTCTTTTGCAGGAGGCGGAGTCAAGGGAGGGCGCGTCATCGGAAAAAGCGACCCCATCGGTGGGTTTCCCGCCGAACGGCCCGTTTTGCCCGGCGACCTTGTGGCCACCATTTTCCACAGCCTCGGGTTGGATCACGAAAGCTTCCTTCCCGGCCCCTCGGGACGCCCCTATCCCCTGGTCGACCTTGGCCGGGCGCCCATCCGGGAACTCTTCACCTAAACTGACGATGCGCCGCTTTTGCTTATCCTTTGCGAGCATCGCCCTGGGCTGGCCCACAGTCCTCCTGGCCAATGCCACCACACTCGCCGCCCCCAGTCCGCAGGCCCAGCCCGCTCCAAGGATCGCTCCCGATGGCGGATGGAGTTTCCAGCGCCATGTTCTGCCAGTGCTCACCAAGGCGGGTTGCAACACCGGGGGATGTCACGGTGCGCTTGCTGGCAAGGGCGGCTTTCGCCTCAGCCTGAGCGCCTACGATGCAGACGCCGACTATTCAAGCATCACCAGGGATGCCCTCGGCCGCCGCATCGAAACCGGCGATCCGCTGCACAGCTTGCTGCTCACCAAACCCACTTCTGCCGCCCCCCACAAGGGAGGCCGGCGAATCGACCCACGCTCCGAGGACTACCGAATCCTGGCCGAATGGATCGCCTCCGGGGCCCGGGGCCCGCGTGCGGACGAACCGGCTTTGGAAAAAATCGAAGTTCTCCCAGCCAAACTCGCGCTCAAAAAGGGGGAGAAAACACGGCTCCAAGTTCGCGCCCATTACGCAGGCGGAATCGTTGAAGATGTCACGCGCTGGGCGAAGTTCACCTCGACCGACGAAACCATGCTCCGAATGAGCGACCCCAACGGAGGCCTTGAGGTCACCGGCTATGGCGAGGGCGCCGTGACGGCCTGGTTTTCAAGCCGGATCGTCCTGGCCCGGGTCGTCTCCCCGTTTCCGCAACAAACGCCAGCGCCGATGCCACCGGGCACCCACGTCAAACCCGACGCAGTCTGGCTCGAAAACAACCTTGTCGACGCGGCCGTAAACGCCCAGTTGCGCCAGCTCAACCTGGCCCCTTCTCCCGCCGCAGATGATGCCACTTTTCTCCGCCGCGCCCGCATCGATGCCACCGGTGGCTTGCCCGCGCCCGAGGAGGCCCGCGCCTTTCTCGCGGACACCAATCCCAACAAACGCGCGGAGCTCATTGAAAAGCTCCTGAGCAGTCCTGAGTTTAGCGACTACTGGACGAACCGTTGGTCGGATTTGTTTTTAGTCAGCGGCGCCCACCTGCGCCCCGCCGCCGTCAAAGCCTACTCACAGTGGCTGCACGGTGAAGTCAAGGCCAACACCCCCTGGGACAAACTCGTGCGACAAGTGGTCACCGCCAAGGGCGGCAGCATGGAACAGGGCGCTACAAACTTCTACGCCGTCCACCAGGAACCCGAAGCCATGGCGGAGAACGTCAGCCAGGCCTTCATGGGGCTTTCGATCAACTGCGCCAAGTGCCACAACCATCCCCTCGAAAAGTGGACCAACGACCAGTACTACGCTTTCGCCAATCTTTTCGCTCAGGTGCGCGCGAAAGGCTGGGGCGGGGATACACGCTCCGGAGATGGTAAACGCACCCTCTACACGGTGCCCGAGGGCGACCTCATCCAACCACGCACGGGCCGCCCCCAACCCGCCGCGCCGCTGGACGCTCCGACCGTTGACTCCGCAGATGGCGTCGACCGCAGGGAAGCTCTCGCAAACTGGCTCACGGCTCCCGCCAACCCGTATTTTACCCGAGCCATTGTCAACCGCGTGTGGGCCTCCTACTTCGGCTTGGGAATCGTCAACTCCGTGGACGACTTGCGCGCCTCCAATCCCGCCACCAACGAACCCCTCCTGCAAGCCTTGGGCGCTTTTTTAGTGGGTCAACATTACGACCTGAAGGCCCTGATGCGGCTGATCATGCAGAGCGCCACCTACCAGCGCTCAAGCGATACCGTGGCTGCAAACAAGGAGGATACCCGATATTTTGCGCGATATTATCCCAGACGCATGATGGCCGAAGTCCTCAGTGACTCCATCAGCGGAGTGACAGGCGTTCCTGAACTGTTCAACGAAATCCAGATGCAGGACGGCTCCAGCGAAAAAACGGAGTTTTACCCCAAGGGATTCAAAGCGGTGCAGTTGTACGACTCCGCTGTGAAATCCTATTTTCTAAAAACGTTTGGCCGTAATCAAAGAGACATCACCTGCGACTGCGAGCGCTCCAACCAGCCCAGTGTGGTGCAGGCGCTCCACCTCTCCAACGGCACGACGCTCAACGACAAGCTGGCAGCCAAGGAAGGCGCGATCTCCGAACTGCTCTCGTCTCAGAAAGACGATGCCCAAATCATCGAAGAAGCTTTTTTAAAGTGCCTCAGTCGGCGGCCCAAATCCACCGAGTTGGAGGCCTACAAAACGCTCTTGCGCACAGTGGCGCCGGGGGAACGCCGCCCTGCACTGGAGGACCTGTTTTGGGCCCTGCTCACCAGTCGGGAGTTTCTCTTCCAGCACTGATCCCTTTATTCCCCTTAAACCTCGTTGCCCCTATGCGTTTTCCTCCGAAAACAGCCCTCTCCTCCGCCCCGCTTTTTTGGGCGGCATTCTCCATTTCCGCTCTGGCTGCACCCGATTTCCATGCGGATGTCGCGCCCCTCTTGCGTGACTACTGTTCGGCCTGCCACAGCGGAAAAGAAAAGGAAGGCGACCTCAATCTGGAGACTTTTGCCAACCTCAAGCAGGGGGGCGAAAACGGTTCCCCTCTCCCAAAGGCAGCCGGCGAATCAAGCCTGCTTCAAAAAGTGATCCACGGCACCAAGCCGGCCATGCCGCCCAAAAAAGAGCCGCAACCCACAGAAACAGACCTTGCTGTATTGGACGCCTGGTTAAAGGCCGGCGCCCCCGGTCCAACCGCTCCCGACGTTTCCATCCTCACGCTCGTCACGGTTCCAGAGCTGCCCCTTAAAATAAAGGCCCCACGCGCGCTCACCGCCGCCACAACCTCCATGGACGGCAGCCTAGTGGCCACCGCCCGCTACCAAAGCATCGACCTTGAAGACGCCGCGACTCGCACCGTCCGGCATCATTTTGCAGGGTTGCCCGGCAAAGTCACCTCCCTCGAGTTCAGCAGGGATGGCAAGCGACTCGCGGCGGCATCAGGCATCGCCGGCATCAGCGGCAGCGCGCATGTGTGGCGCCTTGAGACGCCCGAAGCGGCCGTGACCTTGGGCGGAGAGCACCGCGACCTCGTGTATGCCGTGCGCTGGTCCCCAGACGGCCGGCTTCTAGCCACGGCGGGCTACGATGCCAAAATCGTCCTTTGGGACATGGAAACGCACAAACCGGTGCGCACGCTCGCCGGCCACAACGGAGCCGTGTTCGACATCGCCTTCAGTCCGGATGGCACGCTTCTGGCCAGCGCCAGCGGGGATCAAACCGTCAAAGTCTGGCGCGTCAAAGACGGCACCCGCCTGGACACCTTGAAAGAACCACAGGGTGAACAATTCAGCGTCGCCTTCACCCCGGATGGGTCCTCCATCGTGGCGGCGGGAGCGGACCGCCGCATCCGCCTCTGGTCCCTCAAAAGCCGCGACAAAACGGAAATCAACCCGATGCTCCACTCGCGTTTCGCCCACGAGGCGACCATCAACGCGCTTAGCATTCTGCCCTCCGGCGACCGTTTAGTAAGCTCCGCATTGGATCGCTCCCTCAAAATCTGGAGCCTGCCCGCTCTGGAATTAATTGAAGTCCTCCCACCGCAGGCCGACACACTCACCTCTCTGCACCCCGTTCAAAATGGGAAACGGGTCCTGGTTTCACGCATGGATGGCTCCCTGGAGGCTCTGGAACTCCCCGCCACTCGGCCGACGGCAGCCTCTCCTCCCCAAGCCCAACCTACCGCACCTGCCGCTTTGACGCAGGAAGCGGCCCCGAAAAAGATCACGGAAATCGAACCCAACAATTTAATAGGAGAAGCCCAGGCGGTCGCGTTTCCCGCGGAGATCGTCGGAAGCATTGGCGTGGCTGGAGACGTCGACACGTTTGCTTTTCAGGCGAAAAAAGACGAACAGTTGACCTTCGAAGTGTTTGCCGAACGCGAAAAATCAACACTCGATTCCCGCCTGGAAATCCGCGACGCCCAGGGCAAACCCGTTGAACGTCTGGCCCTGCAAGCCACACGAAGCTCCTGGCTCACCTTCCGGGGAAAAGACGCCACAACCTCCGCAGACTTCCGGATCCAGCACTGGCCCGAAATGGAGTTGAACGAATTTCTCTACTGCAATGGAGAAGTCGTCAAATTGTGGATGTACCCGCGCGGACCCGACTCCGGCTTTATCGTTTATCCGGGCCAAGGCACCCGACAAAGCTACTTTGACACCACCCCGCTTTCCCACCCGATGGGGCAAACCGTTTACACGGTGACCCCCCTCCCCGCCGGAAGCAAACCAGCTCCCAACGGCCTCCCCGTCTTTCGTCTTCCGTACGAAAACGATGACGACGCCTCGCGCGAGGCCGGGCGCGACTCGGTGCTCCACTTCACCGCTCCTGCCGAAGGTACCTACCAGTTGCGGCTCACAGACGCACGCGGCTTTGGAGGCGCTACCGCGACCTACCGACTGCAGGGCCGCCATACCCAACCCGACTTCAGCGTGAGTGTCTCCACCGGCACAGCGGCCACCGTCAGCCCGGGAAGCGGCCGTGAATTTCAGCTCAAGGCCATCCGCAAGGACGGCTTCGCTGGAGGCATCCGCGTTGACATCGACGACCTGCCGCCGGGGTTCACCGCCACCACGCCTCTCTTCATCGAACCCGGTCAGAACTTCGCCCTAGGAGCATTGTACGCCGAAGCCGGCATCACCAAACCCACCCCGGAAGTGGCCGCCCGCACCAAGATCCGTGCGAGCGCGACGATTGCGGGGCGCGAAATCCAACATCTCTTCCCGGGCTTGGGCGCCATCAAAGTCGGCCCAAAACCAAAGGTCACCGCCTCTGTTTATCCCACCGATGGCAAGACGCCTCCCAAGGGACAAGCGGTGGAACTTTTCATCCATCCGGGCGAAACCATTACGGCAAAACTCCGCGCCCAACGCCTCGACTTCAAAGAGAGAATTGAATTCGGAGGTGAGGACTCCGGACGCAACCTTCCTCACGGCGTCTATGTCGACAACATCGGCTTAAACGGCCTCCTCATTCCTGAAGAAACCACCGAGCGTGACTTTTTCTTAACGGCCACAAAATGGGCGCCGGAGGGAAGACGCCAGGTCTTTTTCCGGGCCAAGGGGGACGGCGGCCAGGTGACTCCCGCCGTCTGGCTCAACGTCCGTGCAAAATAAGGGCGGCCCGGTGGGGCTGAGGCTGCGTTTTCCCAGTCCAGGGAGAGACGACCGATTTTCAACAAAAGTTGTCTGTGATAAAAAACAGGAGCAAGGCTTATGCTTACTGCCAATCACCCCCATAACCGCCGCCATGCTCCAACAACCTTCTCTACGCCTAGCCGGCATCGCCGCCCTTACCCTGGGCATCACCGCCTCCAGCCTTGTCGCCGCCCCCAAGCCGCTGCGCATCGCCTACCTTGACGTCGCCGGGGTGGAACGCCTTGCTCCGGGCCCCCTCCACTCCGCCATGAAGGAAAACGGACGGGACGCTGTGTTTTTCGACTACTTCGGCGACCCAGGGGATCTGAGTGCCGAACTAGCCGGGCTGTACGATGCCGTCCTAGTGCGAGGCAATGCGGCAGCCCTCCCGGCTCTGGCAGCCGCCAAAGCGGCCCACCGAGTGCTGGCGGTCGCGGAAAACCAGACGGGCCAGGAATTGCGCGCCGTAGTGTTGAAGGCGGTCTCCCCAGAGGCACTCAAAAACTGGGAGGCGTTTTTGGCCCAGCGCGAACCGGAAGTTCGCGAAACCAACGCCAACGTGGCCAATTACGAAAAACGACCCGAACCGCTGACATTCCAAAAGCCTTACACCGCCAAAGGGTCCATGGAACGGATCCAGGTCCCGGCGGATATGCATGTCGAACTGTTCGCCGATGCCCCGCAAATCGGAAAACCCATCGCCATGGCCTGGGACGCCCGCGGTCGCTGCTGGGTGGCCTGCACCTCGGACTACCCCCACGGCGTCTCGCCCGACAACATGGGCAATGACAAAATTATCATCTGCGAGGATACCGACGGGGATGGAAAGGCGGACAAATTCACCGTCTTTGCCGACAAGCTGAACATTCCCACCGGCCTGTGTTTTGCCAATGGCGGGCTGATTGTCTCCCAGCCGCCCAACTTCGTCTTCCTCAAAGACACCAACGGTGACGACAAGGCCGACACCCACGAGGTGCTTCTCTCAGGCTGGGGCATCGGGGACACACACGCGCAGGCCAGTAACCTTCATTATGGCTACGACAACTGGCTTTATGGTTCAGTAGGATATTCTGGCTTCAAGGGAACGGTGGGAGGCAAGGAACTCGACTTCCGCCAGGGCACCTACCGGTTTGCCCCAAACGGCTCCTCCCTGGAGTTTTTACACCAGTTCTCCAACAACACCTGGGCGCAAAGTTACAATGCCGCCGGCGATGATTTCGGTGGAACGGCGAACAACGCCCCCCTCTTTTACGGCGGCATCCCGGCCTCGGCTCTCGCCGGGGAAAAAGGGATGAGCGGCAAAAAAATCAACGTCGTCAGCGAAGCCCACACCATCACGCCAAACTACCGCCAGGTGGATGTGTTTAACGGCTACACGGCCGCCGCTGGATCTTCCTTTGTGTACTCGGCTAAACTGCCAGCGCGCTTTCAGGGCAAGGCGCTGGTTTGCGAGCCCACCATGAAACTGGTGGCCGTCATGGACGTCCAACCCGACGGCGCCGGTTACAAGGCTTTCGACGGCATGAACGTCTTCGCGAGTTCTGACGAATGGACCTCTCCCGTTTATGCTGAAGTCGGCCCGGATGGAGCGATTTGGATCGCCGATTTTCAAAACTTCATCATCCAGCACAACCCAACGCCCAGCCCAGAACGCGGCGGCTACAAGGCCACCCAAGGTCCCGGCGGAGCCCATGTAAACGACTTGCGCGACCACGAACGCGGCCGAATTTATAGAATCGTATCCAATCAAGCCAAGACGGCTAAAGCGCCAAAATCGCCCTCCTTGGAAAACGCCACCCCCGAGGCCCTCGTCGCGGCCCTCAACCACGATGTGCAGTACACCCGACTGACGGCCCAGCGCCTTTTAGTGGAGAGCAAACACACGGCTGCAGTCCCGGCGCTTCAAAAACTCGCCACCGCCAACGACGGAGCTACAGGGGCCATCCATGCGTTGTGGACCCTTAAGGGCCTCGGCGCTCTCGATGAAGCCACCCACAAAGCCGCCCTTTACGCAGGAGACGACCGCCTCCGCCGCAACGCCATTCGTGCCCTAAACACAGACGCGGCAGCGCGAGCGCTCTTTTTCGGCTCCGGGGTGGTGACCGATCGCGAACCCCACACGCGCCTTGCGGCTTGGGTGCGCCTGGCGGACTTCCCGACAACGCCCGAAATCCAGAAACTCGTACGCAGTCTCGCCCTAGATCCAGCCACTAACGCCGACGAATGGCTCAAAGAAGCATCCCGCATGCTCGCAAAACGCCATTCCACCCAAACCTACACTGAAGGCCCAAATCTGCTCACCAACGCAGGTCTCGAGACCCTCAACGCAGAAGGGTTTCCCGAAGGCTGGAAACGGCGCGATTACAATCCGAAATCCGGACCGGAGTTCGCCACTTGGAAAACTTCTGACGCCAAAAACGCCTTCCACACTGGAGCGCGAGGGCTGACCGTCACTGCCAACGAGACCGTGGACACGAGCTTCCACATGGATGCTCCAATCAAACCCAAAACGGACTACAAGCTCTCGGCATGGATACGGACCAAAGGCCTCAAAGGCAAAGCAAGCCTCAACGATCATATCGGTCGCGCCGAAACCGACAAAGTCACCAAGGACACCAACTGGACCGAGGTCGAAACGGTTTTCAACAGCGGCGCCAAAACATCGGCGAGCATCAACCTCCTGTTCGTCGGCAAAGGTGAAGTGATTTTTGATGATGCCAAACTGGTGGAACTCATCCCGCTTGCCGAAGCCGCGCTGCTACCGAGCGACCCAAAACGCGGGGAGGCAATCTTCCTCAAACACCCCACAGCCGCGTGTGTCCTTTGCCATGCCCTCAAAGGCGTCGGCAGCAGTGTCGGACCCGCCCTAGACGGCATTGCTTCACGCCAGAACGCCGCCTACATCAGGCAGAGTATCCTGGAGCCAAACGCGGTCCTCGCAAAGGGATTTGAATCCCTGCAAGTCTCTCCCATGCCTGCGATGGGCCTCATTCTGAGTCCTCAGGAAATTGAGGACGTCCAAGCGTTCCTCGCCACGCTCAAGTAACCCTCGGGGCGGCCAACAAACCGCTCCGCCCGTAACCAAACCAACAACAAACCCAACCGGGTTCCACCACCCAGACGGGTTCCCAAAAAACATCGGCAGCGCACTTGGCGCAGGCGCCGAGGCCCTGTCCTGAGACCTCTCAGGGTGCGACGCTTCGCATCCGAAAGACCCGGCCGTTTTCGTCGTACAAAACTTCGAAGACCAGATTCTCGCCGCTAAAATACGCCTCGCCAGGGGTGGCGGCCACCTCCCAAACACCTGCCGTAAAAAAGTCGGCTGTTCCGTGCGCCAACGCCCGGCCCACACGCGCGCCCTGACTATAGCCCTGCACAATCCTGAAAAGGTCCACCCTCCTTTTGTTCACCCAACGACTTGAAACAGGCATTCCCAGTTCTGCGAGGACCATGGGGCGAGGTGTGCCAGACTCCAGCACGCTGAGATCCTTTTTCCCAGGTTGTTGCACCGCCATCGACACCGCACATCCACTGAAAACCAACACACAGGCCGTGCACATCATGCGGACCAGCGGGGAACAAACGGCCGCGGCTTGGTTAGGGATGAAGGCGGGGATTTTCACAAAAATCAATTGTCATTGGGTGCGGTGTAACACCTTGGACTGGTCCTCACCAAATATAACGCAAATTCACGAGCATAACGCCTGAAGTCCACCATAAAGGCCCTTTGTCTTCATTCGTACACCCGGTCCCCAGTGTCTTGGCAGCACCCTCCCCTTGCCCTCGGGACTGCACGCCGAACGGAAACTCCCGATAGCGTTCGGCACTTCATCTCATTCACGGAAATTCTTCCGGTGGATCGCCAAACAAAAAAACAAAATCCACCCCCTTTGGGAGCGATTTGCTTGTAGAGGACAAGGCGCTCCCCTCGGCCAAACCGCCCGATTTACCTTCAGGAGCAGCCTCAGACTCAAGCGCGCTGGCGGCACAGACGGCGAATCATCAAGCGGCATTGAAAATCAGGTTCACGCAAACCAAAGGCAGATCAATGCGAACCAAAAAAGATCAAAAGGCAGGCCCGAGAAGGAGCGGCCGTTTTGAAAAACCTCGGCCATTCCTCACCTCAAATACGGCCTGCACTTAAACGCAAAAGCGCGGACGGAATGCCCCTCAAACCGGCCGATATCAATCCTCACCCAAAACCCAGTTATTATGAGACCCGTTCCGCTCGTTAGCGTATCGATGATTACATACAATCACGAGAGCCTGATCGAAGAGGCGATCAATAGCGTCCTAATGCAGGAAACGAACTTTCCATTTGAACTGGTCATATCCAACGACAATTCACCGGACATAACTGATGAAATCATAAAAAAAATTCTGCGGGAACACCCAAAGTCTGAATCCATAAGATACTTTTTCCATGAAAAAAACATGGGGATGATGGCAAACTCCATGGACAACCTCAGGCGTTGTACAGGTGAATACATCGCTTTTTGCGAGGGGGATGACGCCTGGACCGATCCGTCCAAGCTTCAAATCCAAATTGACGAGATGAAAAAACATCCGCTTTGCGACATCAGCTTTCATCCTTCTTATGTTTTTTCAGGCTTTCAGAAAACCAACTCCATTTACGCGCTGGAAGCGTTCAAAACAAAGATATTCTCCCCCTCGGAAATCATCATCGGGGGGGGCGAGTTTTGCCCGACAGCGTCCCTTCTCATGAAAAGGTCGGTCTTGAATAAACTCCCGCCATTTATCAACGAAGCTCCTGTGGGAGATTATTTTCTCCAAATCGCAGGCAGCCTGGGTGGAGGCGCGCTGTACCTCAACCGAATCATGTCCCTCTACAGGATAAACACCGATTTTTCTTGGAATTCGGGCCTGAACGTTCTCAAAAAAAAGGCCGCCTTTTTTGAGCAATATTCAAAATCATTAAGGATGCTCAACCAGAACATGGGCAGGGCTTATGAAAAAGAAATCCATTACGAAATCAAAAAACACTACAAAAACCTTTCTTTTATCTACCTAAGACAAAAAAAAATGTCGGAGTACAAAAAACTCTATGAAAACACCATCAAAGATATTTACGGCAAATCAGGATTAAAACTCCTCTATTACATCGGCCTCTTTACTGAATCCGCTGCAATCGCCGATTTTTTTGACCGGATACTTTTCATTCATCCTAACGCATTCAAACGCGGCTGGAAAAAAATAATTAAAACGATCTACCTCAAGAAGAACCACCTGCTGCCGCCCCAAATCGTCTCTAAGTAATTGATAAACCCGGGAATTTTATGGCAGAGAAACTCATCAACGTCACGGAGCCGGCCCTACCTCCCCTTGGGGACTTCATCCCCTACCTGGAGAAAATCTGGAAAAGCAAAATCCTCACCAATGGAGGCCCTTTCCACCAACAACTGGAAAGTGCTCTTTGTGAATACCTAGGGGTCAACCACATCTGCCTCTTCGCGAATGCCACAATCGCGCTCGTCACCGCCCTCCAGTCGCTTCGAATCACAGGGGAGGTCATCACCACCCCCTACTCCTTCGTCGCCACCGCCCACTCCCTGCTCTGGAACGGAATCAAGCCAGTCTTTGCCGACATTTGCATGGATTCGCTGAACTTGGATCCCTCAAAAATCGAATCGGCAATCACCCCTCAAACAACGGCCATCATGCCCGTTCATTGTTACGGCCATCCTTGCGACGTGGAGGCAATTCAAAAAATCGCTGACGAATACAACCTGAAGGTCATTTACGACGCAGCCCATGCCTTTGGGGTCAACAACGAAACCGGTAGCATTTTAAATTACGGAGACCTTTCCATCCTCAGCTTCCACGCGACCAAAGTCTTCAACACTTTTGAAGGAGGCGCCATCATCTGCCAGGACAAAAAAACAAAGGAGCGGATCGACCATCTCAAAAACTTCGGGATCGTCAGCCAGGTCCAGGTTGTCGCACCTGGGATCAATGGAAAGATGAGTGAAATAAACGCTGCCTTCGGCCTCCTTCAACTGGATGGAATCGACGCCTCTCTAGAAAAAAGACGCCAGATTGACGCCCTTTACCGGGAAGAACTGCGCAGAGTCAAAGGCATCCGATGCCTGACGCAGTCCGGTGAAAGAGTCTCCAACTACGGATATTTTCCAATCTTGGTCGGGAACGAATACCCCCTCAAACGGGACGCCCTTTTCGAAAAACTCGCCCTCAACCGTGTCCATGCGCGCCGCTATTTCTACCCACTAATTTCGGACTTTCCCATGTATCGAAATCTGCAGTCCGCCGCCCACTCCAATCTCCCGACCGCGGTTAAGGCGGCCAACGAGGTCCTCTGCCTGCCCATCTACCCAGACCTCCTCCATTCGGAGATCAGAATGATCGCAAACCTCATCCGGGAATAATATGAAACTCGCCATCATGCAGCCTTATATCCTCCCCTATATCGGCTATTTTCAATTAATCCAATCCGTCGATTTGTTTCTTGTTTGCGACAACCTGCAATACACGAAAAAAAGCTGGATTAATAGAAACCGGATTCTGCAAAACGGAAGGGACGCCTTCTTTACGCTTCCCCTAAAACACGCGCCGCAGTCAGCCCACATTGCCGACAGGCATCTCGCCCCCGACTTCCACGCAGATCATCTCCTCAAACAGTTCACTATTGCGTATCAAAGAAGCCGTTACTTTGAAGAAACCTTCCCTCTGCTTCAAAGAATTTTTTTGCACAACGACCTGAACCTTTTCAACTTCAACTTGAACTCAATCACCGAGGTTTGCAATCACCTTGGCATCCAAACAAGGATCGGTAAGACGTCGGACGCGCCCATCAATCACGACCTTAAAAAGGAAGACAAGGTCCTCGCCCTCTGCCATGCGATGGGGGCGCAAACCTACATCAATTCCATCGGCGGGCGAGAGCTGTATGACAAAGAAAGATTTAATCAAAATGGAGTTTCCCTGAATTTCCTTGAGACCACTCAAATTCAATACAAGCAGTTCAATAGTGAATTCATCCCCTGGCTTTCAATGGTCGATCTTCTAATGTTTAACCCCCTTGAAAACGTCAAAAAATGGACATCTTCAAACTATCACCTTGTCTGACTCGCCCTGCAGCAAAGGGGGCACACGGAGAGGCGTTGACCTTTAATTTGGAAGCTCGGCCGCTTAAACGGGCCACGGCCGTTAGCGCGGATTGCTTAGAGGAGAGCAACCCACTCTCTCCCTGAAAAGCCGCCCGATGACACAGCGCCAGCTTCGCTCCGCAAAATGTGTCCGATCCGTTCACCCCAAGGATGACGCCTGTTCCTACTTAAAACGCACTTTCGCCAGGAAAACATCGTTGCTGCCAAGATTGCCCACAGAATGTTTTCCAAACGTTGTGGGACCACTGCAGGCGCCCGATATAAAAAGCGATCCGGACGGATCCAGCGCGAGTGTGTAGGCGTGCTCTGTCGCTTTGCCTTCTGGCTGTAAAAACCAGGTTTGTTTACCGCTCTCGTCAAACCCAGCGAGATAAATATCCGTGCCGCCCGTGGACGTTTTTTCAGCATCTCCAAAAGTCATTTTCCCCTGGAACGAACCGGAAAGAACCGAGTTGCCAGCAGAGTCAGCAGCCACACCAAGCCCATAGTCAATTCCATCCCCGCCGCCAGTTTTAGTCCACTTCAGCTCCCCCTTCGGATTGAAATTCATCAGAAGAATGTCGTCTTTTCCTGCGCTCTGAACCGCTCGCTCTTGGAGCTTCAGCTCGCCTTTGAACATTCCAGCCGCCCAAACATTCCCGGCCCCATCCGCCTTGATCCCGTGAATCATGGCGCCGCCGCTTCCGTACCCTTGGTGCAGCCAGACATTTCTTCCGGAAGAATTAAAACACGTCACCAAAACATCCCTGCCCTTAACGTTGGTGAGCGCAACACCCCCAAAGGAACCACCGCCGCCAGCGGAGCCCCCCACAAAACAATTCCCCCGTTGGTCAACCGAGATGCTCTGTCCGCTGCTGCTCCCGTCACCTTCGGCAACCCTGCACCATCCAATTTTATCGTCCGGATCGAGCATGAGACAGAAAACATGGCTCCCACCCGCCCCACCAAGGGGCGTCTCGTCCAGAGTGAATCCTCCCACCACGGATCCCGTAACAAAAACATGCCCCATCTCGTCCACCGCGATACCGTGGCCATTGTCTGATCCGGCACCGCCCCCCGCCTTGATCCAAAGCAAATTGCCGTTGGGATCGTATTTCGCGACAAAAAGGTCATAGTTTCCCTTGTTGACGATTTTTTTTGTCCCGAAAAAAGCTTCTGAACTCTCGAAATGGCCAGTGACATAAGAATTCCCTTTTTTGTCGGTCGCGATGGCATACCCCCGGTCGATTTTGTCCCCTCCTCCGCTGCGGACCCAAAGAAATTTCCCGGCGGGATCCACCTTCGCTATAAAAAAGTCCATGCCGCCCACGCTGGTGAGGGTGTGCTCGCCAAACGTAGCCGTGCCAGTGAATTCACCCGTGAGAAAAACGTTTCCCTGGCCATCAGTGGCAATCCCACGCGTCTTGTCGTGAAGCGCCCCCCCTGCACTAATCACCCATTCAAATTCGGGTTCAAGACCAGCGGCACTGCCTACGGCTAACCCAAAAAACAGAACCGCTCTCAAGCAAAAGGAGGAAGGGGGGAACATTTTCATAGAAGCCAGACAATGAGAGGAACTTCTTTATTTGTAAACCCATCCCCTTTTCAAAGTTTCCCGGCACACCCAACCCCGTTTTAAAACGCCAAAACCGCCCGTTTCACAGGCGCAAGGAGCATGCCCGCCGCCCCTGCCTGCCCACGTATTCGTCACTTGAGTAGGTGCTGCTCCCATTCCATGCGGCGTTTATCGCCCACAGACCACACAATCCCGTTCAAGAGCAGCTTTTGAAAGCTCGCGTCTTTCCATGTCCGCTCGTCGTGACCTGAGGCGGTATAAAAAACCCGGCCTTTTCCCTGCTCCCTCACCCAGGTCCAGGGCTCACGCACCTCGCCCTCAACACGCTCCATCAGAACGGAGCGCGCCTCCTGATTATGATCCGCATGAACGTAGGTTTCATCCCACGTCTCAAACTCCGCAAACCCCTTCATCACAGGGTGCGCCGGATTGACGATCGTCGCCCGGAAGACCCCCGTTTTGTGGCTCTTGAACCGGCCGCCCACGAGTTTGACAAAATCCAGCGAATGCCCAAAGCAGGCGCTTGCGCAATGAACCGGTACAAATCCATGGCCGCTTTCCACAAAATCGGACAAAGCGGCAAACTGCTCAGGAGTGATACGCGGATGGTTGGCATAAAGCAGGACAGCATCGTACTGCTTGAGATTTTCGGCATTCAACGCGTCCACCGTCGTCACGTAGTCGAATTCCACATGCTGGGGCGCCAAAGCCTCCTTGAGAATAGGGCTGTAAAGGTTGCTGTTGTGATGCTGGCTATTGTGCCCAAGAAAGAGCACCCGCAACTTGCCAGGATCAGCAGAAGCAGCCGGCCCAAATTGAGAGAGGACGAACAGACCTAGGACAGTCACCAACGAACGCATGGAGGTTTGCATTTCCATACCCTAACTCGGTTCCGTATTTTTGTTTCGGCCAACTTTTAGTGAAAATCAGCCATTCTTAGAATTTCCTGGCGAATAAACGCCTGTCTTCGCCAGATGACGGTCACCGCTCCCTGCCCGCCAAAGGAAACCCGTTAAGGGTATCACCTCCCTCAGTGGCTGCGTTAAACCCGCCGACCCATTCAAAAAACAATTTCCGACGCAACTCCGAGGCGGCCGCGGTGTTCCCCACCATGTAAAACCTTTCGATGCCTCCCTCCCCTTCCATCCGACAAATAACTCTGGCCACAATTTTGTGCAGCTTTAGCGTGGCGGACGCTAGGCCCGTAAGGAAAGCAGTCGACCCCCAATCCGCTCCAGAGCAGAAACCGACTCTGCAAAAAACGCTCCCCACCAGCCTCTGGCATGTCTGGAGCAACGCCCAGAGCAGTACGATCAAGGCCAAGATGCAATATTTGGACGGCGACCATGTGGGCGTCCAAACGGAGGCGGGGCAGTTTTACCGTCTGAACCTGAAAAAGTTAGTGCCTGCGGATCGCGAGTTTGCCGAAAAAGCCAGCCGCCTGCTGCCCACTCCTAAAAGTTCCGCCAAGGAGGCGGCGGCAAAAATTGATGCCATTTTGGAAACCGCCCTTCAAAAGAAGGGGCTTTCAAAGAACCCGCCGCTGGAAGAGGACCAGTTTGTACGGAGGCTTTACCTGGATGTTGCCGGGCGCGTTCCCACGGCAAAAGAGCTGAATACGTTCCTTGCCGATCCTTCTGCGGACAAACGCGCCGCACTAATCGACGCGCTCCTCTCTTCCGACGGTTACCATTCGCAGCAGTTCAATTGGATTGCGGATATGCTCCGCGTGAAGGATGAATTCGGCAAAGGGATAAAATCCTACGTTTACGAGGAGTGGCTCAAGGAGCAGATCGCAGCCAACCGGCATTGGGATGCGCTGGTCTACGACATGATGACTGCAGAAGGTCGTCTCACGAGCACGGGTCCCGTCGGCTACCTGTTGCGGGACAGGGGCATGCCGCTGGACAATCTTTCCAACACCCTGACCACCTTTCTTGGCGCGAACGTCGCCTGCGCCCAGTGCCACGACCATCCGATGGCTGAATGGACCCAGCGCAACTTTTATGAGATGGCGGCGTTTTTCGGAGCCACAGAGCAGGGTTTTTCCAAACAAGACGTTTCGGCGACCATCAGATCGCTTGGCCTGGATAAGGATAAGATTCCAAAAAAAAACGTTCTCGCCGCTGTCCTGGCCAAAGTCGATACCCTGCCTGAAAACAAGCTGACGTTCCCCAAGGACTACAAGTACTCAGATGCGAAACCCGGTGACCCGGTTCAACCCAAATTGATCTCTTGGAGCAAAGCAGACGAAAACAACCCCTCTTTCTCCAAGCTCGGGAAGGGAACCCCAACGCAGTGGCGCGAAGACTTCGCGGTGTGGCTGACCCATCCCGAGAACCCAAGATTTGGCGCGGCGATTGCCAATCGAATTTGGAAGCGCTTCTTTGGGTTGGCCGTCCAAGAACCTCTCGGCGACCTGGACAACCTGGCCCAGGCCTCGAATCCTGAACTGCTCAAACATCTGGCATCAGAGATGGGACGCCTCCATTTCGACCTCCGAGAGTTTCAGCGAGTCTTGCTCAACACCTCCGCTTACCAAGCGCAGGCCAATCCCGTTCCAAAGCCCGAGGATGGCCCCTACCTGTTTTCAGGCCCGCTTCTAAGGCGCATGAGTGCCGAACAAATCTGGGACTCGGTGCTGACGCTGGTGGTTGGCAACGATCTGGACAAATTCAAGCTCAGGCGCGCAGGGGAAATGAAGAGTATCGACATTCCCCTCGGCGAGGCACCGCCCGCAGAAATCAAAGCCAAGATCGAGGCCCTGAGTTTAAAAGGCGCCATTAAGAAAAAGTCCCGTCCAGGCGGCAAAGAAAGCAATTTTGAAGGAGGCGTCCCCCCAAATTTTGAAGGCCTCACCCTCGCTCGTGCCTCCGAACTTCCCCAACCCTCCTCAGAATCCCACTTCCTGCGGAATTTCGGACAATCCGACCGCGATATTGCAGACACCAACAGCACAGAAGGCGGCGTCCCCCAAATCCTGATGCTCATGAATGGGGAAATCCAAAAGGTCGTGACCAGTCCAAATTCTCTATTGATGAAGGAAACGGCGACACACAAGGACACCTCCGAGCAAATCGCGCTCCTCTATCAAAGCTTTCTCGGAAGGTCGCCATCCGAGGGGGAACAGAACCTCATCCAAACCATGTATAAAAAAGGGCTTACGGCCAAAGACCTCGCCTGGGTGCTTCTGAACACCCGCGAATTCTTTTTCATCCAGTAGCCCCCAATTTCCAACCGATGAGAGACCCTCTCCACAAACTTTGCCCCGAATCGCGCCGCCTGTTTCTTGAGCGTTGCGCTCGTGCCGCATTCGGAGTTTCGATGCTGCCGCTTCTGGATGGACCAGTAACCCACGGCGCAGCCGCTGCTCTTGAGAATTCGAGCCCGCCTGCGCGCGCAGGCGGTGCGTCCCCACAAACGGGCGGACCCGTGCCCTCGAATGCCGGCCCGGGCTTTGGTTCTGCCAAACGGATCATCGTTCTGCGCCTTGATGGCGGGATGAGCCATATCGACACCTTCGATCCCAAACAAGGGCCGAGCAAAGGGCCAAAGGGCGCCATCTCCACCAAAGCCGGCTTTCAAATCTCAGAGTTCCTGCCGCACACAGCGCTAGTCGCAGAGCAACTCTGCGTCATTCGCTCCATGAGCGCCAAAGTGGGGGTTCACCAAAGCGCCCGCTACCTCATGCGCACGGGATTCGATCCCCGGGGCACCATCAAACACCCAGTGATCGGCGCCTGGGCGCAGCACTACCTTGGTCCAAGTCACAACACACTCCCTTCCTCGGTTTGCATCAACCACAATTCCGATCACGGAAACGGCTTCTTCCCAGCCACCTACACACCCCTTCCCATCATCGACCCCGATGCCGGGTTACAACACTCCGTCCCCTACAGCGGCATTAAGAGCATCGAGGATCGCCTCAACCTCGTGCGCCAGGTGGACGCGACCTTCCAAAGCCGGTTTCCCGACGAAAATGTCGGCGCTTACAACGATTTTTACGACACCACCGTGCGCCTGATGAAAAGCACGGAACTGCGTGCCTTTGACCTCAAATTAGAGTCCCAAGCAACGCGCTCCACCTATGGGGAAAGCAAGTTTGGACGAGGGTGCCTCCTCGCAAGGCGATTAGTCGAAAATGGCGTCCGTTTTATCGAAGTCAGCAGCAACGGCTGGGACATGCATAACAACCTGGAGGACGCCATGGAGAATACCGGAGCGGAGTTTGACCAAGGCTTTGCGGCTCTCGTGAGTGATCTACATGCACGGGGTATGCTGCAAGACACTCTGGTTGCGGTAACCACGGAATTCGGCCGCAAACCGGACTTCAGCGGCAGCGGCCGCGGCCATTATCCAACGGTTTTCTCAACGGTCCTCGCAGGTGCGGGAGTCAAACGCGGTTTTGTTTACGGCAAAAGCGACGCCTCGGGAGGAAGCATCGCCGAGAACCCAATGAACGTCGGAGAGTTGCACGCAAGCCTCGGCTGGGCCGCAGGGTTGCCGCTGGACAAAGTGGTCACCTCCCCCAGCGGCAGACCCTTCACTGTCGGAAATCAAAGCCGTCCCGTGCAGGCTCTCTTTGCCTAACCCCAATCTCATGCGCCCCACATTCCTCCTGCTCCTCCTTCTCGCCACGGCTTCCCTGCCAACGTTTGCCAAGCCTCCCAAGGAGCAAAAAACCAAAACCCTCACCGACGAGGAAGCCTTCAAAGCTCTGGATAAAGACGGGGACAATTTCATCTCCAAAGAAGAATTCTCTTCGGACGAACCTGCGGCGAAGGAGGGCAAGAGATCCAAAAAGTCAAAGGCGACTTCCACCGCCGCGGAGGATTTTGAAAAATTGGATGCAGACAAAGACGGGAAGTTGACCCTCGAAGAGTTTAGCAAAAGGGAACCGGTTTCAGGTAAGCCGGATCGGAAAAAAAGAAAAGGAACGGAGTAAAGTCGCGTCAAAGGCGGAGCGCAACTCACCCCCCGGCGGCGCTGGAATCGATGGCCCTCAGCACTGCTTGGGGACGAAACCACAGACTTGGACACGAAGCCATAGGCTTGGACATGAAGCCATAGGCTTGGACATGAAGCCATAGGCTTGGGGCTGAAATCCGTCGACGAGACAGGACAAGAACGAGGGGCGTTGGCATACGCAGTTTCTTTTCCTTTTTCTACAACCTTCAGTGGCCGACTTCCGTAGCAAAGGGCTGAAGGAAGTCCTTTCCGAGAAAGTCCCAGCCGGGCAAAGAACTCACCGAACGGGTGGATCCGTTACGGTGGATCTGTTCAACCCGCGCCGGGTGCATCGGAGGATCCCGCACGCCATGCCCTCCTCACCAGCAACGCCCTCTCCTCTAGCCCTACTTCGCGAACTGGCGGGGTAAAAAACATCTAACCGCCTCATTTTCAGCAGTCATTGTAAAAAGGTCGGCACTACACGATTTTTCAATTCGAGCTTTTTGCAGGACTGTAGATTTTAGGAGGAGCCTGCTCCGGAAGCG
>CANJZW010000060.1 GCA_947479475.1 Chthoniobacteraceae bacterium
GCGTTTGTTGCTCAGAGCGGGAATGTGAGTGCTGTATTGGGTGGGACCCAGGGGTTGCTCAAGTCGGGGACGGGCGTGTTGACGTTGAGCGGTGCGAGCACGTACACGGGCGGGACGACGGTGAATGCGGGTTCCTTGCTTTTGAGTGGTGGTAGCGACCGTTTGTCGCTCAGTGGATTGATCACGGTCGCTGGAGGCGTGCTAGATCTTGGGGCGTTTGGTCAGAGTACGAGCGGGACGGTGACGTTCTTCGGGGGGACGGTGCAGAACGGGACGTTGACGGCGACTGGGAGTGCGTTTGACGCCCAGAGTGGAAGCGTGAGTGTGGTGCTGGCCGGGACGCAGGCTTTGGTGAAGACGGGCCCGGGGGCATTGACGTTGAGCGGAGGGAACACCTACACGGGGGGGACAATGGTGAATGCGGGTTCGTTGCTTTTGAGCGGAGGCAGCAACCGGTTGTCACTCAGTGGAGCGATCAAGGCGGTTGCCGGAGTATTGGATCTTGGCGGGTATGCTCAGAGTACCAGTGGCACGGTCACGTTGTCTGGTGGCGGCGTTCAAAATGGGACGTTGACGGCGACTGGTAGCGCGTTTGACGCGCAGAGCGGAAGCGTGAGTGCGGTGTTGGCCGGAACGCAGGGGTTGGTGAAGACGGGAACGGGGGCGTTGACGTTGAGCGGTGCGAACACGTA
Organism: Chthoniobacteraceae bacterium; assembly: GCA_947479475.1. Lineage (GTDB taxonomy): Bacteria > Verrucomicrobiota > Verrucomicrobiia > Chthoniobacterales > Chthoniobacteraceae > Chth-196. The sequence goes on from CANJZW010000060.1 coordinate 693, forward strand.
CACGGGCGGGACGACGGTGAATGCGGGTTCGTTGCTTTTGAGTGGAGGCAGCAACCGTTTGTCGATTAGTGGAGCGATCACGGCTGTGGGCGGAGTGCTGGATCTTGGGGCGTATATTCAGAGTACGAGCGGGACGGTGACGTTTTCCGGCGGTAGCGTTCAAAACGGGACGTTGGTGTCGACTGGGAGTGCGTTTGACGCGCAGAGTGGAAGCGTGAGTGCGGTGTTGGCCGGAACGCAGGGGTTGGTGAAGACGGGGGCGGGCGCGTTGAGTTTGAGCGGCGTGAACACGTACACGGGCGGGACCACGGTGAGTGCGGGCTCGTTGCTTTTGAGCGGTGGCAGCAACCGATTGTCGATGAGTGGAGCGATCACTGCGGCGGGAGGCGTGCTGGATCTTGGGGCGGCTAGTCAGAGTACCAGCGGGACAGTGACGTTCTCGGGCGGGACGGTTCAGAGCGGGACGTTGACTGCAAGTGGGACTGCGTTCGTCGCGCAGAGCGGGAGCGTGAGCGCGCTGTTGGGCGGGACGCAGGGTTTGGTGAAGACTGGGGCGGGGGCGTTGTTTTTGAGCGGTGGGAACACGTACACGGGCGGGACGACGTTGAATGCGGGCTCCTTACTCTTGAGTGGAGGCAGCAACCGATTGTCGATTAGTGGAGCGATTACGGCTGCGGGAGGCGTGCTGGATCTTGGCGCGTTTAGCCAGAGTACAAGCGGGACGGTGACATTCTCCGGCGGTAGCGTTCAGAACGGGACGTTGACAGCAAGTGGGACTGCGTTCGTCGCTCAGAGCGGGAGCGTGAGCGCGGTGCTGGCTGGGACGCAGGGGTTGGTGAAGACTGGGACGGGGGCGTTGTTTTTGAGCGGTGGGAACACGTACACGGGCGGGACGACGTTGAATGCGGGCTCGTTACTTTTGAGTGGCGGCAGCAACCGCTTGTCGATTAGTGGAGCGATCATCGCAGCAGGTGGAGTGCTGGATCTTGGGGCGTCCAGCCAGAGCACCAGTGGAACGGTGACGTTCTCTGGTGGCAGCGTTCAGAATGGGACGTTGACGGCAGCCGGCGGTGCGTTTGATGCGCAGAGCGGGAGCGTGAGTGCGGAGCTTGGCGGGACGCAGGGGTTGATGAAGACTGGGACGGGGGCGTTGTTTTTGAGCGGTGGGAACACGTACACGGGCGGGACGACGGTGAATGCGGGCTCGTTGTTTTTGAGCGGGGGAAGTAATCGTTTGTCAATCACTGGAGCAATCACGGCGGCGGGTGGAGTGCTGAATCTTGGAGCGTTTAGTCAGAGCACCAGTGGGACGGTGACGTTCTCGGGCGGCACGATTCAGAACGGAACGCTGACTTCGATGTTGAGCGCATTCGACGCGCAGAGTGGGAGCGTGAGTGTGGTGCTGGGCGGGACGCAGGGCTTGGTGAAGACTGGGACGGGGGCGTTGTTTTTGAGCGGAGCGAACACGTACACGGGTGGGACGACGGTGAATGCGGGCTCGTTACTTTTGAGCGGGGGAAGCAACCGTTTGTCGATTAGTGGAGCGATCACTGCGGCGGGCGGCGTGCTGGATCTTGGGGCGTTCAGTCAGAGCACGAGTGGGACGGTGACGTTCTCCGGGGGAACGGTTCAGAGCGGGACGTTGACCGCGACAGGGAGTGTGTTTGATGCTCAAAGCGGGAGTGCGAGTGCGGTGCTGGCTGGGACGCAGGGGTTGGTGAAGACGGGGACGGGGGCGTTGACGTTGAGGGGTGTGAACACTTACACGGGCGGGACAACGGTGAATGCTGGCTCGTTACTTTTGAGTGGAGGCAGTAACCGTTTGTCGATTGGTGGAGCGATCACCGCGGCGGGCGGGGTGCTGGATCTTGGGGGGGCTATTCAGAGCACAAGCGGGACGGTGACGTTCTCAGGCGGCAGCGTTCAGTACGGGACGTTGACGGCAAACGTCACTGCGTTCGACGCGCAAAGCGGTAGCGTGAGCGCGGTGCTGGGCGGGACGCAGGCGTTGATCAAATCGGGTACGGGAGCGTTGATGTTGAGTGCTGCAAACACGTACACGGGAGGCACAACAGTGAATGCGGGCTCGTTGCTTTTGAGCGGTGGTAGCAACCGGTTGTCGATCAGTGGAGTGATTACGGCGGCGGGCGGCGTTCTTGACCTTGGTTCGTCTGGCCAGAGTACCAGTGGAACAGTGACGTTTTCCGGGGGTACGGTTCAGAACGGGACATTGACGGCGACGTCAACCGCGTTCAACGCTCAGAGCGGAAGCGTGAGCGCGGTGCTGGGCGGGACGCAGGCTTTGGTGAAGACTGGGACGGGGGCGTTGTTTTTGAGCGGTGCGAACACGTATACGGGCGGGACTATTCTGAGTGAGGGCTCGTTGCTTTTGAGCGGTGGCAGCAACCGTTTGTCCATCAGTGGAGCGATTACGGTGGCGGCTGGCGTGTTGGATCTAGGCGCGGTTAGTCAGAGCACTAGTGGGACGGTGACGTTGTCCGGTGGGACGGTTCAGAACGGGACGTTGATAGCGACTGGGACTGCGTTTTTCGCCCAGAGCGGGGGTGTGAGCGCGGTGCTGGGCGGGACGCAGGCGTTGGTGAAAATTGGGGCTGGAGCGTTGTTTTTGAGCGGAGCGAACACGTATACGGGCGGCACAACGCTGAATGCGGGCTCGTTGCTTTTGAGCGGTGGCAGCAACCGTTTGTCGCTCACTGGAGCGATCACGGTGGCGGCCGGCGTGCTGGATCTTGGAGCGGTTAGTCAGAGTACCAGTGGAACGGTGACGTTCTCCGGGGGTACAGTCCAGAACGGAACGTTGACGGCGACTGGGAGTGCGTTTGACGCGCAGAGTGGGAGCGTGAATGCGGTGCTGGGCGGGACGCAGGGGTTGGTGAAGAGTGGGACGGGCGCGTTGACTTTGAGCGTCGCGAATTCCTATACGGGTGGCACAACCGTGAGTGCGGGCTCCTTGCTTTTAAGCGGTGGCAGTAACCGTTTGTCGATTACTGGAGCGATCACAACGTCTGGAGGCGTGCTGGATCTTGGGGCCTCCAGTCAGAGTACAAGCGGAACGGTGACGTTCTCCGGCGGGGTGGTTCAAAACGGGATATTGACAGCCAGTGGAACCTCATTTGTGGCTCAAAGCGGAACGGTGGATGCGATACTAGCGGGCACCCAGGGGCTGACAAAAACCACGTCTGGACTGTTCCGGTTGAGCGCTGGGAATACCTATTCCGGAGCAACCACGATCAGTCAGGGGACTCTTGCGCTTGGTTTAGGTGGAACGACTGGTGCACTGAGCGCTGCTGGCACTGTTTCCATTGGAACGGGTGCCAGCCTGATGTTTAACCGCTCGAATACCGTGACGCAGGGGATCGATTTTGGGAGTGGCTTGAGCGGTGGAGGCGGCGTGATCCAGGCTGGCTCTGGCATGCTTGTTCTGTCGGGCACAAATGCGTACAGCGGTACCACGGCTTTGCTCTCTGGGACGCTTGCGATCAATTCTGCCAACGCTTTAGGAACCAGCTCGCTCGTGATCGGCAACCAGTTGACGCTTGATAATACTTCCAGTGCAGCGGTGCAGCTCTCGACGGTGAATGCGCAGACATGGAACGGCGGGTTTACCTTTGTTGGCAGCAAAGACCTGGATCTTGGAACGGGTGCGGTGAGCTTGAATGCCAATTCAACCGTGACGGTGAGTGCAGGGGCGCTGAGTGTGGGCGGAGCGATCAGCGGGAACTACGGTTTGAGCAAGGCGGGGGCTGGTTCACTGCTGTTGAGCGGAGCTAGCACGTATACCGGCGCAACGACGGTGAGCGCGGGGACGTTGCAATTGGGCGTCGGTGGCAGTGCCGGAGGTCTGAGCGCCAGCGGATCGGTGAGCATTGCAAGTGGTGCGGTGCTCGCGTTTAACCAGACGGATGTAGTTGCTCAGGGGACGGATTTTGGCCGGGGCATTATGGGCTCTGGTCGTGTGGTGCAATTGGGGAGTGGAACCCTGGTGCTGTCTGGTACGAACACCTATAGCGGTGGTACCACCTTGGGCGCCGGACGGCTTGATCTGAATGCCGGCGCAGCCTTGGGTACGGGTTCTTTAACGATCGCCGCGTCCACGACGCTGGGGAATAGCTCGGGAACCGCTGTCACGCTCTCAAACAACAATGCTCAGGATTGGCGCGGGAGTTTTACGTTTGCGGGAAGCAATGATCTTAATCTTGGGACGGGCGCTGTGACTTTGAGCACGAGTCCGACGCTGACCGTGGCTGCGGGCACGCTGACGGAGGGGGGGATTATCAGCGGGAGTTACGGCTTAAACAAGGCGGGTGCCGGGTGGCTGGTTTTGAGCGGAGCCAACGTTTATAACGGAGTGACTACGGTAAGTGCGGGAACACTGCAGTTGGGCGTGGGAGGGACTGCGGGCAGCCTGAACTCTGGCGGTTCGTTGAGCATTGGAAGTGGAGCGGCACTAGCTTTTAACCGGACGAACACGGTGGTGCAGGGGACGGATTTTGGGCCTTTGATTGCAGGTGCTGGAAGCGTGGTGCAGTTGGGGAGCGGCACATTGGTGTTGTCTGGAACAAACACGTACAGCGGTGGGACGACGCTTGGCGGCGGTCGGCTCAATGTGAATTCCGGGGCGGCATTGGGAACGGGTTCTTTGACCATCGGAGCCTCGACAACGCTGGGCAACACTTCGGGTTCTGCTGTCACGCTTTCCAACAATAATATTCAGGTCTGGAATGGGAGCTTCACTTCCGACGGGAACGCCAATCTGGATCTCGGAAATGGTGCGGTGAGCCTCGGGGCGGGTTTGAGCGTGAATGTCACGGGTGGAACACTCCGCGTTGGTGGCGCAATTAGTGGCGGATATGCCCTGACGAAGGTAGGTAACGGGGCGCTGACTCTTGGTGGCGCGAACACCTACACTGGCGGCACGACGCTTTCCGCGGGGACTCTCAATATCAATAGCGCGGCGGCCTTGGGCGCAACCTCGTTGCTTACCATCGCTGGTGGTGTGATCGACAACACCAGTGGCATGGCACTGACGCTCACTAACAATTACCTCCAGACATGGAGCGGGGACTTTACGTTCAAGGGCGCCAACCCGCTAAACCTTGGGAACGGCGCGGTAGCCTTGTCTGCAGATCGCACGGTAACCGTCAGCACGGGGACCCTGACGGTGGGTGGGAGTATCGGAGGGGCATATTCCCTTACAAAAGCGGGGAACGGGGTGCTGACCCTCGGTGGCGCGAATGTTTATAGCGGAGCAACCCACCTCGCGGCAGGCACTTTGAACCTTAACCACGCTTCAGCACTGAGCGCGGCTTCGGTTTTGACTGTTACGGGCGGTGCCATCGACAACACCAGTGGCGCCGCTCTTACCCTTGCGAACAATAGCGCCCAAACATGGAGCGGGGATTTCACGTTTAGGGGTAGCAATGATCTGAACATGGGCTCTGGTGCGGTGACGCTTGGCGGGAGTTATTCCCTTACAGTGAGTGCGGGGACGTTCACGGAAGGGGGCGTCATTGGGGGCATCTACTCGCTCTCGAAGGCGGGGAGCGGCGCGTTGACCCTTTCCGGAGCCAACACTTTTTTGGGCGGGTTAATTCTTTCGGCGGGGACGTTGAATATTAACAATGCAACGGCGTTGGGGGATGCCTCTTCTGTTCTAACGATTAGTGGCGGTGCGCTGAACAATACCAGTGGCGCGGCGATCGTTTTGGCTAACAACAATCCTCAGGTTTGGAATGGAAATTTCAGTTTCCTGGGTGCCCACGATTTGGATTTGGGCCTCGGGTCAGTGACCTTGAGTGCGAACCGGACGGTGACGGTGAATGGGGGCACGCTCACCGTGGGCGGTGGCATTAGCGGAGTCTATGGGATTACGAAGGCCGGCGAGGGGAAGTTGCTCCTCACTGCAGCCAACGCTTTCACTGGGGCGACCCTTGTGAGCGCTGGGACGCTTCAAATTGGAAACGGAGGAAGCGCTGGAAGCCTGTCCGGCCTGAGCACACTCACGAACAATGCAACGCTCGTTTTCGCTGTTTCGAGCACACTCACGCAGGGAACGGATTTTGCGTCTTCGATCGGGGGCACGGGTGCCCTGATTCAGCAGGGGCCGGGCACCTTGGTTTTTACAGAGGCAAACACCTATACAGGTGCCACATTGATCAGTGGAGGCACTTTGCAGCTTGGCGTGGGTGGTGTTTTGGGTGGTATTTCTGCCAGCAGTTCACTCACCAATAACGCCACTTTGGTGTTTAACCGGTCGGATACGCTCATTCAGGGAACTGACTTCGCTCCGAGTATTGGCGGGACGGGGTCGTTGCGGCAGGAGGGGGCTGGCTCGCTGGTTTTAAACGGCACGAATTCTTACACGGGGCCGACTGTGATTGAAGCGGGCGTCCTGCAACTTGGAAATGGCGGTCTGACCGGAGCCCTTTCGACAAGCAGCGTGATCACGGATGACGCAGTGCTAGCATTTAATCGCTCGAATACAGTAACCCAGGGGACGGACTTTGCTTCAACGGTTGGCGGCAGCGGGAAAGTGCAGCAGTTGGGATCGGGCACTTTGGTGTTGAGCGGGATTAATACGCACACGGGAGGGACGACACTTTCGGCAGGTCGTTTAAACATCAATAACTCGGCGGCTCTTGGCACTGGGCTGTTTGCGATCGAGGGCGGCTCTTTTGACAATACCAGTGGCGGGTCGATTCGGTTGAATGCGGATAATGCCCAGGCGTGGACTGCCGATTTTACCTTTATTGGGAGTCAGAATATCAACCTCGGGTCGGGTATGGTCGCGCTGAGCGACAACCGGATTGTTACGGTGAATGCGGGGACATTAACGGTAGGTGGCACTATTTCTGGAGCTTATGCACTTTCGAAAGCGGGTTTGGGTACCTTGCAATTGGATGGAGCTACCGCGTTTAGCGGGAGAACGTCGGTGAATGCGGGTACGCTTCTGGTTAATAACAACGGGGCATTGCAGAACAGCGCCTATAACACGAACAGCGTGGGAGCGCTGGTTTTCGGGACGGGCGTGACGGCTCCGGTCCTTGGCGGCTTGACCGGGTCGGCCAACTTTATGCCGGGCAGTGCGGTGGGCACGTTGACTTTGAATCCTGCGTTGGGCGTCACGCAGACGTACTATGGCGTCTTATCAGGGAGTTTTGAATTGGTCAAAGCGGGTGCTGGCGTTCAGATACTAAGTGGCTCCAATAACTATACGGGGGCGACGACTGTATCCGCAGGCATGTTAAAACTGGCGGGAACCGCAGGCATTTCCAGCAGTTCCGATGTTTCCATCGCCTCAGGGGCGCGGTTTTTTTACACGCCAAATTCCACCTCGTTAGCGACTGGGACCCTCAATGTGCGTTCTCTTTCGATGGCGCCTGACAGTGTGCTAGGTGTGAAGTGGGGCAAAACGATCGCGATCGCCACGACGCCGAATTTCACGGGTACCATCCGCTTGAGCATGACTGGGGCTTTTAGCAGTCAGGTGGAAACTTATACGGTATTAACGGCGCCTGGCGGATTAGATCTTGCCAACTACTATATCAACCCGGGTCCCGACTATACTTCTACGGTAATCAAAACGGCTACCTCCCTTGTGATCCGGCCGACTCAGACGGCCGGACTTCCTGCGGCCTACTGGATCGGGGGGATTGTGAATGATGATCCGCTGACGTGGACTTCCAGTAATTTCACGATCGACGGCAGTTTAAACATTGTGAGCGGCACCTCCAACTGGAAGACGGATCCTTTGGTGCCGACCTCCTACACCAATTTGATTCCAGGTGCTTCTACAGAGGTTTATTTGACAGACCTCGCGGCCGCTGGGTCGTTGTCAATGTTCGCGGATGCCGACATGGCGCTTAAAGGATTAACCGTCAACACGACGCATCCGGTAATGCTCTCGGATGTAGGTGGCAGCATCCTTTTCGTTGGCAGCAGTGGAATCACGGTGTCGGGGACCGCGGGTGAGGTAAACTTGGCGCCGGCGATTGAGTTGAAGGATACTCAGACGTGGACCAACCAAAGTGTTCATGAACTGGTGCTGTCTGGAATGGTGAACACGGGGACTTCAGCCTTTGGGCTCAATATTGCGGGGCCGGGAAATGTGGCGTTGCAAGGGGGAGTTAACGGTAACGGCTCACTGACAATGTCCGGCGCTGGAGTGCTCACGTTATCGGGGATCAATGATTACACCGGGGCAACGGTCATTAACACTGGAACCTTGCAGCTTGGTGCGGGCGGCGCTGGGGGGAGCCTCATTGGAACGGCATCCATTGCGAACAATGGCGCGTTGATTTTCAATCAGACCGATGTTTACGGCGGCTCCCTGAATATGGTGATTAGCGGGACGGGTTCGCTTTCATTGTTGAACGGGGCCTTAACACTGGCGGCTGCGAATACTTACTCGGGCGGGACAAAGCTTGTGGGCGGTCAGTTGAATCTCGCGGGGGGGAGTGACCGGCTGTCTACGAGTGGCACGATTGCGCTGCTTGGAGGGGTCTTGGATTTAAGCGGGTATTCGCAGAGCACTTCTGGAAATGTGCTTCTCTTGGGAGGCACATTGCAGAACGGAACGCTGATCGCGACGCAGAGTGACTTTGATGCTCAATCCGGAGTGGTGGCGGGTGTGCTTTCGGGGACCTACGCTTTGACTAAGACTAACAATTTGTCCCTGACTTTGAGTGGTGCAAACACCTACACCGGTGGTACGGCGGTCCGTCAGGGAACTCTGGTGCTTCAGGGGATGGACAACCGGCTCTCCACAAGTGGTTCGTTGACCGCAGCGGGAGGCGTGCTTGATCTGGGCGGTCATGTACAGAGCACTGCGGGGAGGATTGTGTTTTCGGGTGGACGTGTACAAAACGGCATCCTCGAAGCCACAGGCGCCGCTTTTGACGCAAAATCCGGCGACATTGATGCCGTTTTGGCGGGAAGTTTCGAGTTGAACAAAACATCGGGCGACACGCTCATCCTGAGCGGAGCGAATGTTTATACGGGGGGCACAAACATCAGCATGGGGACTCTTTTGCTGATGGGCGGGGCGAGCAGGCTCCCGATTGCTGGAGCCATTACCATGACGGGCGGTTTGTGGGATCTTGGGGGTAACGAGCAAGGGACGTCCGGCACGATTACTTTAGGCGGAGGGTTGCTGCAAAATGGGATTTTGACTGCGAACGGGACGGCGTTTGTGGCGCAGGGCGGGATGGTGAGTGCCGTGCTCTCGGGTACGCAGGGTTTGGTAAAAAGTGGCACGGGTACCGTGCGTTTGAGTGCAGCAAACACTTACTCGGGTGGAACGACGGTGGTTGATGGCTCCTTGTTGCTCAGCGGGGGGAACGACCGGTTGTCGCTGAGCGGAGCCATAACCACGGCGGGTGGCGTGCTGGACCTCGGCGGTAAAGCGCAGTCGACCGTGGGGACAATCACGTTTGCGGGCGGTATCGTTCAAAACGGAACCCTCGAGGCGACTGGGAGCGCGTTTGTCGCGCAAGCCGGGAGTGTGAGTGCCATTTTGGCAGGCACCCGGGGGCTAGTGAAGGAAGAGTCAGGGACGCTGACCTTGAGTGCGGTCAATACGTATACGGGTGGGACGACCGTTGCAGAGGGTTCTCTGCGGCTCGCTGGTGGCAACGACCGTCTCTCGATAAGCGGTTTCATCAGGACGACGGGTGGCGTGCTGGACTTGGGCGGCAATGGACAAACCACGCTGGGGCAGATCACATTCGCGGGCGGTCTGGTTCAGAACGGAACGCTGACGGCAATGGGCACGGCTTTTGTGGCGCAATCGGGGACTGTGAGTGCAATTCTTTCCGGGTCGCAGGGCTTGGTGAAGGACGGAATCGGTTCGCTGACCTTAAACGGGGTGAACACGTATATGGGTGGCACAACGGTGAACGAAGGCTCGCTTCTGCTTAGTGGCGGGAGTGACCGCCTTTCGACGAGCGGTTCCATCACGACAATGGGCGGCATTTTGGATCTTGGAGGAAATGCGCAAACGACGCTGGGGACGATCACGTTTGCGGGCGGTGTGGTTCAGAATGGAACGCTCACTGCGGGCGGCACGGCTTTTGTGGCGCAAGCCGGGACTGTGAGTGCGATCCTTGCTGGCGCGCAGGGCTTGTTTAAGGACGGGGCCGCTTCGGTGACGTTAAACGCGGCGAACACTTACACGGGTGGAACGACAGTCAGTGAAGGCTCGCTCATTCTAAGTGGCGGGTCTGATCGTCTCTCCACGAGCGGTTCCATTTTAACAACGGGTGGGGTATTGGATCTGGGCGGCAACGTCCAAAATACGCTGGGGACGATTACTTTTGCGGGTGGTCTCGTTCAGAACGGAACATTGACATCCACGGGCACTGCATTTTTGGCACAGACAGGGACGGTGAGCGCAACCCTTGCTGGTGCTCAGGGCCTGGTGAAGGGCGGGACGGCTTCTTTGACATTAAGCGGGGTGAACACCTATACGGGCGGGACCATCGTAAACGACGGAACTTTGTTCCTCACAGGTGGAAGCGACCGCCTCTCTGCGAGTGGTTCTATTACTGCGACGGGCGGGGTGCTAGATCTTGGCGGCAATGGCCAAACCTCGCTGGGCGCGATCACTTTTGTTGGAGGCACAGTGCAAAACGGAGTGCTTACGGCGACTGGCACGGCGTTCGCGGCACAAGGTGGAAACGTGGATGCGGTGCTCGCCGGTACGCAATCATTGGTGAAGAGCAGTGGTGCTGTTCTGGCGTTAAGCGGGGTGAATACTTACACGGGCGGGACGACGGTCAATGCGGGTTCTCTGCTGTTGAGCGGCGGAGATAATCGCTTGTCGCTGAGTGGTGCGATTACCACCACGGCCGGCGTTCTGGATTTAGGCGGTAACAGCCAGAGCAGTTCGGGAGCGATCACTTTTAATGGAGGCAGCGTGCAAAACGGAACGCTCACGTCGACCGGAGCCGCGTTTCTTGCCCAAAGCGGAACCGTGAGCGCTGTATTAGCTGGCAGGCAGGCGCTGGTGAAGAGTGGGAGTGGCACGCTGACTTTGAGCGGAGTGAACACGTACACGGGCGGAACCAATGTGGGTTTAGGTTCACTCCAGTTAAGCGGCGGAGACGACCGTTTGTCGACGAGTGGCTCCATTACGGCGATGGGCGGTATTCTTGATCTTGGGGGGAATGCCCAGACAACACTGGGGGTGATCACCTTCGCGGGTGGTGTGATTCAAAATGGGATGCTCATTGCAAGCGGTACGGCGTTTATTGGGCAATCCGGCATGGTAAGCGCGATCCTCGCCGGTTCGCAGGGGTTGGTGAAGGACGGGTTTGCTGCGCTTGTTTTGAGTGCGGTTAATACGTACACGGGTGGGACGACTGTGGCAGGAGGTTCGTTGTTGCTTGTGGGTGGCACCGACCGTCTTTCAACGAGCGGTTTTATTACGACGAGGGGCGGCGTGCTGGATCTGGATGGCAACAGCCAAACCACGTTTGGGCTGATCACTTTCGCCGGCGGGTTGGTTCAAAACGGAACGTTGACGGCCACGGGCACTGCCTTTGTGGCGCAAGCCGGCGTGGTGAGCGCAACTCTCGCCGGTACGCAGGGCATGGTGAAAGCCGGTCCGGCTTCTCTGACATTAAACGGGGTGAACACCTACACGGGCGGGACCAACATAAACGACGGCACGCTGTTCTTGGCTGGTGGGGATAATCGCCTTTCTGCGATTGGTTCTATTACGACGACGGGCGGTGTGCTGGATCTTGGCGGCAATCGGCAGAGCACCTCAGGGATAATCTCCCTCACAGGAGGCCTGGTGCAGAACGGAACGTTGACAGCGACTGGCACAGCCTTTGTGGCGCAAGCCGGAACTGTAAGCGCAATTCTATCCGGGACGCAGGCCTTGGTGAAAGCGGGAGCCGGTTCGTTGACATTAAACGGGGTGAACACTTATACGGGTGGCACAACAGTGAACGAAGGTTCGCTTCGACTCAGTGGCGGGAGTGACCGCCTTTCGACGAGCGGTTCCATCACGACAATGGGTGGCGTTTTGGATCTTGGAGGAAACTCGCAAACGACGCTGGGGACGATCACGTTTGCGGGCGGTGTGGTTCAGAATGGAACACTCACTGCGGGCGGCACGGCTTTTGTGGCGCAAGCCGGGACTGTGAGCGCAATCCTGTCCGGCACGCAGGGTTTGGTGAAAGATGGCGTCGGTTCGGTGACGTTAAACGCGGCGAACACGTACACGGGTGGAACGACAGTCAGTGACGGCTCGCTTATCCTCAGCGGCGGGTCGGATCGACTTTCCACAAGCGGTTCCATTTTAACCACGGGCGGGGTATTGGATCTGGGCGGCAACGTCCAAAACACGCTGGGAACGATCGCCTTCGCGGGTGGTCTCGTTCAGAATGGAACATTGATATCCACGGGAACTGTATTTTTGGCAGAGGCTGGGACGGTGAGCGCAACGCTCGCTGGTGCCCAGGGCTTGGTGAAGACCGGTACGGCCTCTTTGACATTAAACGGGGTGAGCACCTATACGGGTGGAACCCATGTAAACGATGGGACTTTGTTCCTCGCTGGTGGAAGTGACCGCCTCTCTGCGATTGGTTCTATCACCACGACGGGCGGCGTTCTGGATCTTGGCGGCAATGTACAAACCACGCTGGGTGCGATCACGTTTGCGGGCGGCACGGTACAAAACGGAGTGCTCACGGCGACTGGCACGGCGTTCGCGGCGCAAGCTGGAAACGTGGATGCGGTGCTCGCCGGTACGCAAGCACTGGTGAAGAGTGGCGGCGCTGTTCTGGCGTTAAGCGGGGTGAACACTTACACGGGTGGGACGACGGTCAATGCGGGTTCTCTGCTGTTGAGCGGCGGAGACAATCGCTTGTCGCTGAGTGGCGCGATTACGACGACTGGCGGCGTGCTGAATCTGGGCGGTAACAGCCAGAGCACTTCGGGAGCGATTACTTTTAATGGAGGCTTGGTGCAAAACGGAACGCTCACTTCGACCGGCACTGCCTTTATCGCCCAAAGCGGAGTCGTGAGCGCTGTATTAGCCGGCACTCAGGCTTTCGTGAAAATGGGGGATGGAACTTTTGCCTTAGGTTCAATGAACACCTACTCAGGAGGAACGACTGTAAGCGAAGGCACTTTGTTGCTTTCGGGAGGAAATGACCGGTTGTCGACGCTCGGCGATATCACTGCCGCTGGTGGCGTGTTGGATCTTGGCGGCAACAGTCAGACAACGCTCGGAACAATCACCTTTGCATGTGGCATCGTCCGTAATGGAACATTGACGGGTAACGGAACGACCTATGTGCTGCAGAGCGGCACGGTCAGCGCGGAGCTTGGTGGCCTTCTCGGTGTGCTTAAGAGTGGGACTGGGGCGGCGAGTTTGAACGGGGTCAATACATACACGGGTGGAACGACAGTGCGTACGGGTTTGCTGCAGCTCGCCGGCGGAGATGACCGTCTCTCGACGAGCGGCTTTATAACGACTTTCGGCGGCGTGCTGGATCTGGGCGGAAATCGGCAGAGCACCTCAGGAACGATCACCTTCGCCGGCGGTCTGGTTCAAAATGGAACGTTGACGGCCACTGGCACTGCCTTTGTCGCGCAAGCCGGCGTGGTGAGTGCAACTCTCGCCGGTACGCAGGGCCTGGTGAAGGACGGTCCGGCTTCTCTGACATTAAACGGGGAGAACACCTACACGGGCGGGACCAATATAAACGATGGCACGCTGGTCCTTGCTGGTGGAAGTGATCGCCTGTCTGCGATTGGTTCTATCACCACGGCGGGTGGCGTGCTGGATCTTGGCGGTAACCAGCAGAGCACCTCAGGGATGATCACCCTCACAGGCGGGCTGGTTCAAAACGGAACGTTGACGGCGTCTGGTACGGCTTTCGTAGGGCAAGCCGGAGTGGTGAGTGCAATTCTTTCCGGCACGCAGGGTTTGGTGAAGGAGGGCGCCGGTGCTCTGACATTAAACGGGGTGAACACCTATACGGGTGGCACAACGGTGAACGAAGGTTCGCTTCTGCTCAGTGGGGGGAGTGATCGCCTTTCGACAAGTGGTTTCATGACAACAACGGGTGGCGTTTTAGATCTTGGAGGAAATGCGCAAACGACGCTGGGGACGATCACGTTTGCCGGGGGCCTGGTTCAGAATGGAACACTGACGGCAAGCGGCACGGTTTTTGTGGCGCAAGCGGGGACTGTGAGCGCAATCCTATCTGGCACGCAGGGTTTGGTGAAAGCCGGAGTCGGTTTGGTGACATTAAGTGCTTCGAATATTTACACGGGTGGAACGACAGTCAGTGACGGCTCGCTCATTCTCAGCGGCGGGTCGGATCGACTCTCCACAAGCGGTTCCATTTTAACCACGGGCGGGGTATTGGATCTGGGCGGCAACGTCCAAAACACGCTGGGAACGATCGCCTTCGCGGGTGGTCTCGTTCAGAACGGAACATTGACATCCACCGGCACTGCATTTTTGGCCCAGGCTGGGACGGTGAGCGCAACCCTCGCAGGTATGCAAGGACTGGTAAAGGTCGGGACGGCTTCTTTGACATTAAGCGGGGTGAACACCTATACGGGCGGGACTAACGTAAACGATGGGACTTTGTTCCTTGTTGGTGGAGATGACCGCCTCTCTTCGAGTGGTTCTATGACTACGACGGGCGGTGTGCTGGATCTTGGCGGCAATGTCCAAACCACGTTGGGCACGATCACGTTTGCGGGCGGCACGGTGCAAAACGGATTGCTCATGGCGACTGGCACGGCGTTCGCGGCGCAAGGTGGCAACGTGGATGCGGTGCTCGCCGGTACGCAAGCATTGGTGAAGAGCACTGGCGCTATTTTGACGTTAAGCGGAGCGAACACTTACACGGGAGGGACGACGGTAGGCGCGGGTTCTCTGCTGTTGAGCGGCGGAGACAATCGCTTGTCATTGACTGGTGCGATTACCAGCACGGGCGGAGTCCTAGATTTAGACGGTAACAGCCAGAGCACTTCGGGATTGATCACCTTTAATGGAGGTATGGTGCAAAACGGAACACTCACTTCGACCGGAGCCGCCTTTCTTGCCCAAGGCGGAGCTGTGAGCGCCGTACTCGCAGGCACGCAGGGTTTGGTGAAGGACGGGCCTGCTTCGTTGGCTTTGAGTGCGATCAGTACATACACGGGTGGGACGACCGTGGCAGGAGGTTCGTTGCTGCTTGTGGGTGGAGACGACCGTCTTTCAACGAGCGGTTTTATTGCGACGACGGGCGGCATTCTGGATCTGGGCGGCAACGGCCAAACCACATTTGGGACTGTCACGTTCGCGGGCGGACTGGTTCAGAACGGAACGTTGACAGCAACGGGTGCGGCCTTTTTGGCGCAAAGCGGGACTGTGAGTGCGATCCTCGCTGGCACGCAAGGCTTGGTGAAGGACAGGCCTGCTTCCCTTGTTTTGAGTGCGGCCAATACGTACACGGGCGGGACGACCGTGGCAGGGGGTTCGTTGCTGCTAGTGGGTGGAGACGACCGTCTTTCAACAAGCGGTTTTATTACGACGAGGGGCGGCGTGCTGGATCTGGATGGCAACAGCCAAACCACGCTTGGGACTGTTACGTTCGCAGGCGGACTGGTTCAGAACGGAACGTTGACGGCCACGGGCACTGCTTTTGTGGCGCAAGCTGGCATGGTGAGCGCAACTCTCGCCGGTACGCAGGGCATGGTGAAGGACGGTCCGGCTTCTCTGACGTTAAACGGGATAAACACCTACACGGGCGGGACCAACATAAACGACGGCACGCTGTTCTTGTCTGGTGGGGATAATCGCCTTTCTGCGATTGGTTCTATTACGACGACGGGCGGTGTGCTGGATCTTGGCGGCAATCGGCAGAGTACCTCAGGGACGATCATCCTCACAGGAGGCCTGGTGCAGAACGGAACTTTGACGGCAACAGGCACAGCCTTTGTGGGGCAAGCCGGGACTGTAAGCGCAATTCTATCCGGGACGCAGGCCTTGGTGAAAGCGGGAGCCGGTTCGTTGACATTAAACGGGGTGAACACTTATACGGGTGGCACAACAGTGAACGAAGGCTCGCTTCTGCTTAGTGACGGGAGTGACCGCCTTTCGACGAGCGGTTCCATCACGACAATGGGTGGCGTTTTGGATCTTGGAGGAAACTCGCAAACGACGCTGGGGACGATCACGTTTGCGGGCGGTGTGATCCAGAACGGAACACTCAGTGCCAGCGGCACGGCTTTTGTGGCGCAAGCCGGGACTGTGAGCGCAATGCTAGCCGGCACGCAGGGTTTGGTTAAAGACGGAGTCGGGTCGGTGACGTTCAACGCGGCGAACACGTACACGGGTGGAACGACAGTCAGTGACGGCTCGCTTATCCTCAGCGGCGGGTCTGATCGACTTTCCACGAGCGGTTCCATTTTAACCACGGGCGGGGTATTGGATCTGGGTGGTAACGTCCAAAACACGTTGGGAACGATTGCCTTCGCGGGTGGTTTTGTTCAGAACGGAACATTGTCCTCCTCGGGTACTGCATTTTTGGCACAGGCTGGGACGGTGAGCGCAACCCTCGCTGGTGCCCAGGGTTTTGTGAAAGTTGGGACGGCTTCTTTGACATTAAGTGGGGTGAACACCTATACGGGCGGAACCAACGTAAACGATGGGACTTTGTTCCTCGCCGGTGGAGCTGACCGCCTCTCTGCGAGTGGTTCTATCACAACGACAGGCGGAGTGCTGGATCTTGGCGGCAATGGCCAAACCACGCTGGGTGCAATCACCTTCGCCGGCGGCACGGTACAAAACGGAGTGCTCACGGCGACTGGCACGTTATTCGCGGCACAAGGAGGAAACGTGGATGCGGTGCTCGCCGGTACGCAAGCACTGGTGAAGAGTAGCGGCGCTGTTCTGACGTTAAGCGGAGCGAACACTTATACGGGTGGGACGACGGTAGGCGCGGGTTCGCTCATGTTGTCCGGAGGAGACGATCGCTTATTGTTGAGTGGAGCGATTACCACCACGGGGGGCGTGCTGGATTTTGGCGGTAACAGCCAGAGCACTTCGGGAGCGATTACTTTTAATGGAGGCTTGGTGCAAAACGGAACCCTCACTTCGACCGGCACTGCCTTTATCGCCCAAAGCGGAGTCGTGAGCGCTGTATTAGCCGGCACCCAGGCTTTGGTCAAAATTGGGGATGGAACTTTCACACTAGATGCAATGAACACCTACGGAGGAGGAACGACTATAAGCGGCGGCACTTTGTTGCTTTTGGGTGGAAATGACCGGTTGTCGACGCTCGGCGATATGACCACGGTGGGTGGTGTTCTGGATTTTGGAGGCAACGGGCAGACGACATTGGGCACGATCACTTTCGTGGGCGGCGTCATTCGAAACGGGACACTTATTGCGAGCGGAACGGCGTTTATCGCACAGAACGGCACTGTGAGTGCTACCCTCGCTGGCGCGCAGGGGTTGATGAAAAGTGGGACTGGGACGGTGACCTTGGGTGGCCAGAACACATTCACTGGCGGCACCACTGTGAACGCAGGTTTGCTTGTTCTTGCGGGCGGGGATGACCGTCTTTACACCAGCGGCTCCCTCCTAACGGCAGGCGGAGAGTTGGACCTTGGAGGAAACAGTCAAAGCACCTCCGGCACGATCACGTTTGCGGGCGGTTTGGTGAAAAGCGGGACGTTGCTCTCAACCGGGACGGCTTTCGTCGCGCAATCGGGCACCATCAGCGCAAAGCTGGCCGGCGCGCAGGGTTTGTTCAAGAGCGGCGCTGATGCGTTTACGCTCCTTGGAATAAACACTTACGCAGGAGGCACGACGCTGCAAACGGGGCGCCTTAATCTCAATGCCTCCGGGGATGGTCTCGGTTCGGCTATCGGAACAGGTTTGCTGACAATGAATGGAGGCACACTGGCAAACACTTCTGGGTCGAAAGTGACCATCACGACCAACAATCAGCAGCTTTGGAACGGGGACTTTACCTTCGCGGCAGGGGACGAGCTTAATCTTGGTACGGGATGGGTGACGTTGGGTGGGACTCCGATGGTCACGGTGGAGGCGGGCACGCTCTCTGTCGGCGGTGAGATTCGCGGCAGCGGCTTCGGATTCACCAAAGCCGGAGCGGGAAACCTCGTGTTATCCGGGGTGAGTACTTACGACGGTGGGACAACGGTCGCCGAGGGCATTCTCACTTTGGCTTCAGGTGCGGACACGCTTTCGACGGTTGGTGCCATTACGATTTTGGGCGGAAAGCTCGATCTTTCCGGGGGGGCTCAATCGAGCTCGGGAACAATCACGTTTTCTGGCGGAACGGTCCAAAACGGGATACTCACTGCGACGGGGACGGCTTTTGCGGGGCAAAAAGGTTTTGTGTCTGCGGTGTTGGCGGGAACGCAGGGACTCATAAAAACAAGCACCGGAGTGCTGACTCTCTCCGGCGAAAACACTTTTGCGGGAGGCGTGACTTTGCAAGAGGGGCTTTTGAATCTTAACGCTTCGGGCACTTCTTTAGGGTCTTCCCTTGGGCTTGGCCTACTCACCATTAATGGAGGAACATTGGGAAATTCCTCCGGTGCCAGCGTTATCTTGGCAACCGGCAACTCGCAGTTGTGGAATGGCGACTTTTCCTTTGCAGGCAGCAACGATCTCAATTTGGGAGCCGGAGCAGTGACGTTGGGAAGAAGCGTTGCGGTGGTTATTTCGAGCGGAACACTCAGCATCGGAGGGGTTATTGCGGGGAATGGATTTGCGCTGACGAAGTCCGGGGATGAGACGCTGGTTTTGAGCGGAAGTAACACCTATGATGGAGGCACTCACGTCAGCGCGGGGTCCTTGATTCTGAGCGGCGGGAGCGACCGCCTCTCCACGGTCGGTGCGATCACAACGATTGGGGGCGTGTTGGATCTTGGGGGAAACAGCCAGAGCACTTCGGGGACTGTCACTTTTGCAGGGGGCACCGTTCAGGGTGGGACGCTTATCGCGACAGCAACGCCGTTTGTCGCGGAGGCAGGAGTGGTCAGAGTGGTGCTCGCTGGGACGCAGGGACTGGTGAAAAACGGCGCTGACGCGTTTAGCTTGAACGGTTCCAACACGTTTAGTGGGCCGGTAAATATCAACGCAGGGACGCTCGCTTTGTTCGGGGGGGCAGCTCTCTCGGACGCTGTCGCGTTATCGATCGGTATTGCCGGCACCCTGGCGCTCAACGCGGACGAAACCATTGCGACGCTCTCTGGTTCCGGGCTGCTTTCGCTTCAATCTTACAAACTCACGACGGACTCCTTTGAAAACAGCGTGTTTAACGGAGCACTAAGCGGCTCGGGTGTGCTTGAAAAGCTGGGGGTGGGTGTGCTCACTCTGAGTGGTAGCTCTCCCGATTTCACCGGTATCCTGCGCGTTTCCGGAGGCACGGCGATGCTCGGGGGAGGCGCACCTTTGGGTGAGGGCACCGTAGAGATTTCTGCGCTCGGCACACTGTCTTTGATTTCCTCCGGCTCGCTCGGTGCGATCTCCGGGGCAGGCAATGTCTTGCTGGCAGGCGCTACCCTAACGCTGAGTGGATCGCAGAACACAACCCTCACCGGCGCGATTTCAGGCGTTGGTGCCGTGTTCAAGACAGGCACGGGCGAACTGATGCTCACGAATGCCAATAGCTTCAGCGGCGGATTTACGCTAGCTAGCGGGGCGGTGCGTCTGGGCAACAATGCAGCGCTGGGTTCGGGAACAATTTATCTCTTTGGCGGAACGCTCTCAAGCGATGATGCAATTCATGAGCGTACGATTTCGAATTTTGTGATTGCGAGCGGCGGCGCGGTTCTAGGGGACCTCGTTCAAAAGGCGGCACTCACGCTTTCAGGAACCGTCTCGCTTTCTGGTAATGTTGAATGGAGCGTGCAAAGCCCCGTGGTTATTTCAAATGGGGTGATGGCGGTGGATTTCTTTGGATTAACCAAGACGGGTGAGTCCACGCTTACTTTGGGAGGTTCGAGCGTTTACGCGGGTGGAACGACGATCATGGCGGGGACGCTCGTTCTTTCGCCTGGAACGAACGTACTGTCGACGGACGGTTCCATCACCTCCTTGGGCGGGGTGTTCGACCTTGGTGGTAATCTGCAGACGACGCTTGGCATAGTCACTTTTAACGGGGGCGCTGTTCAAAACGGGACGCTGATGGCAAGTGGGACGGCGTTTGTGGGGCAAAGCGGGAGGGTGAGCGCGGTGCTCGCCGGAACGCAGGGGTTCATTAAGGAAACCACCGCCACATTGACTCTTAGCGGGGCCAATACGTATACGGGTGGAACGATTTTGAATGAGGGCTCCCTCTTGTTGAGTGGTGGGAACGACCGATTGAATCCGGGTGGAGCCATTTCGCTGTTCGGCGGGGTGCTTGATTTGGGGGGGAACAAACAAAGCACATCGGGCGTGATCACCCTATCCGGAGGGGTGATCCAGAACGGAACCTTGAGCGCCAATGGGAGCGC
Organism: Chthoniobacteraceae bacterium; assembly: GCA_947479475.1. Taxonomy (GTDB): domain Bacteria; phylum Verrucomicrobiota; class Verrucomicrobiia; order Chthoniobacterales; family Chthoniobacteraceae; genus Chth-196. Next base: position 21,201 of record CANJZW010000060.1, read on the forward strand.
CTTTGACGCACGATCTGGGATTGTGAGCGCTGTCCTGGCCGGGCCCCAAGGGTTGACGAAGACGAGTGTGGGGGAGGTCACTCTCACGGGGGCCAACCAGTACACGGGTGCGACGGTTGTCAATGCCGGTTCATTGACGATCGTTGGCACAGGCTCCTTGTCTCAAAACACTGCGGTTTCCGTGGCGCCCATGGCGACGCTAAACTATTTTCCAACGAGTAGTGGAACGCTCAAAGTCGGCGCCTTTTCGTTGGCGAACGGGGCCGCCATCAGATTTGGATGGGGCGATAGCATTGCGGCGAGCGGGGCCGCGTCTGCCTCTGGGGCACTCACGTTGGGACTGTCCGGTATGTTTGTCAGCGGTCAAACCTATACGCTTTTCACTGGCGGGGAGGGAAGTTCTCTGGACGCCGCGCATTACACGCTGACTGGGACGAGTGCGTTTGATTATTCACTGACCTTAAGTGCGCGTGGGGTTCAGATCATGCCGACAACGTCTTCTGAGTTGCTCGCTGCTTATTGGGTGGGCGGGCGTTCCGCTTCGAGCCCATCCCTTTGGACCGCCGAGAACTGGGCGAGGGACGCAGCAGCCTCGACGCTGACGGCCCGCACCCCGACTTCGCTGTCGACGGTTTACCTCTCGGCGGCAGGCGCTCCAGTCGCCAATCAGAGAAGCATGACGCTGGGGGCGGATACCTCCATTGCAGGCTTGGTGGCATCCAGCGTTTCTGAGATGCGTTTGCTCGACGACGGCTTTCTTTTGCAGGTTGGCACAGGAGGTATTGCAGTCACGGTGGGCGGTGGAAGCCTTTCACTAGCCGGTGCGGTTGATTTGCTGGGAAGTCAGACTTGGAGCAATGCGGGGGCTGGGCAATTGACGGTTAGCGGCAGTGTCAACCTTGCGAGCCACGCTTTAATACTTTCCGGAACCGGCGCGGTGGCGATTTCTGGTGTCGTGAGAGGTGGTGGCGATTTGTTTGTGAATAATACGAGGAAGGTGACGCTCACTGCGGAAAATGAGTACACGGGAGGAACGGTTGTGAGTGGCGGTTTGTTGCAGCTTGTTGGTGGCGACAACCGACTTTCCACAAGCGGGGCGATTACAGCGGCAGGCGGAGTCTTGGATTTGGGGGGGAATAGCCAAAGCACGGTGGGAGCGATTGTTTTCTCCGGTGGAGCGGTGCAAAACGGAACGTTAAGGGCGCTTGCCAGCGCCTTTGACGTGCGAGGCGGAGTCATCGGCGCCGTGCTTGCTGGTTCTCAATCTCTGGTTAAGACATCCGCCGCCACAGTGACGCTGAGTGGTGCCAATTCCTACTCGGGCGGGACGGCCCTACAGCAGGGGTTGTTGAACCTGAACAACGGAGGGAGTGCCATGAATTCGTCCATCGGGACTGGGCACCTCACAATCCTTGGGGGAAGTTTGGGCAACACCTCCGGTTCCAGCGTCACGTTAGCAACACGGAATTCTCAGACGTGGAATGGCGACTTTGCGTTTGCCGGCACCAGTGATTTGAATTTGGGAACGGGCGCGGTGACTTTGGGTGCGAGCCCGACGGTGACAGTGCTTTCTGGTACGTTGACTGTTGGTGGCTTGGTTAGCGGAGGCAGCTTTGGCATTACAAAAGCTGGCCCTGGAACTCTCATTCTTGCTGGCGGCTATTCCTATAGCGGCCCAACGCAAATCAATGGGGGCCGTTTAGATATTGGAAGCGGCGTCACGATCGGGGCGGGTCAGATTTCGCTCGCCGATGATGCCTTGTTGGCCTTTCAACTTGGTGCGGATCTGACCATTCCAAACAAGATTGTGGGAGGCCGTGTGCTGACGCTCAATCCCCTGTACAACGTATTTTGGGATGGCGGCACCACAGCGCAGGTGGATTTGATTGTCCCCAATAGAGTCAACCAGACGATCAACCCTGGAACGTTGGGTTGGTATGTCACTGTCACAATCGCCGAGGGCGGTTCGCTGGGGTCCTCGGTTTCAGGCCAATCAACCCTCTCGAATAGGATCATCCTCTCAGGCACTGGGACAGGGGGGTCAGACGTGAGCCTTTCCAGAGATCAGTCCCTGCTTCTCAGCGGGACTTTGTCGGGTAACGGTACCCTTGCAAAGAGCGGGGCAGGCGTCCTGACTTTGAGCGGCACGAACACGTTCACTGGTGGGGCAGAGATCCGCGCTGGGACGTTGGAAATTGTGAGTTCGCATGCGCTTGGTGATGGAGGAGCCCATATTGAAACGAATGCCAGCCTTGCGCTGAAGGCGGGTTCTCTCGGGTCTTCAATCACCATTTCCAACGCAATTTCAGGAAGCGGCGAGTTGCTTAAGAGCGGCAATGGGGTGGTTGTTTTGACGGGCAATTCGAGTGCATTTACTGGCGCGACAAACATCAGGGCGGGCACCTTGGAAATCAGCCAGAGTGGGGCCCTGGGAAGTGGATTGGTGACCATCGGCGCATCGGCGAACCTGGCGGTGAATGTCGGCGCCAACCAGCGTGTCACGCTGGATAACAAGATCGCGGGAGACGGCTATCTGGTGAAGGAGTCCAAGGGAACCCTCTCCGTGGGGTCCACAGGCAACCAATTTCTTGGTACGCGGCTCGAAGATGGCGTGCTGGAAGTGGCTTCGGGTACCGCACTCGGCAAATCGCTTTTGCTGAATGGGGGAACGCTCAGCTTATCCAAGGACGTTAATTTTAGCGTGCCTGTGACGGTTGGCGGCAACATGATCGTTGCGCCGGCGGTGGGAAGTGTGACCGAAATCAGCGGGGGATTTTCGGGCAACGGGGTGCTGACCAAGGCGGGGACTGGCATTTTGCAATTCAGCGGGACTCTGACAGTCAGCTCCGGCTTGTTGGAGGTGGTGAACGCGCAAAGCGGAGCGAATGGTATTGAAAAGAAGGGGCTGGGGACGCTGCTTTGGAGCGGCACGGGAAGCATACGCGGGGGGGCTCAGGTGACCGCAGGCACCCTGCAAATGTCTGGGGATCAGATCCTGCGCGATGTAACAAAACTGGGGGTGGGCAAACTGGAGATCCTGGGAAATTCGAAGTTTTTGGGAACGACCATTCTTCAGGCGGGGACCGTGGTCATCAATAAAGGCACGGCCCTCTCGGAGGTGCCCTTGCTGGTCGTCGGCGGGAAGGACTCGGTGGGTTCAGTTCTGGATGTCACCGCCGTTTCAGGAGGCCTCGTTGTGGGTGCCGATATCAACCAGACGCTCAAAGGCCGGGGGACCATTCTTGGAAGCGTATCGATTGAGACACAGGGCTATCTTGCTCCGGGAAATTCGATTGGGACGCTCACCATCGGCACCCTTTCGTTTGCTCCCGGCTCTTTTTATGAAGCTGAATATCTTGTTTCGGGAGGTTCAGCCTCAAGCGATCTGCTCCGGATTCAGGCGGCGGCTGGCGGGTCGGGAATCGCATTGCTCACTGGGGGATATGTGCTGCCTAAGGCGATCGCGCGCCTCACCGATTTTAGCCCGCATTCCTTCTCAATTATGAGCGCGAGCGCCGGCGTGCTTGGGCACTTTACCGCCGTCCATCAAACCGCCGCCATTGGGGCCTCGCTTGTCTATTTGGATGCGAGTGCAAGCGACTCTTCGCTGGTGACTGGAACGGTGAACGCCTTGAACATGGTTCTGCAACGAGTCCCTTATGAGGTGCTTGGTGGAGGCGGGGTCGGAAGTCGCGTTGGTGCCGTGCTGGATTTGAACCTTGCCACGACCGATGCCAATTTTTCTGCGATGTTGGACGCACTCGATTCACTACAGACCATCGCACAAGTTCAGGCCATCCTTGGGCGGATTAATCCTCGTGCGTACGCGGAGGTTTATTCACTCGCCGTCAGCCGCCTGCAGGATGTCCAAAAAACGCTTTCAGACCGCCTCAACTCCTTGGGTACGGCAGCGGTTCGTTCTCACGGCAGTTCCTCCCTTGCGCCGGGTGGGGAAACACAATGGAGCGCCTGGAGCAACGTGTATGGAAGCTCAGGCATTAGCAACGCGCAGCCCCCCTCCATCGGAGGCTCTACGTGGAACACTTATGGAAGTGTCACCGCAGTGGAACGCAATTTTGGGTCTTTGACCTTTGGTCTTTTTGGCGCTGTTGGGTCTGCCTCTAATCAGATCAACTCACCCGAATCCACAATCAGCGCCGACAGTTGGCACACCGGCATGTATTCAAGCCTGCCTTTGAGCGAGCGGCTCTTTTTCGATTCATCTTTGCTTTACGGGCAGGCAAACAACGTCATCAAACGGCCGCTTCCTTATCTTGCAGCGGGTACGGGTGCCCGTGGGGAGGCCTACAGCGAGGAGTGGCTCCTTCAGCTAGGTTTCGGCGCACAATTGGCTCCCAAGGAAACAGATTGGAGCGCCGTGTTGAGTGCGGGTTTTTCTTGCGGGAACATCCGCATGGGGGCGGTCAAAGAAACAGGAGCTGGCGGGTTGGGGGTTGATTCGGCGGGGAATAGCAACTCGACGGCGATGGGCCGGATGGCTTTTGAGTTGGCGAAGGATTGGCGTGTGCATGGGGTCCCCGTACGCACTCTGGCAAGCGTTTCCTGGACGCATGACTTTGAGGCGGATCCACGATCCTTGGGCGTCCACTTGCAGGGCAGCCCCGGCAACGAATGGATGGTCACGAGCGAAAAACGCTCGGCGGATGCTTTGCATGCGGGTGTATCGGTAGAAGTTGGTCTAAGCGAGCGGCGGACTCTGAAGATCTATGGAGAGCAAGAAGTGCAGCAAAGCCGAAGCGTTTTGCATGGAGGAGTGACTTTCATCCTAGGCTTCTAATGCCGTGGAGAGAGGCGCGAGGAGTGAGTGTTAGCGGGTGGGGTAAGGGCCTGCAGAATGGACCGCCGCAGGCTTCACTCTGCAAACTCGCCAACGCGATTTCAAATCGAGGGTGGGTTGAGTGCCGATATAAGATGGTCGGCCATGAGATTGGAGGGGCGCGAAAAAATCCCGAGAGGAACGCCAAAGACCAGTACGGCACTCGCACCCATCGAGGCCACAAGCATTGATAAAGTTGCAACCGGGACGGTGTGATCGCGCAGCGCAAAAAGAATCAAGACACAGCATGCGCCCCCAAACATGGAGGCAATAGTTTCCCGGAGCGCGTGAGGATGCGAGGGATTCGGTTTGGGCTGAGGGGCGGACACGGAGAGTGGAGCGGTTTTAGATCGACATTAATGAAAACTCGCCACGAAATCGGCCCAGATGCAACTTAACTTAAAAACGGACTACAGCCTGCGTCTACTGCTGTTCCTTGCCGTGCATCCAGGCGAAGTGGTTCCTGTGGGGCGGGTGGCGAAAGTCTTTGGAGTTTCCAGTCATCACTTGGCCAAGGTTGCCCAAACACTTGCTGATCTTGGATTTATTGCGGTTCAGCGGGGACGGGGCGGCGGCATTAGCCTTGCAGAAAACCCCTCGCAGGTCAGCTTGTCCGCGGTCGTGCGCAAGGTGGAGGGATCGCTCGCGCTGGTGGAATGTTTCGATCCCAAAACCAATACTTGTGTGATCGCGCCGGTCTGCGGGTTGAAGAAAATTCTGCACGAAGCGCAGGGGGCCTTTTTTGCCGTTTTGGGAAAATACAGCCTCGCCGATCTGCTCAAGAATCCCGCCGCTCTCCGCGCGCTCCTGCACCAGCAGGAGGCGCTGCAGAGAGGTGTTTAGGCGCGGTTATTTTGCGGCGGGTTTTCGGTTGAGCACGTCGTCTTTGGTGCTGGCAGCGATGGCCATCACTTGGTCAATGAGCTCCTTGCTCAGCTTGAGTTCCTCCAAAGTCTTTTGAAGGTTTTCAGCCACTGCATTGAAATGGGATTCGTTGAGGCCAGGAATGTTTGCGTGGGCTCGGCGCATGTCTTTGCCGACATAGGCAGTCGGACCTCCAAACGCAGCGGACAAGAACTCTTTTTGTTTCCGGCGCTGTTTGTCCATGTTGACGTCATCAAAAAAGTGTTTGATACGAATGTCCGCCAGTACCTTTTTGTAGAAGGACTCAACCGCGGCATCCACGGCTGGCTTGCCTCCCAATTTTTGGTAGAGGCTGTTGGCGCGAAGGTCGATAAACTTGGTCCGGCAGGCTTCGTCCGCAAAGGCGTATTTGGTGCCTTCGTAAACACTCGTGATGGAGCTATTTGCCGGCCGACCGCTGATGGGGCAGGTCTTGTTCAATTCATCGGTCTGGGAGGCGGGCGGGGTTGTCGCCGGTGCTGAGATTCCAGGCAACCCGGCGCTGAGAAAAAGGACGGCGGTGATCGTGGGTAAGTTGATTTTCATGGGAAGATTCCAGGGATTATTTCGTGGTTTGCATTAAACAAGTAAATGAAATGCGTATTTATTCGCAAGCGCGAGCCTTTTTTGGGAGAGGGCGGTTCAATCCCTGCGTCGAATCAAGGGCGAGGGCCTGCTTTTCACCCGGCACGGCTCTGGGGGGGCGTAGCCGGCCGCTGAAATGTGGCCGCGCCCCCCGCGCTGCGTGGCCTACAGAGCCACCGTTTTCCCCGCCACTGGGATCGGGTACAGGCCGTTTGCCTCCGGCAATACGGGGGCGGCGTCGCTTAGGCTGTGGAGTTCAGGCGAGAGCGTCAGATTTGAGGCCAACGCGGCATCCCACTCGACGATTTTGCCGGAGTAAGCTGCCATGCGCCCCATGATTGCGGTCATGGTGCTTTTGGCTCCGTAGTCTGTCTCATCGTAAGGGAGGTCCTTGCGAATGGCTTCAAAGAAATCGTCGTGTTCGATTTGGTAGGGATTTTCTCCGCGTTCGGTTTTCATCTGCCACGGGTTTTTGCCGGTGATGGAATAAAGTTCGCGGCCGTCAAGGAAGTCGGCTCTGCCCTCGCTGCCGACGGCGTGGTTGGCGACGCTGGCCCAGCAACCTGGGCGGCGGTCGCATTCGCCAAAGAGCCTGGCTCCGCTGGGGTATTCCCATTCCACGGCGAAGTGGTCGAAGAGATTGCCATAGTCGGGACTACGCTCGCTGAGGGCCCCCATGCCGTGGGCGCGGACTGGATAAGCGCCGTGAATCCAGTTGGAGATGTCGATGCCGTGGATGAGGTTGTCGACGATGAAATCGGCCGAGAGCCAGGAGAAGTAGTACCAATTGCGGCACTGGTACTCCAGTTCGGTGAACTCCGGTTTCCGGACAAGGCCCGTGCGCAGGGGTGTGTTGGCGAAGGCGCGTGTGTAGATGATCTCGCCCAGTTGTCCCGCGTGGATGCGTTTGATCATTTCCTGAAAGCCCCTTTTGTGGCGGCGCTGGAAGCCCACGGCGACCTTGAGGTTCTTTTTGCGGGCCGCCTCTGCAGCGGCAAGAACGCGGCGTACACCCGGGGCATCGACTGCGACGGGTTTTTCGAGAAAGGCGTGTTTTCCAAGTCGCACGGCTTCTTCGAAATGGGCTGGGCGAAAGGCGCAGGGCGTTGCGAGGACGACGACATCTGCGGCTGCGATCGCCTGTTTGTAGGCATCAAACCCCGCGAACTGCCGTTCAGGAGGGACGTCGATACGGTCGCCATAACGGGCTTTGAGTGCGTCGAGACCGACGGCGAGTTTGTCGGGAAACAAGTCTGCCACTGCCACGAGTTTGACGTTTGGATCTGCCGCCAGCGCCTGGTTTGCGGCGCCGGCCCCGCGACCGCCGCAGCCGACAAGCGCGAGTTTGAGCGGTTCGACAAGGCTTTTTCCAAAGCCGATGGCTGGAAAACTGGAGACAGAAGTGGCGGCGATTGCCGCGCCGGAGCGGAGCAGAAAGGCGCGTCGTTCCATGGAGAGAGGGGAGGGATGGTTCATGAAAGGGGAAGGGCGAGACCGGGGTGGTTTTCTCAATGGAGTTTGGAAAAAACTTCATTCAAGGGGTTTACGAGGCGGTGTTTTTCTAAGGGGAGGGCTTTGTGGCGTCGATCAGATAATTTCAAGGCGCAGGGGCGCAGGGCGTTTGAGTCACCGCCGAAACCGACGCTTTTGTGTGAAGCACGCCGTTCCGGAAGGCGGTGCCTTTGTGAAAAAGACGGCGTGTGTGTGGACGTTTGTTAACCTAAAAACGGCAATGGAAGAGCGAACCGCGACTCGACGAGGGCAGCGGGAAGGTAAAACCGGCGGCGACTTTCGCCAAATCTGATGCCCCTGCAAGGGGCAATTCACTTTCAGCCCATGGCAACGCCATGGGAAAATGGTTCCAAAAAAAAACGCCCTGTAAGGGCACTCCAGCCGCCCGGTCCATTCCAAATGGTGGCGTCATCATGGGGCGCCCCTGCAGGGCTTTCGGTTTTATAACGGATCAAACCCATGGCGTTGCCA